>JADYXQ010000022.1 GCA_021772135.1 Candidatus Obscuribacter sp.
CGAGTAAAAGCCGCCCTGGAGGCACGCAGCTTTGCTGCGGCCGACAGGGTGGAATCCGCGGGCTGGGCAGGCCCGGTGGAACTTAATCGTCTTCCTGCACAGCATAAGGCCTGAAGCCTGGCGACGGAGTTGGTGCTATTTATCGATTCGTCAAGAAAAGCTTACGCTTCTGTGGTGGTTATGTACTGTGAACACGGTTCTGGCAGCCATGGATAACTTATTTGTATCAAGGAATAGGACCGGCCAAGGTAAGCGTCAGGATCTCTCCCTGCAAATTAAGTACTGCAGCTTTTATTTGTAGTTTCGCTCTTTACCGGCAAGTTTGCTTTTTGCCAGGCTTGCGTACCGCCGATAACATTAAGCAATTGCTCTCTGCCATGCCTTTGCAGCAAGCTTGTGGCCATACTTGAGCGATAACCGGCGGCACAGATAACAGCAGTCTTCACGCCGGTCTCGACAGCCTCTAATCGAGATTCCAATTCACTGAGTGAGATATTCTTGGCCCGGGGCACGTGACCCGACTCATACTCTGCCGCCCGGCGAACATCTAAAACTTTCAAATGCGGATCATTGTCGAGCAGGTCAGATAATTCCTGTACGGTAATTTGTTCAATAGACTCAGTTTCTAAACCTGCGGCATGCCAGGCCTCCATGCCGCCTGCCAGGTAACCGCAGACATTCTCCAGGCCTGCGCGCGCCAGCCTTAAAACCGCCTCGTCAACCTGGCTGTCTTCGCTCAAGACCAGAATAATGGCATGATCGGCACCAAGAACGGTGCCGCACCACGAAGCAAATTGTCCCTCCAGGCCGACATTATAAGCACCGGGAATATGCCCTATGCCGAACTCTTTTGCTGAGCGAGTATCGAGAATAATCAAATTCGGTTCATTTTCTTGTTGCGATTTCACTTGCGCCGGGCTCAATTTGCTCACTTGCGACAAACCACTGAGCGAGGCTGCTCCAGCCCGGTTTGCTGCCACTGCGCGCGAGAAATAAGCGGGTACTTCCGCCAATTCGGCAGTGAGCATGGTGACAAATTCTTCTTTGCTCATTGGCTGAAGCGCATAGTTAAATTTTTTCTGGGCGCCAATGGTAGAAGATTTGTCGCTAGAGATATTTTTGCCGCACATAGAGCCTGCGCCGTGTGCCGGATACACTTCAGTTTGATCAGGCAGACTCAAAATTTTCTGGTGCAAGCTGTCGTAAAGCAGGGCGGCCATGTCGGCCGGTCCATAGCCTGACTTGCCCACAAGGTCAGGTCTGCCGACGTCTCCAATAAAAAGTGTATCGCCAGTCAATAGTTTCATCGGCGCATCGCTATCTTTTTCTTGTAAAAGAAGACAGATACTGTCAGGAGTGTGACCAGGTGTGGCCAGCACATTGACCGTCAAATCACCGAGTTCGATGACGCTGCCGTCCACAACAGGACGGTGGTCAAAACCTGCTTCCGCTTTATCGCTACAGAGAATAATGGCGCCGGTCAATTCTGCCAGTTCTTTGTGACCACTGACAAAATCTGCATGTACATGCGTCTCGAAAATATACTCAATTTTAAGACCGTGCTTTTCTGCTTCTTCGATATATTGGGCTACGTCGCGCTGCGGGTCCACGACGCAAGCTTTGCCCTTCGAGCCGATTAGATATGAGGCATGAGCCAGGCAACCCAGATAAAACTGCTTGAAGAACACGATTAACACCTCAAAACGGCAGTTTAGTATACCGATAAATTGATCTTACACTTATCAAGTAAGTAAAATGTAGTCTTAGTCTTCTGGGGAGCCGCAAATGGCTTTGAAATTTTCTTTGGGCAGGGGCCTGAAATCACGCCTTTCTGTGGCTCTGGCTGCTTTGCAGTTGCTCAGCGTCTCGCTCTTGGTCTCCGTCTCTTTAACGCCGGCCATGGCTGCCGACAGCCCATCAGTACCTGCAGCTGCCCCTGGTACTGTCTACCGCCGCCTACCGGCAACTTGCCAGCCTGAGCGCTATGACCTTTATTTTGAACCAGATCTGGAAACCTCAGAATTTGAAGGCACCGAGACATTATTTTTCGCTCTTAACCGTGCCAGTGACGAAATTGTGCTCAATGCCATTGACTTAAGTGTTTTTGAAGCGACGGTGGCGCAGACTAAACCAACCCATGGTGATTGGATCAAGGCCGAGATCTTAAAGGACGCACCGGGCGAGAAAGTGACCTTAAAGTTACCGAAAGCACTGAGACCAGGGCAGTACGAGCTGTCTCTGAAATTTAACGGTCGTCTATCCAAGAAGATGGAAGGTTTTTACCTTTCGACTTTTAAAGACAAAGACGGCAAAGAATTGCGTATCGCCACCACGCAAATGGAACCTACCGACGCCAGACGCATGTTCCCTTGTTTTGATGAGCCCGCCTACAAAGCGGTTTTCAAAGTGACTGTGGCAATTGATCCGGCACTTTCTGCAATCTCGAATGCCGGGGTTGAATTTGAAAAAGTTGACCAGCGTAAGAATAAAAAAGTAGTTACTTTCAAAGCTACGCCGCGCATGTCGACTTATCTGTTTGCTTTGATTGTAGGCCCTTTCCAGTCTACCGAAGCGGTCGTGGTCAACGGCAAAAAGATTCGCCTCTGGTACACCGCCGGCAAAGAATTGCTGGCCCCTTATGCCCTCGCCGCTGCAGCAAAACTTCTGCCTTACTATGAAAATTATTTCGGCCAGCCTTATCCACTGGACAAACTTGACCTGATTGCCATCCCTGATTTCTCCGCCGGTGCTATGGAAAACCTCGGTGCTATCACCTTCCGCGAGAGCGCTTTACTGGTTGACGAGAAAAATTCAGCATTGAGCTCGCGTATGCGCGTGGTCAATATCGTCGCTCATGAAATGGCGCACCTGTGGTTTGGCGACCTGGTGACGATGAAGTGGTGGGACGATTTATGGCTCAATGAAGCTTTTGCTACCTGGATGGCCGACAAAGCTGAAGATTATCTGCGCCCTGATTGGCGCATCTGGGATGACTTTGCCGTAGAAAGAGCAGGCACTTTAGACTCTGATGCTATTTCAGCCACACGTTCTGTGCAATCGCCCGTCAATTCACCCAATGATGCTCTAGAGATGTTCGATGAGATCACATACAGCAAAGGTGCTGCTTTGCTGCGCATGCTTGAAACTTATCTGGGCGAGGACAAATTTCAAACTGGCATTCAGGCTTATATGAAGGCGCACGCTTTCAATAATGCTTCTACTGAAGATTTATGGAATTCGCTATCGAGCGTTACCGGCGGCAAAGTCAATGTCGCCAAATTGATGGATAGTTGGGTGCATTCACCCGGTTGCCCACTGGTTACTTTCGATGCTAAACCCGGCAGCCTTACGCTGAGCCAGACGCGCTTCTTTTTGAATTCAGACGAAAAAACCAGGGCCACTCAGGCCTGGCAAGTGCCTTTGATGCTCAAAGATGACAAAGATACACAGGCCGAGCTGCTCACTGGCTGGCAATCTAAACTGAATGCGAAATTCGGGCCGCTTTTAATTAACGGCACCGGCAACGGTTATTTCCGCACCGGATACAGTGCTGCGCAGCTTGAACCCTTGCACGACCTGGCCCGGTTGAAGCAGCTCAATGTCAGCGAGCGGGTCTCAATCTTGAGTGATGTGATGGCTCTGGCCGTGGCGGGCAAGTTGCCTTTAAACGATTACCTGTCGCTAACACAAGTTTTCTCGCAAGATCAAGACCCATATGTTCTTGGTGTTCTAATTGGCCAACTGAGTCAACTGGACGCTCTGGTAGACGAGCCCAACCGCATAGCATTTCAAGCCTATGTGTGTAAGGCTCTCAAGCCGCAGCTAGAGCGGCTCACTTGCACAAAAAAACATTCTGATGACGATTTAACTGCCGAAGTGCGCACCCGATTGATTAGAACCCTGGGCACTATTGGTGGTGACAAAGAGGTTATTGCCTTTTGTCGCGGACAATTTGAAACCTATCTCAGCAATGTCAAATCGTTAGACGGCGATATGCTCTCACCCATAGTGCAGGTAGTGGCATATAACGGTAATGGTGCTGATTTCGCTCGAATAGAAGAAGCCTGGAAAAAGTCCAGTACTCCTGAAGAGCGTAATCGCAATTTATTTGCCCTGGCAGCATTTCGTGATCGAGCCTGTATTGAAAAAGCGCTCAAGTTAAGTCTCGATAAAGAGGTCAGGGCTCAAGACGCGCCGCACTTTATGGGTCGTCTGATATCGAATCAGGCCAGTCAGGAGCAGGGCTTCAAGTTTTTAGCAGATCACTGGCAGGAGCTTTATGACAAAGTTGGCGAGCGAAAAATGCCTGATATTGTCGAGGCCTGCAGCTCGTTCAATAAGCCCGGCCAGCTGGCCACCTTGAAGCAGTTTGTCGATAGTCACCCCATGCCTTCCGGTCGCCGCAGTGCAGCCAAGACAATTGAATTTGCCACCATCGGGACAAACTTTAAGGCAAAACAAGGCAACACTCTGACTCAATTTTTCGCCGGTAAATAGTGCGCTACCTTCTTCTATTTCTAGCTTTAGCCGCAACCGCACTATCGGCTGCGGGTGCCAGTTCCAGTTCCAGTTCCAGTTTCAGTTCCAGTTCAGCGCCAGCCATGCCGCAAGTGATGCTCTGGTCGTGGCAGAAAATCGAAGACTTACGCAGTGTTGACGCAAAAAATGTCGGCGTGGCATATCTTGTGGGGCGCTTTATTGTGCGAGGCAATGAGGTAGTTTGCCAACCGCGACTGTCGCGATTACAACTGCCTGGTGGTTGCTATCGCGAAGCCGTTGCTCGAGTAGAAGTCAAAGCCCTGCCGACAAAAGAGAAAAGCGCTTTAGTATGCGCTGAGCTGGCCGGTAAAATTGCTCAGTTGACCCTGCCGAATAAAATCAGTGCCGTACAAATTGATTTTGATGCCAGACAGAACGAAAGGCAATTTTATTTGCAGCTTTTGCGTGATTTGCGTCAGGATCTGCCGCCAGATATCGCCCTGTCGACTACAGCTTTAGCATCATGGAGTCAGGGCGATTTGTGGTTAAAAGAAGCGGTAGACCAATCATCCAATGGCGTCAAAATCGACAATGTGGTGCCTATGTTTTTCACCATGGGTATTGGTCGCGGCAAAGCTTTGCGCATGCTAGCCGAAAAGCTACCTGTCAGCTTCAATAACAAATTATCTATTGGCCTATCTTTATCTGAGCCGGCGGCCATCTCCGCCATTGCTCCGCGACTAAAACAATTCAATCACATATATTTGTTCTGCTCTCCCGGCTGGAGCAGCGAGAACCTGATAAAGGCCGGCAAATTAATCGACATCAAATTGACTGAGGAGAAGAAAATTGGCAGTTTTTAGCTTGAAAGCGGTCTTCAAAAAATGCCTCGTAGTGGCCATTGCTTGTTCGCTCAGTCTACTACCGGTTGCTCCTGTCATAGCTTGCGGACCATTTTATGACGACGCTATTTATTCGTATTCACTGCACCCCGATTTGCCGCTGCAATTTTTTGCCGACGGCAAACTGGCATTGGTCGAGCCCACATTTGCTCGCTCCTATCTCTTTGTCGCTTATCGCTATTTAAATGATAAACCTCTGAGCTCGAGCGAGCGCGAACAGGTTTTAAATCTCTGGCGCTTTCGCCTGGGAACCAGTACAAACGACGATGACTCGGCCAGTGAACTCTGGCTCAAAGCTCGCAACCAGGCTGTTGCCGGAAAGCCTGGAATGGCCAAAATAGACAGCATTGCCAAATATCGGCAGGCAGGCGGCGAAGACGACTATAACCCTTATCTCAATTGTACGGCCGACGCTTTTACCCAGGCAAGCAAAACTTTGCAGGCGAAGATAACTAAATATGGTGCCGCAAGCAATGAGGTCAAAGAATGGCTAACAGCTCAAGACAAAGTCTTCTGCCATTGCAGCGGGCCCTCTTACGATTATTCTAAAAAAGTGACCGCGCCGGCGCCGGCTTTTCCTGAACCGGCGCCGGCTTCAGCCAGCGAAGAAGTAAAACAAGAGCGTGCTTATCAGATTGCCGCGGCTAATTTTTACGCTAAGAATTTTGATCAAGCTGCTAAGCAATTTAGTTTGATTGCTCTTGATACCACTTCGCCTTTTAAAAAAATCTCTGCTTATCTGGTGGCCCGCTGTTTGATACGCAAAGCCACGGTGAGCTCTACCAAAAGTGTTGATCAAGCGGCTCTGCAGGCAGCTAAATCCAAATTGCTGGAATTGCAGGCTGACCCGGCTCTCGACTCACTGAAAGACGCAGTGGTGTCGCTGCTTAAGTTTGTCGGAGTGCGCCTTGACCCCGCCGTAGCCCTGACCGATATAAGCAAACGCCTGGTTTCCGGCACTGACGCCACTTGTTATGACGATCTGGAAGGCTATCTTTATTTGCTCGATAACGCTTTTCATGAAGATTCTGAAGAATCCGCCACTACCCACAAAGTTGACGACAGCGCACTTGCTGCGGCGATGCGTGCTGACGATATGAGCGACTGGATCTGGACTTTTTCCAGCGACGACAAACAGGCCACCGACCACGCTATTGAGCGCTATCAAAAAGAGAAAAATCTTTGCTGGCTGGTTTGCGCCGCCTCCAAGCTAAAAGGCAACGAAGCAATTGCGCCGGAGATACTGGGCGCACTGGCAGCGGTGCCAAAGTCTAGCCCTACTTTTGTCACCACCGCATACCAGCAGGCTCGCATTCTCTCTGCTCGCAATGCAGGTGCCGAAGCTACCTCTGTGATCGATAATACGCTCAAGGCGACCAGAGCGCCTTCGGCAACAAACAAATTGAATTTGCTCAAGCTTAACCTGGCCAAGTCACTGGATGAAATGTTGACGCTTTCTTACTGCTCACCGGCTTTGATTGTGGGTGAAGGTGAAGGCGCGGTTTTATCAGAGCAGTGGGCAGATGACGATAAGAAGAAAATCGTCGCTTACAAAACCATTGCCCCTGTACTGAGACCCGAGGCGGCCATGGTTCTAAATCAGAAATTGCCGCTTTCTCAATTTCTAGTGGCTGCCGAATCACAGCGAATTCCCAAAAGTCTACGGGCTGATTTTGCCCAGGCGGCTTTCTGTCGCTCAGTGCTTCTACACGATTCGGCCAGTGCCTCAAGAGCCGGCACATTGCTGCGCAAATCTATGCCCACTCTAGAAAATTCTCTCACCAATTACGACCAGGCCGCAGCTGACAGCAAAGATTTCAGTGCTGCTTTTATGTTTTTGAAAAATCCGGGCGCAAGACCGTACGTTACCGCCGGTGTAGCGCGGACCACCCCTTTCAATCACCTGGATGACTATCAAGACAACTTGTGGGATGCTATCAAGGTTGATACCGCTGTGAAATATCCCGGTCAGAATTTTATCAAGGCAACAGAGCTGGCCAAAGCAAAGGTTGAGCTTGCCTTGATCAATAGTCAGTCTCCAGCGGCTAACTATCTGGGCAAAGTGGTGACAGATTACGCTAAGACCCACAAAAACGATCCACGAGTGCCTGAGGCCCTGCACATGGTTGTGCGCGCGACGAAGCTCGGTGCCACCAACAGCGGCACCAGCGCCATGTCAAAGCTGGCCTTCCAGTTGCTGCATCAGAATTACAAGGGTAATGCCTGGACCGTTAAGACGCCTTATTTCTACTAACTAGTGTTTCTTCTGCTCGGCTTCCCAGGCTCTTAACTTTTGCACGCCCACTTCAAAGTCTTGCGGTCGGCTGTAAAAGTTGTGTTTGCCGTTGTTGAAAGCGGGATCGCGGACGTAGTAGATATAGACGCTTTCAACCGGATTGAGAGCTGCATGAATGGAGCTTTGCCCGGGCGAACCCACCGGCCCTGGTGGTAATCCATAATATTTTCGCGTGTTGTACGGAGATTTCAAATCTAGATCGCTTTGATAAACGATACCGTTGCCTTTCCACTTGCCGATCATTTTAGAAGCGTAAACAATAGTAGAGTCCATTGCCAGGGGCATTTTGCGGGCGATGCGATTGTTAATGACCGATGCCACCACCGGTCTTTCGCCTTCCAGCTTTGCTTCAGTTTCAATAATTGAGGCCATGGTTATTGCTTTGTGAGCTGTGAGAGCATAAGGATTTCTCTCTTTCTCCCAGACCGTTCGAAAACGCTGAACCATAGCCGCTATAAGCTCTTGCGGTCTGGTGTCTGACTGCACAAAATATGTGTCAGGAAAAAGGTAACCTTCCAAATTGTTGACGACAGGATCAATGTCGGCAATCAAACTGACTTTGTTCATTAAGGCAAGGGCGCCTTTACGATCAATTTTCAAGCTTTTGATCTTGGCCATGGCATCGGCAATTTCAAACCTTGTCCAGCCTTCAATCACTGTTAGCTTGTTAAGCTCTATACCGCCGGCTTCCAGTGTGCTCAGGACTTCTAGTGGAGTAATCGGCGTTTTGAAACGATAGTCACCGGCCTTAATCAGAGGATTGGCGCCGCTGGTGCGAATATGCAATTTCAGATAAAGAGCTTTTTCGATGATCTGCTTTTTTTCAAGCTTGCTTAAAATCTCGTCTAGAGACATGCCGCGGGTAACTGCGATCAAATCGTTTTGACCGCTGTGATTGCGGCTTTCATGAAGCTTTTCATTTAAAAAGTAAGCAGCGTAGCCGAGAGCCGCCCCGATGAGCACCACTAAGGCAAGCAAGAATTTTAGTGCACGCATAGAGTCACAATTTAGTAGGCATCAGGCATTGGGTGGTAGCGACAAAGACCATTCTTTGGCGCCGTCCTGGCTGTTTTGTTTGAAATAGAGGAAGTAGCGCACGATTCGCTCTTTTGTTTTGGCTTTGTCGACTGGGCTCTGCGCCTTTCCTTTGCTTTGCACTTCCACCATTACCGGATCGGTTTGCACGTCAACTTCGTTGCTCACAAGTAGCGGTTTCTTATCTTCGCGATAAAGCTTAACTCTGTCCCCTTCAATTTTGAAGTTCAAACCCGACGTGTCCAGCGGCTCTAATTTAATTGCCTGATTGCGCAGTACAGAAGTTTCGCGCGTGAGAATCTTGTCAAAGAAGTTTGCACTCTCAGGACAAAGCTTACGCTCGTCATCGAGCGAATCTTTGTAGATCGCTTTAAGTTTGTCGCCTTTATGTTCACTGAGGGCATTCCAATAACTTTGCAGCTCTTGTTGAATAGCTTTCTTGTCATCATCACTCAAATTATCAATTTTGCTTGTGGCCTCATCTGACGGCAAGCTGAATGAAATTTTCTGCGTAGTCATTGCTCGTGACGATTGATCCGCTGCCAGCACAAGTTTGGCCAGTTCTTCTTTTTTAGGACCAGCAGTGCGCTTTTCTACCAGCAAATTCATTGTGGCTTTGGCATCACTGATATATTCCACCGTAAGCTCATTGAGACCTGGACGAACAAAACCTGAAATATTGACAGGTAGTGTCAGTGAGATGATGGGAGCGGTCAGTAAACCGGCACCATTGATGCTGGCCTGCTTAAGTGGCATGGCCCGGCCGTTGAAGGTAAGAAAATAGCCGGTCAGTTCACGTTTTTCTGCCCCATTGGTTTCTGCTGGTTTGGCAGCCTGCCCTGAGGCCGGTGCTTGAAATCCCAGTCCCAGCAAACCAATGCAAACGATAGGAGCTAAAGCAGCTTTTGCAAACATAGTTGATTCTTGACTCACTTAATGACGTATTAGCAGTAACGGCGCCATTTTAGCACTTCCAATTTGACGATTTAGTGGCACATTTCAAGACAAGCGGGCGCGCCTCGGAACAGTGAGCTAATACTGCCGTCCTTAATTTATACTAAGAGCGCTTTTGAGAAATATTTTGCCAGAAATTCGATTGCTCACACTTATGATCTTTGCTGCCGCCCAATGTCTCGCTCCGGCGGCAGTGGCCGATGAGCCGCCCCTGGCTCCGTCAATTCAAAAGCACGAACTAAAACATTCCTTGCAGGGAAATGTTACTTCCGTGGACGCCGTCCAAAATCCTGGCCAGACCAGAGTCAACCTCAACCCTGCTCACGCCATTGCTAATTTTATCGATTTGCCGCCCGTCTCTGGAAAGGCTCAAAGCGCGCGCGTGGAGCCCGTTGTCTTCAGAGCCTGGCTGGAAAAGGCGCATCCTGATTTTGTACTCAAAGGCTCTGCTACTGACGCAAGCGCCATTGTGGAAGTGGCTGGACAATGGGACAAGGCCGATAAGACTTTAACCAAATTGCAACTTCCCTTTCAACGTGTAAAGTCGCGCGACCTATCACCCGAATTGCTTGCCAATACAAAGGTTCTAATCATTAACTGTGCCGGAAATATTAAGCGAGACCGGCTTCAGAGCATTCGTGATTTTGTCAAAAATGGTGGCTATTTGCTTACCACTGATTGGGCTCTAGACAATATGTTGGTGCAGACTTTCCCCGGCTATATCGCCTGGAACAAGGGTGTAAATAAAAGAGATATTTATGATGCCGAATATTTGGCTCCAGATCCGGTACTGGCAGTTAATACGGTGCGCAGCGCCTTCTGGAAGCTCGATTCAGCGTCGCACCTGATTCGTGTCCTCAAACCGGATGCGGTGCACGTTTTAATTACAAGTCGGCAGTTGGCAGGAGAAGATCCGGACAAAGCAGGAGTACTTGCTGTAATCTTTCCCTTTGGTCGTGGCTATGTTTTACACATGGTCGGACATTTTGATAACAATGCCAAAATTGCTGTGGGCAATTTCTTGCCCGATTCAGCGCCGGCAATCGGTATCAGTCTCAGGCAGGCCATAGCCAGCAATTTTATTGTCGCGGGAATGACCGGAAAAAGGTTGCCTTATTAATGTCCACAATCTTATTTGAAGTTCTGATTATTTTTCTTTTGATAATCATCAACGGTCTTCTGGCTATGTCGGAGATTGCCATTGTCACTGCCCGCAAAACCAAACTGCAACACTGGGCGGAAAATGGTGATTTGGGCGCAAGAACAGCCTTGAAAATTGCTGCATCTCCCAACGATTTTCTTTCCACTATTCAAATTGGCATTACAACTATTGGTATTTTTGCCGGTGCGTATGGCGGCGCCAATATTACCGACGAACTGACTTTACTGTTCAAGCCTTTTCCTGAGCTTGCCAGTCATGCAGGCGGTCTATCGATTACTATCGTTGTAGTTGCCACCACATATTTCTCTTTGATTTTAGGTGAGCTTGTACCCAAGCGACTGGCCCTTCATGCACCGGAGTTGGTGGCTAAATATGTAGCTAAACCAATGAACATACTTTCAGTGTTCGCCAGGCCCCTGGTGCATTTGCTCAGTGGTTCCACCAACCTGATTTTAAAGGCTATGGGAGTGCAGGAGTATAGCGAAACTCCTGTCAGTCAGGCTGAAATTCACGTGATGATTGAGCAGGCCGCCGAAGCCGGTATTGTTGAAGAAGCGGAACAGGAAATGGTGGCCGAAGTGCTCCGCCTGGGCGATCGCAAAGTGACGCACCTGATGACGCCCCGGCCCGATATTACCTGGCTTGACGGCAACGACAGTCTTGAAGCGGTTTTGCAAGAAGTAGCAGAGGCCACACACTCGAAATTTCTCGTTTGTGACGGCACCGTTGACGAAGTATTGGGCGTGGTGGAAACCAAAAGCATTCTTCTCAAAGCTCTTGATCAGAAGCAGCTATTGGTGCGCGATCTTGTGGTTCAGCCTCTTTATGTTCCAGAAAATACAAACGCTTTGCAGCTGTTGGAACGTTTTCGTGATGCCCAGCAACAAATAGCTCTGGTCTTGGACGAGTATGGTGGCTTGCAGGGCCTGGTCACCAGTGACGATATTTTTCACTCCATTGTCGGCGAACTACCGGGCCATGGCGACACGCCTAAATGGAGCACAATACAGCTTTCGGACGGTGTGTGGATACTTGATGGCCACATGCCAATCGATGAATTTTTCAGTCGCTTCGAACTGCAAAGAGATCTTCATGAGGGTGGCACTTACCAGACGCTGGCCGGATTTATTTTAGCCCGTTTAGAGAAAATTCCAGCAGTGGGCGAACGCTTCGATTGGCATGAACTGACATTTGAAGTGATGGAACTTGATCGTCAGCGCATCGACAAAATCAAAGTGTGTAGAGCCGTTGTTTGATCTCAGGGCTTGATCGCGGCGTAATCGCTCAAGAGTAAGAATTTCGTATCAGTATCTTCATCGATGGTGCGAGGTGGTATGCCATGAATAAAGCAATTATCCACCGCGTCATCATTCAGTGAACTGACTTCTCCCACCAGTACAGCTTGGTCTTTAGCGCAGCCGCAAAACTGGTGGCAGAGCATAGGGGGAATGCTTACGCTTTCACCAGGCTCAAGAATCAGTTTTTCGCCGGCATTCAATTTTCTAGAAATGCCGTCGACTTCTATAACTACCGGTCTGTCAGCCAGACTCTTCTCGTCTTCACCGGCCCAGCCAAGTTCTACTTCTAGCCTGCCTCCGCCGCGATTGAGCAAATCTTCAGTTTTCTTCCAGTGGAAATGCCATGGTGTCACTTGCCCTGGTTTTACCATCATCGCTTTTTCTGCGTAAGTCTTGCTGGTCTGCGGTTTGTTATGCAAAAGCAAACCGTTGCGAATAATGAATAGCAAAAGACCACGATCGGCGAAACTATTAGAGCCAAAATCCGTAACATTCCAACCCAGGCCATGTGTGCGAATTTCGTCGGCCTCAGGGCCCACTGTGCGCCATTGGTCAGCCGTCCAGGTAGACCATTTCGGCAATTTAAAGCTATGTTTGTCAAAGAAGCTAATCGCTTCTTCGATGATTTTGTTGATTTCGCTTCTTTTCATCTCGTGATTATACTATGCGTTTGCGGGCTCTTGAATTTTTCTCCGGTATTGGCGCTTTTGCTCAGGCGGCACCAGCTCACAATATTGAAGTGGTGGCAGCTTACGATCAAAGTGAGTGGGCTAATTTGGCTTATGAAAAAAATTATGGCCTCAAGCCTGTGTCGCGCAACCTCGATAATATCTCGCTTCAATCGTTGCCCGAAGCTGACATCTGGTGGCTTTCTCCACCATGCACGCCCTACACAAGGCGCGGCTTGCAGCGCGACTTAGATGATGAGCGTGCCAGATCTTTTTTGCATTTGATCACATGCATGGTTGAAAGAAAACCGCCGCAAATTATCATAGAAAATGTGGAAGCTTTCCTCCATTCAAAAATGCATGGCCTTCTCAATCAGGCGCTGTTGACGGCAGGATATTACTGCAGTATTTGCCACCTAAATCCAAAAATGTTCGGCGTGCCCATGCTCAGGCCGCGACTTTTTATCATTGCCACGCTAGAGCCGCACATATTGAGCACACCGCCGGTGGCCCCGCATCAATCGCTAGCCTCCATTATTTCAGGCAAGGCAGAGAGCATTTACGATTTGTTTCTTAACGATGAAGTAGCAGACAAGTACGAAAAGGTTTTGAATGTCGTCGATAGCGATGCTTTAAGCAATCCCGATACTACCTTGATTTGCTTCACCAGCGGCTACTATCAATGCCGCAAAGCCAGCGGAACGCTTTTACGCACACAGGGCGGGCGCTTGAGATATTTTTCTCCCACCGAAATTTTGGCTTTGCTGGGCTTTGATGCAAGTTATAGCTTGCCGGATCATTTTAGCTTGCCTATCTGCTATCGTCTTTTAGGCAATAGCGTAGATGTGCGGGCAATAAGCTATTTGCTTAAAAGTTTGGTGGAAGTAAGCGACAAATGAGACGCGAGCCTGATAGAAAAAGCAGTTTTCAACCGCGGCGACCGAGGCAATTTTTTCCTCATGTCGACCGCTGTTACATTGCTTTTTACAAGCCATACGAAGTGCTCAATCAATTTACTGCCGACGGTAGTGACAAACAGACCCTAGCGCCTTTTAATTTTCCTAAAGATTGCTACCCGGTTGGTCGGCTTGATTATGATTCAGAAGGTCTTCTGATTTTGAGTAATGACGGTCGGTTGACTACGTCTCTATTTGATCAATCGGATCCACATCCGCGCACTTATTTGGTGCAAATAGAAAAAGAGCCAACCAATGAGAGCTTAGAACAGCTCGAAATTGGTCTCATGATCGAAGGGCGCCGCACTAAACCAGCAGAAGCCTACTTACTGGATGGTGAACCGGAGTTACCGGAGCGTTCAAAACCGATTCGTTTCAGAAAGACCGTGCCTACTTGTTGGCTGGAGCTTACACTGTGGGAAGGGCGAAATAGGCAGGTGCGCAAAATGACCGCAAGCATCGGGCATCCGACTTTACGGTTAGCTCGCGTGGCCATCGGTTCGTTAAGCCTCTTCGAGCTTGGGCTTAAGCCGGGTGAGTGGCGCACTTTAACCGAAGAAGAGGTTTTGAAACTCTTCGCTTAAGGTATAAATAAAGTCTAGATTAGGCCGCACGAGCGCTTGCTTATGTCAAATCGAGACAGCGACGTTTTCAAAAAGCGTGAGCAAGACGAGCATACATCGTCTGGAGACTTGGCGCTCAATTTTAAGAGTGGTTTTGAAAAAGCGGCTCATCAAATAGGTGACGCTCTGGGGCAAGCCCAAAATGAAGTTGTTCTGCGGGTCACTAATGCGCCAGTAGCTGCACAGTACGTGGCCAGTATTTCGCCGGCTCTGGCCAGGCAATATGTGCAGGGGCGCGAAATTGTTCTTGCCAGGCAAGCCAGTGGAAAATCGTTGACTGATTTTTCTGATCTCACTAGTTCCCAACGAAAGGTGTCAGAAACCTATCAGAAACTACATAGCGATCTGCCGTCCAAAATTCCGTTTTACAATAAAGAAATTTTAGCTCGTGATCTCGATCGAGATATTGTACGCAAAGCTCTGCCGCAAGCGCAGGTTACGGAGCCGAAAAGGGAGTCTAAGAGCGCGCCGATTCAAAGCGAAACACCAAAAGCAATTGCTGCAAAAGTTGAACGAACAGTAGACAAAGTACAACCGGCTGCAGAGGCGGCTCGCCATCCGGAGCCAGCCAAAGCGCCGCAGAAAGACAGGGCTGATAAGCTAGACAAGTTTGGGGTGGCAGACAAGGTGACTAAGGCGGCAGACGAGCCTGCAGCAATAGCCCCTCAACGTTATGGAGTTAAGCCTAAAGTCAGCAACTCGGCCGGTAATGCTCTGGTAACTGCCTTAGAAGCAAAATCGGCAGAAAGGCCAGAGACCAAGAACAAGAATGCTGTAAAGCCAAACGAAAATCAGGCTGTTGATCAAAGGCGGTTAGCGCAAAGTGCCCGCAAAATCGAGTTGCCTCCAGATATCATCAGAGCAGAATATATCAAAGCAGAAAAGTTCAAAGCAGAAAGCATCAATGCAGAAAGCATTCGTCTGCCGACAGACAGTGCGCCAAAAATTCCATCTTCTGTGGAGACACCTAATATAGTGGCAGCAAATTCTGGTAAAGATACCAGTGCAAGCCTCTGGCATATTGGCAAAGGCCCTGAGGTGGAAGTCGCTCATCAGTCGAAGCTCACGCTTCCAGCTTTTGGCTCGCCGTCCTCAGGCAAAGGAGAAAGCATTACCCACGCCATTTTGACTGGAGGTCTCAGCAGCGAGACAGACAAGACCAAAATTTTTAAAAAAGAGGAGTTATCAGAAGCCTCACTGGCACCTCCCGGTGTTATTCGAGAAATACACCTGCGTACTATCGCCGTCACTCAGACTCAAGTTATTAGCGCTCTTATTGGCAATAATGCAATAAAGGTAAGAAGCACTCTCGACCAGACTAAAGCCTGCACAGCTATAAAGATTCAATTACCACCAGAGTTGGCAAGTCGCCTGGTGAGCGCAAAAGATGCACCGGCTGTCAGACCTGCTAGCGACAAAAAAATTGCAAGAGCATTTGAAACAGGCACGCCTAGAGTAAGCGAGAGAAGAGAATCTCTCGTTGCAGCTGATGACATTTATAGATCTCAATCTGTGGGCAAAGCAACTATCAATAAATTAGATTCGATAATTAAACCAGGGCTACCAACTAAAGCCGCTACCTCACCTGTCGGAGACGCCGTATCCAGGCCAATTATCGCCCGACCAAGCAGCCGCATTTCTAATGCCGGTCAAATCGGCCACACCGAAAATGTCAAAGCAAGCAGCAAAATCGTCGACAAAACTAGCCCAGCATCGCCGAAAACAGACCTGACCATCAGACCAAACATTAGCGACAACGCAATCAAAACGTCTAGCGAGGCAAAGGTTGCGCTCAGAGAATATAAGTTCACTTGCAGCGATGAAAATCAGAAATATCTCAGTGGGCCGGAAATCGCGCTGGCAGCCATTATCGCTCTAGCCGGTACAGCGAAGTTGCGCCCGGAGGCCAGCGCTTTGCAAGGCGAGTCTGTGGCGGTTGTGCAGCACTATGATCTTGATTTCATTGACGCGCAGCCAGAGCTAATGAAAGGCAGAGTGCCGAATGGTAAGAAATTACAGACAGAAGTCGAAGCTGAGGTAAGAGTTGATTCAACTGAGCAGATTAAAGTTAAACGATCAACAAAGCCAGCCGTTCTAATCAGACCCAGGGTTCTTATAGGCGCTAATGACACCTTGATTTCAATTGCCGAACAGTTATTCAATGATGCCGGTATCGGCTGGCTTATTTTGCGCATTAATAACGATATTGACTCTAAAAATATTGAAGGCAAAACTATTGTGAGATTGCGATGCCGCCAGGAAATTTTGATTCCTGTATATCAAGACATTCTTGATTTTCAAAATCAGCGCACCAGAGAAATGAACGGCCATAACTTGATCACCATTGTGGAAGAAAATCAGATTGATAGAGAAGTTTTGAGCATTGCCATGGCACCGATGGCCGGCTCTTCAAGCAATTGTGATCCGTTGCAAGAGTTGCACTTTGTATCGCCGGGAGATAACGCGCAGCGCTCGTCTGACGAGTGAAGGCCAAGACTTAAGCTTTCGTTGTTTGACTTCACTCTGGCTGCTCAGTACGATCACTCAATTGGTAGCCGGTGCAGACAGGGAGCTCATTGACATGGAACATAGACAGCTGGGCAATTCAGGCCTGAAAGTGCCGGTGTTGAGTTTCGGCACCGGTACCTTCGGTGGCAACAATGAGTTCTTCAAATCTTGGGGCGGGTCAGACGTAAAAGAAGCGACCAGGCTTGTGGATCTTTGTCTGGATGCCGGAGTTAATTTCTTTGACACGGCCGATATTTATTCTAGCGGGCTGGCTGAAGAAATACTGGGTAAAGCCGTGGGCAAGCGTCGCGATAAGGTCCTGATTTCTACTAAAGCAACTTTTAGATTTGGTGAAGGTGAAAACAGCGTCGGCTCATCGAGACATCATTTACTTGCCTCATGCGATGCCAGTCTGAAGCGTATGAATACTGACTATATCGACATTTATTTTATGCATGGATTTGACGCTCTGACTCCCATTGAAGAAACTATGAGTACCCTCGACGGCCTGGTCAAAAGCGGCAAGGTGCGTTATGTCGGATGCTCGAATTTCTCCGGTTGGCATCTGATGAAATCGCTTGCTGTATGTGAAAAGTATGGTTGGGCAAAACATATTTCTCACCAGGCTTACTACTCTTTGATTAGCCGCGAATTTGAGTGGGAACTGATGCCTCTTGCTCTCGATCAAAAAGTCGGCACCATGGTCTGGAGCCCTCTGGGCTGGGGTAGATTGACAGGTAAGCTAAGACGTGGGGCTCCGCTACCTGAAACCAGTCGTTTGCACAAAA
>JADYXQ010000139.1 GCA_021772135.1 Candidatus Obscuribacter sp.
CGATTCAGTTCAGCGCCAAAATAGCCTGGATAACTCTCCTCTTCTGCGCCATTCTCTTGCCAGCTAAAGGCGGTGGCACTACCGAGAGTGGCAGCCGTCACCGAAGGCACCACCGACAAAGCAACGCCAGTACAGAGGCCGAGCAGCCAGAGTTTGCGACCGATAGATAGATATAAATGTTTCTTGTTCATAAAGACCCATAGAATTAACTGTGGGCAAGTTTATGGTCCAATTGGGAGGATATCGTGAAGACCGCTATTCGAGTTTGAACCAATCTGCCGGCGATTCATTGCCGAATTTGGCCATGGTGGCGTGGGGGCCAAATTCGCGATTGATATTGAGACTCTTGCCAAAATGAGCTTGCAATTTATTAACCGCTGCCGTGGTCACACCACAACTGCTCAAATCGACAAAGGTCAAATGCGACAAACCATAAAGATATGGCAGCGTCTTATCATTGCAGTCCGAAGCGCTAAAATCTAAATGCTGCAGATTCTTAAAAGTTGCTAGTACGGCCGCACGCTCGTCCCCAAGAGGCGCATCGCAACCTGATGCGTACAAGTGGTCTAATTTGTCTGAACCTTCGATTGCGTTCAGCACCAAGTCCAGGCCTTTGTTGCCGCTATAGGAAAGATTGGTCAAATTTTTCAAGTATTTAAATTTGCAAAAACCAGCCCCGGTCACTTTGGTGAAATTTAGATTGATCACGTGTAGATTGGGCAATTGATTTAAATATTCAACGTCTTTATCGCTGAAAGAGGTTTGCTGTAGATTGACACGCTGTAGGCTTTTTAGCCGCACCAAATAAGGTAAAGCTTCGTGCAGAGCACCTTTTTCCATCCGCGACGGGCTGCTCACTGAAGTGAGATCGTCGGCAGCAAAAGAATTGAAAATTTGCGGCCTTTCTATGACGTAGTCGCTGGGAAAATAATGCACCGGTTCGCCGGCCTTGATGATCACTTTACCCCGGGCGGGCTGATGTTTCTCAACTGAGTAGTTGTCGCTGATTTTACCCAAATCCATATCAGGAGGAAAATCAAATTCTATTCTGTCTTCGTAGCGTTTGGAAAATTTCGGCAAAAGCAATTCGGTTTTAACAGCGCTGCCTGCCACTATGGGCAGTGCGCTGGCACCCGGCATCGATTTTGTCGAGGTGCCGGCATGGCCCACCACTGCATTTGACCTGGAATTCTGCACTACTGTGGCGGCGTAGAATATCGCTCCAGCACTAACTATAAAGAGCGCGGCAACAGTCGCCACTATTCTGCTTGCCGATTTTTTTGTTTTAAGACCTGGTTGATTTACGATCAGATCCGAATCGTAATCATCGTAATCATCAAGATCATCTAAGTCATCTAAGTGATCTTGCTCTGAGCTTTCATGTTGATAACCTTCACGATCACCATAGGCTTGAGTTCGAGGCACAGTCACGTCTTCGCCATGCAACACTTTTTGCAAATCTTCGGCTAGGTGCTCTAAAGTCTGGTAGCGATTAATTGGTTTTTTGGCCAGCAAATTTGCTAAAACATTTTCAATTGATTTGGGAAAATATTGATTAGCAACGCTGCTCAAAGTAGGACTATCATCAGCTTGATGCATAAGCATGGTCAAAAGTGGGCTGGCACCACGAAACGGAGGTTTTCCCGTGAGAGTTTCAAATAGCGTGCAGCCCACCGAATAAATATCAGAACGCGAATCTAAGCGCCCACCTTCGCACTGTTCGGGGCTCATATAAAAAGGGCTGCCGAAAACTTCACCGACAGTAGTAAGGTTTTGATTATTTGGATCGCTGGTGCTGGCCAGTTTAGCGATGCCGAAATCAACCAGTTTGACTCGCGCTCCTGAAACATCGGCTTCATTGAGAATGATGATGTTTCCCGGTTTGATGTACCTGTGAATGATCCCTTTTTTGTGAGCAAAGCCAAGCCCGGCGCAAATCTGTAAAAAGATTTCAATTGCTTGCCTTAATGGCATGGGTCCACGGTCTTTAAGCAAGTCGGCCAGATTATTGCCGCTAAGTAAATCCATGACATAGTAAGGCAGCTTGCCCTGGTGAATGCCCAGATTGTGAATAGCGACAATGTTGGCGTGATTGATGCGGGCGATTGCTTGCGCTTCCACCTGCAGACGTCGCCAGGCCGTCTCAGTGACGGCGTCGCTGTTGATGGTTTTCATAGCGTAGATTTTTTGCAAAATGCGATGGCGGGCGCTGTAGACGCAGCCCATGCCGCCGACACCAAGCAATTCGATAATTTCATAATTGTCGCCGACAATGTCGCCTGCCACCAACCTACCGTCAGACAGAAATGGACGGCCCGCAGTCTGCCCCGCCGGGCTTCCGGTGGCGCGAGTGGTATCTTGATCGCCGTCGTCAGAAAAATTTGCTTTGATTGGTCTGATTCCTGTTTTCTGTTTTCGGCTTTGGTTGTTTTTGCTCAGCCCGACTGCTTTCATTATTCCCAGACGGTTGGCCCTTAAGACCTATCTAAAAGCATATTTAAATTTTGCCGATTTCATTTTTTAGAATCTGACAGTTAAAACGCGCCGAACTAAGTAGAATTTCCACCTGTGGCCATTGCTCAGCCTTAACAGCACGTTTCAAATTGCTCAATTGTACTTGTAATTGCTCTGTGGTTGAGGCGGGCGAGCGCGGGTCAGGATGATGCTTAACCAGTAAATCTGTCATTTCTACGAGGTTTTCGCGCAAAGATGGGTTATCTGACGTTGAAAGGTCCACCTGCCCCTGTTCCACAATGGAGCTATCTAAATCTTTCGTTGCGATTTCTTTGTATTTAAAAAGCGAAGTGGCCTCAATTTTTCCCAGGCGCAAGAATTTCTCCAGCTCTTCGTCGTTGCCTTCAAGATAAGCATTGAGAGCATCATGCAAGCTCTCTTCGAGCGACGAGAGGTGCAGCCGTGCATCTTTAATTTTATGCAGGGTGGAAATGGCCGAGAATATCCCCGCAGTTGATTGCCAGGCAAACTGATTTAAAACCCTGATAGATTTATTCAAAGATTTTTTTGGATACAATTCATCGCCAGTCAATTGACCGTAAATAAATTGCGCCCAGACAAGCCCGCATTCTGTCGCTTTTCGGGCCTGGTTGTCGGCGTCACCACCTTCTTCTTCGCATTGGCCGTAAAATTCGATGGCGTCTTGTAGCAGCTGCACAACTTGCGACAATCTGTGGGTGAGCGCTTTATTCAAGGTGATAGTTTTATATTCGACGATGAGCTTAATTCGGCAAATGGCGTCGGTGAGCATAGAGATTAGTTCTTCGCTGCCGCCGCCATCGAACGCCGGCGCCGGTGCAGTCATTTGCCCCAGATCAATTTTGCCTGAATGAAGATGGTTGAGTGCCAGATCGAGATGCAACAAACCGCGCACGGCATGCTCACTGGAATCACCGTAATTATCGCTGCTCAAGGCCGATTTTGCTTTCTGATGCGCCCGTCTCGCTTTTTCTAAACGCAGCTCGTAGAGCTCGTTGTGGACGCTGGCATCGCTGGTGTCGATACTGCTGCATTCTGCTACGCTGAGAGACAGCTTCGATAAAAGTTGTTCAGCTATTTGCACAGAGGCTTTTTTTCGATTTTTATTTTTGCCGTCATAATCAAAAAGATCCACTTTGTTAGCTTTCCTCCGCAGCTTCGGAGGCGTTACCCTGTGCTTCGGCCAGAGCTTGATAGCTATCCAGGCGCTTATGCAAACGGTTTAAGATTTCATTCAATCTTTTTTTTGTTTGCTCAGGAGATTGAATCAATTCGAGAAACTGATCTTGGCCAAGCAGGTGTTCAGTGGCTTCAGCCACTAGAATGTCCTGGGCAAATTTAGCGTAGAACCAGGCGACGTTTAGCAGTCTTTCTGCCTGCCAGACCTCTTCTTTAGCTAATTCTTTGACTGATTGAGAAAGGGCCGAATTAGCGTTGGTAACAGATCTTTCCACCACTTCGCTGGCGTGATAATCAGCTTGCTTGTGCGCCGTTTGCACCAGAAAAACAAACTGTTCGAGCACAGCTGTTTTTTGTATGAGTTGCTTTATTTCTTTACTTTGTTTGCTCATCGTTAAGGTTTCAGCAGCAGCGCATCGGTGGGTTGTTCAGATCTGACTGAGAAACAATATTGGCTAGAGATTCGGCACTGGTTTCGCCTGCATTGCTGCGGGTTTCCAGAAGTTCTCTGTCTGGCTTAATCCAGCTTCTGACCGACTCAAAAAGAATAATTAAAACTAGCACGATGAATAGGCCACCAAGGGCGGCATCAAGATAATCGTTGAAGATAAGCACACTGGTGGTGGCAGATTCTTGAGCACTCAGGCCAGCTTTGATTTTGTTTTCGAGCATGTGTGCGTGGGCGAGAAATCCTAATTTGGCATCGGCTGAAAATATTTTCAAATAGCCCGCGGTTAGCGTCACTGTGAGCAAAAATGACAGCGGCAATAATGTCACCCAGGCATATTGACGTTTGCCCATTGAAATAATGCAGGAAGTGGCCACGCATAGTGCCACCACAGACAGTAGCTGATTGCTGATGCCGAATAAGGGCCAGAGGCTATTAATACCACCAAGCGGATCAATTACTCCTTGATAGAGAAAATAGCCCCAACCGCCTACAACCAGAGCCGAGCTCAGTACTACCGCAGGATACCAGTCGGTGCGGCCAAACGGTTTATAAAGCAAACCAAGAAAATCTTGCAGCAGAAAACGTCCAACCCTTGTGCCGGCGTCCAGGCAAGTCAAAATAAAGAGTGCTTCGAACATGATGGCAAAGTGATACCAGAATGAAATCGTCAATTCCGACAAGCCTTTAAAGGGTAGTGAACCAAGCACCCGGGCAAATATATGAGCCATACCTACTGCTAGAGTCGGCCCGCCGCCTGTGCGGCCCCAAAGATTTTCTTCACCCATGTCATGAGCCAGTGTCTGCATCTGCCCGTCGCTGACCGGATAACCCCAAGAACTGATTGTGGCCGCCGCCTGCACATGATTTTCTCCCACCACTCCTTTGGGTGAATTGATGGCGAAGTAAGTGCCCGGTGCGATGACGCAAGCAGAAATAATAGCCATAATGGCCACGGCCGCTTCACAGAGCATGCTGGCATAGCCAATCGGGCGAGCATGGGTCTCTTTAGCAATCATTTTAGGAGTGGTGCCTGAAGCCACCAGAGAGTGAAATCCTGAGATAGCTCCACAAGCAATGGTAATGAAACAAAAAGGAAAAATATTGCCGTTGAAGAGCGGCCCCTGGCCGTTCACAAATATGGTCAGGGCAGGCATTTCTAAATCTGGTCGCAATAACAAAATTCCGAAAGCCAATAAACTGATGATGCCTACTTTCAAGAAAGCCGACAGATAATCACGGGGGGCAAGCAATATCCACACCGGTAAGACCGATGCGATAAAACCATAGACCATCACTGAAATAGCCAGCTGAGTACCGCTCAGGGTAAAGAATGCCCCCCATGTCGGATCTTGCGCTACCCATTTGCCTGCCACCACTGCCAGTATCGTCAGAATTACACCGATAGTGGAGCCTTCCATGATTTTTTCCGGTCTGAGAATCTTCATGTAGAGGCCCACGGCCATGGCAATAGGCACCGTGGCAAGCAGGGTGAAGGCGCCCCAGGGGCTGGCTTTGAGCGCGTTGACGATTACCAGTGCCAGCACCGCCATCAAGATCATCATAATTAGCAAAATCGCAATTAGGGCAACAAAACCGGCCAGAGGGCTGATTTCGTCTCTGGCCATCTGACCGAGCGATTTACCGCCCCGACGCATGGAGGCGCAGAGAATAACAAAATCTTGCACCGCCCCTGCTACCACCACCCCGACAATAATCCAGAGGGTGCCTGGTAGAAAACCAAATTGCGAAGCGAGAATCGGCCCCACAAGTGGCCCTGCTCCGGCGATGGCGGCAAAGTGGTGGCCGAAGAGCACCCATTTGTGCGTGGGCACATAGTCTTTGCCGTCGTCGACAATCACGGCTGGTGTGGTATGACAATCTTGCAGAGCGAAAACTTTTTCTGCCAAAAATTTGCTGTAAAAACGATAAGCTACTGCAAACGTGCATGAACTGGCGAGAATGAGCCAGACCGCGTTTACTTTTTCGCCTCTGGCACACGCCATGGTATAGAGCGAATATAGTGCCACCAGCGCAATAGGCACCCAGATTGCCGCTGCTTTTAAGCCACTTTTGCTTTCAGTCATTTGCTCTGTGTTTCCTTTTTCATTGACTAGGTCAAAAGACCGGCCAGTGTTGCCGACAAATAAGATGCCAGTGTGCCGCAAATCAGTGCTTTGACGCCCAGTCGCGCCAGATCTTCGCGGCGGCCAGGAGCGATTTCACCGATGCCGCCGATTTGAATAGCAATAGAGGAGAAATTAGCAAAGCCACAAAGGGCAAATGTAGCAATGGTTTCGGCTTGTGCCGTCAGTGTGTTGGTCGGGCTCTTCAACATGTTGGAAAGGTCGGTGTAAGCGACAAATTCGTTGATTACGAGCTTTTCACCCATAAGGCGGCCCACTGTATGTGCGTCTTGCCAGGGCACGCCGAGAACGAAAGCGACAGGCGCAAATAGAGCGCCAAAAATGCCTTTTAGTTCCAGGTGAGCTAAATCAAGGCCGACACCGTCAAGACGCATTCCCCAGATGTAGAGCCAATTTCCAGCCCAGCCAATCACGGCATCGCAGAGGGCAATCAAAGCAATAAAAGCTATGAGCATACCAACGACATTAAGACCAATGCGCAAGCCTTCGGAGGCACCATGGGCGGCGGCATCAATAATATTGGCCTGAGTACGTTTTACTTCTACTTTCACTTCGCCCTGAGTGTCTGAAACTTCAGTTTCCGGCCAGACAATTTTTGCAATTACTAGAGCTCCGGGTGCAGCCATGATGCTGGCTGTGAGCAGATAAGAGGCTTTGATGCCGAGGCCGATATAAACTGCCAGCACACCGCCGGCCACGCAAGCCATAGATCCTGCCATCGATGCTAAAAGTTCCGACATGGTCATGGTAGGTACGTAAGGCTTGATTAAAAGCTGTGCTTCCACCTGGCCGACAAAAACCGATCCGGCATTTGATAGCGCTTCGGCACCGCTGGCTCCCATTGTCACTGAAACGATTTTGGCCACGATCTGGACAAATTTTTGCATGATGCCGAGGAAATAAGAGATGCTCACCAGGCTGGAGACAAAAATAATTGTGGGCACCACGCGAAAAGCAAAAATATAGTCGGCACCTGGGCCAAACACTGCCACTAATTTTTCAGGATTTTGCACAAGGGGGCCAAAAACGAAGCCGGCTCCTTTATCGGAAAAATGTAAAAGCTGGGTGATGCCGTCTCCCAGGTTGCGAAAGAGCATCTGACCAAATTCGATTTTGAGCACGAAAATAGCCAATAACAGTTGCAGAACAAGACCCGAAATCACCAGGCGGTAATTTATTTTTTTGCGGTTGTTCGACATCAGGTAAGCGGTGCCCAGTATGAGCACAAAGCCAACCAATCCCATTAATTTGGGGGGCATGCAGCCTCTATAGTTGCAGAGCTAATTAACCCGGCCACTATAACCCGGCGGCCCCTGCTTGTGTCCCGGCCCTAGCCCTGCTTATTTAGCTTTAAGGAAGCTTCAGGCGCGCAGTAAAGGTTTTGGTGTTACCGGTTGGCCAATAATGTCGCCGGTAGTTTTGTTGTACTGCTCTTGTGCTTTTTGCTTGAGCATGAAGGCCTCGCTGCTCTTGCCACTCATCTCCAGCACCTGGGCCATTACATAACGGCTCGCTGCTTGTTCGGTGGCGGCTTTGAGCATTGGTTCCTGGGCTGTGAGCACGGCTTCGTTGGCCTTTTTCATATTTGTTTCGGCAGCTTTGGCAGTGTCGAAACTTTTGAGCACGTCGGGATATTCGCCCACCGATTTGCGCAATTCCGCCCTCAAACCGGGGCTCAAGTCGTCTTTTCGCATCAGATTAATCATCCCGGCTATGCCTTCCCGCTTCTCTTCAGGCACTTCTTTGAGGTTTTCGTTTAGACCCTGCACCGTACTCATAAACATTGATGCCTTAAAACCGGCATCTCGGCGGGCCATGCTGAGATTGCCCCATTGGGAGGCGACAGTGTCGACATAATCTTGATCTGACTGCTTCACCGCTGCTTCAAATTTGGGCAGGAAGCCGACCGCAGCTTGCTTGGGATCTGCTTCTTTAACCAGTTTTTGGGCGGCATCGCGGGCAAGATTTAGGCCCGGCCCAAGTTTGTCGGCGGGCAGGCTAATTAGATATTTAAGGATGTCCTTGTCTTGCTTCTTATCGCTCGGGGCGGCAGCTTGATCGCCCTGCTCCGTTTTGTCGGCGGCGTCAACAAGAACCAGGTTGTTCAAAGGCAAGTCTTTGCCGCTTACTTTTAAATCGAGAGTCTTAAATTTGACCATCTCGTCTTGCAGTGCAGTGCCCACAGGCTCAGACGGCGTGGGAATGAAATTTTCCAGCTGTTGTTGACCGTCCATAATTTGCGCTCCTTAGCTTTGCCACAGTGTGGGGCTAACGAACTACAGGCACAACACGGTAATTCCCATGGGAAGATTAAGTGCGCCAGCGCAAGATTTTTTCTTTAATCGGATTGACGAACTGGCGACCCTGAACGTAAGCATCATTCCATTCTTTTTTGCACATGAAATACCAGTGCCCGGGAGTGCCTGCATCTTTAATGGTCATGATCAAGCGCGGATTGTATTTGTTGATCACTTGCTCTTGCAGCAGTGCCAGAGTTTGATCTTGCATCAAAAATGTCTTGACGAAATAGCCCACAATTGGCGCCACCAGCCAGGTTATGCCTGGGACAGTCCAGTAGGTGGTGTGATTGAGTTCGGTATGTTTGTCATCAATGGGAGTGAGGGTGGTGATACCAGATATGATGGTGCGATCAAAAAGTGTGATGTACTCGCGACGGCAACCTGGTAAGCGGAAGCTGATTTCGGTTTCCAGATACTGACCGATTAGTTTAAAAACGATTGAATGCTTGGAAGGCTGGTGCTTCACCATTGTCCAGCCGGTGCCGGACGGCACATATTTTTTGCTTTTTTCTTTCAGTGCCTTTTTTGAACGCCACCACCATGAAGTGTGCACGTAAGGTACATGGGCAGTGTCGATGAGGGCTGCCACAGCATAATCGATGTGGGTGGGCAGTAGAAGCGTAGTAGTGGTTTGGCCTAATTTAAAGCCGTCAAGACCAGGTGCGTGAGGCACTTCGGGCAATTCGGCCTGCTCTGAGTCGCCAATATAAACCCAGACACTGCCCATCACTTCGCGACACTGATAAGAGCGGGTTTTAATACCGCACAAATTCATTTTCTGGTCTGAGCATAAAGACGGTACGGCAGTGCAAACACCGCTGGTATCAAAACGCCAGCCGTGAAAGGCACACTCGACTTCTTTGCCGTCAAAATGCCCGGCAGAAAGCGGCACAGCCTGGTGCGGACAGATGTCGCGCATGGCAAAAACGTTGCCCTGCCTATCTCTACCCACCAGCACCGGTTGATCAAGAATTTGTTTTCCGACAGTCTGGCCGCGTTTGAGCTTGTGGCCGGCCACAGCGAAATACCACATGTTTTTGGTATAGGTCTTACCGTAAGGCGAGACATAATTTTCTTTGTCTTCTGAATCTTGCAGCGCAGCTTCTTGAGCCTCGTCGCTTTCGCTAGTGGTGAAGTCTGCTGTTAATTCCAGTTCGATATGTTCGTCAGATTTTGTGGCGCTGCTCATAATGCTATTAAGCTTACAACGGAAGGCCAGATGGAGATCTCAAGTATTGCTAATAAAACGTCAGTTAGTGCTCGAGAGTGACGCCGACGTAGTCCTGGCGTTTGAAGTCGAGCATTTTAGAAAACGTTTTGTAACCCGGTTTTTTAATTTCGAGCAAGTGTGGGCCGTTATTGAGATGGCACCAGAATGCCCCGCCGCTCAATCCTGAATTGTTGGCCGTTTTGATTTTTCCCAGATAAGCTCCGTCAACGAAGACTACACCCCCAACTGATTCTGAATCACCGTTCAAAAACAAATTGGAATTGCGCTGACCGGTAGATCTGGTTTCGGCAAAGAGCAAGGCCAGCACTGCGGCGCTAATGAAAAGCCAGACTCTGGGCGCCTGAGAGCGTTTGGGCAGATATTGTGACACTATCTGGACCCGTCTTTAGGGTTAGCCGGCAACCACAGACTGGGAGCTGCATAAGGTAGCAAACGACCTTCTTTGTCAGCAGATGTAGCAGAACTGGTGGGTGCGGTGGACGGTGCGCTACTGGGAGCAGAAACTGGGGCGGGAGTGGGAGCCGGTGCTGGTGCTGGAGCCGACATTGGCGCTGTACTAGACCCAGTACTGGAATTAATTCCAGGAGCTGGTGCAGGAGCAGGGGCATCGCTGCTGGAGGCTGTGGGCGACTGGCCGGTAGCCGGAGCAACATCGGTGACGTTTTCATTGCCCGGTGCAGGAGCACCATTTGTATTGGCGTCAGTCGGGTTTTCGCTTTGGGTTTCTAATGGTTTAGCAGGAGGTGGAGCGTCTGGATTTTTAGCGAGCTGCTCGCCTGATTTTTTGATGTCATCCGGTGAAATCGGAGATGGCGCCATAAAGCTGCCGGGCGGTGTGGGTCTGGCTTTGTAATAGGCTTCGTTATAGTCATGCCAGATTTTAGCCATGACCACGCCACCGGTGACGTTTTTGCCTTCGATGGCCTTGTTTTCATCATTGCCGCCCCATACGGCAGTCACCATATCTGGTGTGAAGCCGATGAACCAGATGTCTTTGCCTTCATCAGCGGTGCCTGTCTTTCCGGCCACAGGTCTGTCCGTCAGTTTAGCCTGTGTACCGGTGCCCCATTTGACGCAATCTTGCATGCACTCAACTAGGCGGGCAACTGGTTCAACCTGAAAAGCGCGGTCGGCTTTAGGGTCGAACACTTCAATTACCTGGCCGCGATTGTTTTCAATTTTGCGAATTACCTGAGGCTTAATGGCAATGCCGAAGCGGGCTAAAGTGGAATAAGCGCCAGCCATCTCCAGTGGAGAAGCAGCTGAGCTACCCAGAGCCAAAGACAAGTTAGGGTCAAGTTTTGCCGTCACACCAGCCAGTCTGGCTGTCTCAACCACACTTTCCATGCCGACCATCTGGCCGACTTTGACAGCGGGCACGTTGCGCGAAAGAGCGAGACAGCGGCGCACCGGAATGCGGCCATAGAATTTATGGTCGAAGTTTTTCGGCGCGTAAGCAGGCAGGCCCCAAGGTTGTTTAATCACTAGCGGGCTGTCATCAATCATGCTGTCCGGCGTCAAAACATTTTTGCTAAATGCTGTCAAATAAACAAATGGTTTGAAAGATGAGCCCACAGTGTGAATGTTCGTGGCACGATTAAATTGGTTTTTCCAGAAATTGCCCACTCCGCCTACCAGTGCCACCACTTCGCCGCCGCTGACTGAGACTGAGACCAGCGCACCCTGAGTGACACCCTTTGGTGCTTTTTTGATGCCTTCATTAAGTGTCTTTTCCGCTAGTTCTTGAGCCAGCGGATCTAGATTTGTATAAACGCGCAGGCCCTGACGCCGCATTTCGGCCTGACTGAAGCGCTCACGCAAGTTCTGCAGCACATAGCTTATGTAATAAGGATATTTTTGCAGCGAGTTAGTGCCTTTCTTAAAGGAAAGCTTTTCTTTTTTAGCCGCTGTTGCTTGAGACTGAGAGATGTAGCCGTATTCGACCATCTTGTCGATAATTTCTCTTTGCCTGTTGTAGGCAGCTTCGCGGTTTTGCGGCAAGCCTAATTCGGAAGGGGCTTTGACAAGACCGGCAAGAAAGGCTGCTTGAGCCAGTGAAAGTTGGGCGGCACTGCGATCGAAATAACGTGAAGCGGCGCGCTCAATACCATAAGCATTGTTGCCGAAATAAACCTGGTTGAGATACATGCTGAGAATGCGTTCTTTGCTGTAGTGTTGCTCAAGGTTCCAGGCTACGTACGCTTCTTTGACTTTACGATCATAGGTTCTGCCGGCGTCGGCAAAAAAGAGGTTCTTCGCCAGCTGCTGAGTGATGGTAGAGCCGCCTTCTTTGACGTGACCAGCCACAGCATTGGCCATAGAAGCGCGAGCGATACTGTAGAAATTGATACCATTGTGTTCATAGAAGTGGTGATCTTCAGCGGCGAGAATGGCTTGCTGCATTTTTGTTGAAATTTGATTGAGCGGCACAACGCGCCGGTCTTCATCACCTTCCACCGTGCAAATCATGTGGTCTTGTTTGTCGAAGATTTGAATTGCTTCAATTGGTTCGAAGCGTTCGACAATAGTAATGTCGGGCAAATCTTGCATGTGCTTATAAACCGAAGCGCCGGCATAACCCATGCCCACAGCGACAACAATAAAGCCAACCACGAGGGAGCGTTTCATCCATGTGCCGGCGGCACTCAATGCTCCCTTGTTTTTTTGCCTGGCGACTGATCGTCGGTTGGAATTAGTCTTGGCCACTTTTTACTCTTTGATTTTTCAATCAACAGCAGATGCTGACATTATATATATTAAGGCGCCAGGGTTCAGTTTCGGTCAAATTCAGGTAAAGAAAAAAAGCGGGCCAGCTATGACCCGCTTTTTTCTCATTAACTAACCTTCAGACTGGTCTGGTTTTCTACGCACGTGGATGAGTGTTCATGTAAACCCGTCTTAAGCGGTCAAGACTTACATGAGTGTAAATCTGCGTGGTGTTGATGGTGGTGTGACCGAGAAGGTCTTGCACTACACGCAGGTCGGCCCCGCCTTCCAATAGGTGGGTGGCGAAGGTGTGTCTCAGTGTGTGAGGGGTGATTGGCTTGTTGATTCCGGCTTTGATGGCATACTTCATCACGATTCTGTGAACCGAGCGCGAAGACAATCTTGTCGCCTGGCGGCTGACAAAGAGTGGATGTTCGGCCTGAGGCGTGCGGCCTTCGGCAAGCTTGGTCCAAGTTTCGCTGAGATACTTTTTCAGCCAGCTGTGAGCGCTTTGATTGAGCAATACAACTCGCTCTTTGCCACCTTTACCGAGGACGCGCATTTCCATGCCTTCCTGGTTATAGTCTTGCACTCGCAAACCGCACAGTTCGCTCACCCGCATGCCTGTGGCATAGAGAGCTTCCATCAAGGCGCGGTCGCGCACGCCCAGCACTGTATTAGTGTCGGGAGACATGAGCAGGCGAACAATTTCTTCTTTGTCGAGACAAGCGGGCAGACGACGAGTGAGCTTTGGCCCACGCACTTGCTTAGATGGATCTTCGTCGATCAGCTGTTCTCTGCGTAAATAGCGATAGAAAGAACGGATGGCCGAAATCTTTCTGGCTACGGTCGGTCTGGAATATTGTTCTTGAATCTGACGAATGTACGCTCTGAGGCCTTCGGCTTCGAGCCAACCGGAACCGGTTTCGGAACCTCTCTCAGTTGTGGTACCGGCTGCAGTACCGTGATTATCAGTCGCACAATTTGCTTCAGCACCACTGCCGATACTATTGTTGATACTTGTGTTGATACTACTGGCGGCAGCATTTTCAGCCACCGTTTCGCCACCAGCATTGATATCACTGCCGATCAGTTGTTTGAGGTCATTCATGTAAGCGCGAATGGTATGGGATGAGTAGTTGCGTTCTACCTCTAGGTAGCCTGCAAACTGGTTTAGCCAGTTTTTATGAGCGTTGGGCAGGCTTGTTTCCATAGAACCTCGTACATTGTTGGCGATGTTGTTAGCGATGTTATTAGCGATGTTATTAGCGATGTTATTAGCGAAGATATCTTGAGTGTCCGAGGTTCCGTTTTGAAAAGTCACAGTTAACCGTCTTTCTAGATTAGTAATTGATGTGCACCACAATAACTAATTATGAGAACTTTGAAAGCTTTGTAAAGACCCCAACAGTCACTATCCGTGATGTCATGGGGCGAATACGGTTTCAATTATCGGCACCGCCGATAAAAAAAGCGGTGTCATCTATGGTGGCGTAAAGCTACTAATGATCGGGGATGCGTGGGAATCGAACCCACCCAGGGCAGCGTAAATCTACCCCGCAACGGTTTTGAAGACCGCACACCACACCAGCGATGCTCCATCCCCATAGAGCCGCTCCATTACCTTGGCTCAACCAAAGCAAGGTGAACTGCCAATCTTAGTAACTTATGTAAGTTTCATGGGCATTAAGAAAAACAAAAGTTATTAATGAAATTTTATGAAGAGAAGCAATGCCTCAGCGGGCGAGGTGCTTGGGGATCGTGTAAAACTTCTAATAACGGTTGTAAGGAGCCCGAGAACGTCACAGTTCCCTACATTTGCATTGACAATATAAGAGAGTAATACGTATAGTCACTTCCCTGTGCCTGCATTTGCCTACGCAACTGCAATTTCGTGCAGCTTTGCACGTGCACATAAGTCCAGCCACTCAACAGAGGTAACCGATGGCTTTAGAGTTGTCTGAGCGCGTCCGAACCTTCGGGGCGGGAAGTTCGCGCATCGCGGATTTACCTGATCTCGCTGAAATTCAGAAAAGTTCGTTCAAATGGTTTATCGAAGAAGGTCTTGCAGAGGAACTGCGGGCTTTCAGTCCAATTAAGGACTACACAGGAAGGTTGGAGCTCCATTTCCTGACAAATTACAATTTCGAGGATCACACTGAGCCTAACAAGCCCAAAACTCCCGAAGACGCCAGAGCTTTAGATGCCAGCTTCACCAAGAAGCTGCGTATTCAAATGCGACTGGTCAATCGCGAAATGGGTGAAATCAAGGAACAAGAGATCTACGTCGGCGACATCCCGATGATGACCGACCGCGGTACCTTCATTATTAATGGTGCAGAGCGCGTTATCGTTTCTCAGATTGTTCGCTCCCCAGGCATCTACTATAAAAGGGAAGTAGATACCAACGGTAAGCGTACTTTCTCAGCTACATTGATTCCCAACCGTGGGGCATGGCTGAAGTTCGAAACTGACGTCAACGACATCATCTATGTAAAGATTGATAAAAACAGAAAACTTCCTGCCACCACTCTGCTGAGAGCCCTGGGCTACTCAGACAGTGAGATGGAAAGTCTTTTCCGTCACAAAGAATTCCTCAAGAAGACTCTTGATAAGGATTCCAACAAGACTCGCGAAGATTCATTGATTGAGGTCTACCGCAAACTGCGTCCAGGCGATCCGCCTTCCGTAGCCGGCGGTCAGAGTATTCTCGACAGTCGCTTCTTCGATGACAAACGTTATGACTTGGGTCGCGTTGGTCGTTATAAGCTCAACAAAAAGCTCAGCCTCTCTGTACCTGAAGCACAACGTACGCTCACTAGAGAAGACATTGTCGCTGCAGTTGATTACCTGATTGGTCTTCACTATGACGAAGGTCACGTGGATGATATCGACCACTTAGGCAATCGCCGCATCAGATCTGTGGGCGAGTTGTTACAGAACCAGTTCAGAATTGGTTTGACCCGTCTGGAAAGAATTGTGCGTGAGCGCATGACTTTGCAAGACGCCGACACTCTCACTCCGGCTAACTTGCTTAACACCAAGCCGCTGGTAGCAGCGATTCGCGAATTCTTTGGATCATCGCAATTGTCACAGTTCATGGATCAGACTAACCCTCTGGCAGAATTGACACACAAGCGCAGACTGTCTGCTCTTGGACCCGGTGGTCTATCAAGAGAACGCGCCGGATTCGCAGTTCGAGACATTCACCCCAGCCATTACGGACGTATTTGTCCTGTAGAAACTCCTGAAGGTCCTAACGCCGGTCTGATTGGCTCACTGGCTACTCACGCTCGCGTTAACTCCTACGGTTTCATTGAAACTCCTTACCGCCGTGTTGAAGGCGGTATCGTCACCGATCAAATTCATTACTTAACTGCTGATGAAGAAGATAACTATAGAGTCGCTCCCGGCGACGCTCCTGTTAACGATGACGGTACATTCGTTCATCCGCTGGTGCCTGTGCGTTATCGTGCAGAATTCATCGAAACCGGCCCCGAGCAAGTTGACTATGTGGGCGTCAGCCCGATTCAAATTGTTTCAGTGGGAACAGCCTTGATTCCGTTCCTCGAGCACGATGACGCCAACCGCGCCCTCATGGGTTCGAACATGCAACGTCAGTCTGTGCCTCTGGTGCGTACTGAAAGACCACTGGTAACAACCGGTATCGAACGTCAATCAGCTAGAGACTCCGGTATGGTGATTGTGGCCGACGTTGAAGGCAAAGCCGAATACGTTTCCGCTACATCTATACATATCCGCACAGCAGACAAGCGTCTCGTTAAATACAGACTGTCTAAGTTCCAGCGTTCCAACCAGGATACTTGCTTGAACCAGAAACCAATTCTTAGAGTTGGCGACAGCTGCAAACCAGGAGACGTGATCGCTGACGGTGCCGCCACCAACTCTGGTGAACTGTCTGTAGGTCGTAACTTGCTCGTGGCATTCATGCCATGGGAAGGCTACAACTTTGAGGATGCGATTCTAATCAGTCAGCGTCTGGTTTTCGAAGATGTGCTGACCTCAATTCACATCGAAAAACTGGAAATTGATGCTCGTTCCACCAAACTCGGTCCTGAAGAAATCACTCGTGAAGTGCCAAACGTTTCGGAAGAATCTTTGCGCCACCTGGATGAAAACGGTATCGTGCGCATTGGTTCGAGAGTCTATCCTGACGATATTCTCGTTGGCAAAATCACTCCTAAAGGTGAATCCGAGCATCCACCTGAAGAGAAGCTTTTGCGAGCAATCTTCGGTGAAAAAGCCCGTGACGTGCGCGATAACTCCTTGAGAGTGCCGCATGGTGAAGGCGGACGCGTTGTTGACGTTAAAGTCTTCGACCGCGAAAAAGGTGACGAACTGCCTCCTGTTGCTAACAAAGTGGTGCGTGTCTATATCGCTCAGAAACGAAAGGTTTCAGTGGGCGATAAAGTTGCGGGACGCCACGGTAACAAAGGTATCGTCGCTAAAATTCTGCCAACAGAAGATATGCCTTTCTTGCCTGACGGCACACCTGTCGATATCGTCCTGAATCCACTTGGCGTACCAAGCCGGATGAACGTCGGTCAGACATTTGAAACATTGCTTGGCTTGGCAGCGATGCTCACCAACCAGCGTTATGAAGTGCCACCATTCGACGAAATGTATGAAAAAGAAGCTTCCTCCATGACTGTTCACCGTGAAGTAGTTAAAGGCAAAGCCATGACCGGTTACGACTGGATCGGCGATGACGGAAAAGTCACCTTATATGATGGCCGTTCCGGCGACGCTTTCGAAAATCCAGTTTCAGTCGGCAAAATCTACATGATGAAACTGGTTCACTTAGTGGACGATAAGATTCACGCTCGCTCAACTGGTCCTTACAGCTTAGTGACTCAGCAGCCGCTGGGTGGTAAAGCGCAATTCGGTGGTCAGCGTCTGGGAGAAATGGAATGCTGGGCTCTTGAAGCCTTCGGCGCCGGTTACTCTCTGCAAGAAATGCTCACCATCAAATCAGATGACGTTAACGGCAGATCGAAAGCTTATGAATCCATCGTTAAAGGTGAGAACCTGAGACGTCCTGGTATTCCTGAGTCGTTCAAAGTGCTGGTTCGCGAATTGCAATCAATCGGTCTCGATGTTTCTGTGGCCAAACGCACTCGCGAAGGTCAAGAAGTAGAAGTCGATTTGATGACCGAAGTGGAAGAAGTTCGACCACGCGGCCTGCGCAGATTGAGCCCATTTGGTGAAATCGGCCTGGAGTCTGAGCTCGCTGAGCTCTCTCGCCAGACTGCCATTCCAGCATCGGCTGTAGCGACTGTAGATTCTGAAGAAGGTGATGACACTGAGGCAGCTGACGACGGAGGATTTGATCCTATGGCTCTGCTAACGCCTATTGTTGCACCTATCGTTGAAGCCCTCGTGGGCGCTGTAGAAGCTGTGGAAGACTTTCTTTCCCCTGACGCAGACGACGATCTTGTCGACGATTCTGACGACGCCTAAGCTAGCTAAAAACCTGATATTCAAAGAGAGGACTGTCATCTAATATGACTACGAGTATTGATCGTTTCGACTACATCAAAATTGGAATTGCATCACCGGAGCGCATCCTTAGCTGGTCACATGGCGAAGTAACCAAACCGGAGACAATTAACTACCGTACTCTCAAACCAGAGAAAGACGGTCTGTTTTGCGAACGTATTTTTGGACCATCAAAAGACTGGGAATGCTATTGCGGCAAGTACAAAAGAGTACGTCACAGAGGCATCACTTGCGAACGTTGCGGCGTTGAAGTAACTGATTCCAAAGTGCGCCGTCACCGTATGGGCCACATCAAACTGGCTTCACCGGTAACCCACATCTGGTTCCTCAAAGGTATTCCAAGCTACATCGGTTTGCTTCTCGATTTGCCTTTGCGCGATTTAGAGCAAGTGGTGTACTTCAATGCTTATGCAGTAACCAACCAGGGCAACTCGCCAGATTTGCACAAGAATCAACTTCTTGCTGAAGACGAGTACGAGAAGCTCTTAGAAGATCCCAACATGCAGTTCGACGTTGGTATCGGTGCAGAAGCCGTTAAACAGCTCTTGTTCGATATCGCCAGACCTCAATACGAACGTCCTGATAACAAAGACGATCGCGGCAGACTATTAGAGCTGCCTGGTTTGAAAGAACTCTCCAAGCAATTACGTGAAGAACTGGCTGGCGCCGGCGGCTCTCAACAAAAAAGAGCCAAAATCATCAAACGTTTGCGTCTGGTGGAAGCTCTGGTAAATTCCCACACCGACCCAACCTGGGTAGTGCTGGACAATCTACCGGTTACACCGCCTGATTTGCGCCCCATGGTGCAGTTAGATGGTGGACGCTTTGCCACATCAGACTTGAACGATTTATATCGCCGGGTAATTAACCGCAACAACCGTCTGGCTCGTTTGCTCGAGATGGGCGCTCCTGAAATCATCGTGCGCAACGAAAAGCGCATGCTGCAGGAAGCTGTTGACGCTTTGATCGATAACGGTAGACGTGGTCGCGTGGTGGTTGGACCTAACAACCGTCCACTGAAATCACTCTCGAACATTATCGAAGGTAAGCAAGGTCGTTTCCGTCAAAACTTGCTCGGTAAGCGCGTTGACTATTCAGGACGTTCTGTAATCGTAGTTGGTCCGACTCTCAAATTGCACCAGTGCGGTTTGCCTAGAGAAATGGCTCTTGAGCTCTTCAAGCCATTTGTTATCAACAAACTGATTGAAAGACAGATCGTACAGAACATCAAATCGGCCAAGAAACAAATTGAAAAAGGCTCAGCCATCGTCTGGGAAATTCTTGAAGAAGTAATTCAAGGTCACCCTGTACTGCTGAACCGCGCTCCTACTCTGCACAGACTCGGTATTCAAGCTTTTGAACCGGTTCTTGTTGAAGGTCGCGCAATCCAATTGCACCCGCTTGTTTGTTCGGCCTTCAACGCCGACTTCGACGGTGACCAAATGGCCGTGCACGTTCCTCTATCGGTTGAAGCTCAAGCTGAAGCGCACATGCTGATGCTGGCTTCAAACAATACTTTGCTTCCAGCTACCGGACGCCCAACCATCACTCCTACACAGGATATGGTGCTTGGTATTTATTACCTGACTATTGAAAAGCCAGGCAATGATGATCCGAAAGTCTGTCGTGGTGCCGGCATGAGATTCGTCTCTTTAGCTGACGCAAGATCTGCCTACGAAGCCGGAATTCTTGATTTGCACGCCAAAATCAACGTGCGTGATGTGGACGGCAAGATGGTTGCCACCACTCCCGGACGAGTTATCTTCAACGAAGTGGTGCGCGAAGCAATTCTAGTAATTAACTAGCTCCTGGCTTGTTAATCACGTTATTTGTATTGTTCGCGGTTTTTCAAAACCTTTATTTAAAGAGGGACTAATGGTCACAGCAGGCGATAAGAAGAAAGAAACAATGGATTTCATCAACACAACTGTTGATAAGAAGAAGCTCGGCAATCTTCTATCAGATGTGTATGAGAGATTCGGCACAGCAAGAACAGCCGAACTGGCTAACTCGCTGAAAAACCTGGGCTTTAAATTTGCCACCAAAGCCGGCGTTACTGTTTCAATCGATGATTTGGATGTGCCGGAAGCCAAAAAAGGCTTAATTTCGGCAGCTGAAAAAGAAATTGAAGAAGCACAACGCCGCTATGAGCGGGGCGACATTACTGAAGTAGAACGCTACAACAAAGTAATCGACACCTGGTCAGCCACCACTGACCAGCTCACCAAAGAAGTGGTAGATAACTTCGATCGCTTGAATCCTGTATACATGATGGCTTTCTCTGGAGCTAGAGGTAACATCTCCCAGGTTCGTCAGCTTGTTGGTATGCGCGGTCTGATGGCTGACTCACAAGGTCAAATTATCGACTTGCCGATTAAGTCCAACTTCCGCGAAGGCTTGAACGTTACTGAATACATCATCTCTTCTTACGGCGCTAGAAAGGGCCTTGTAGATACAGCTCTGAAAACAGCCGACTCAGGATACTTGACTAGAAGACTGGTAGACGTTGCTCAAGACGTGATTGTGCGTGAACCAGACTGCGGCACCGTGCGCGGTATCTTCATGCAACCGATTGCAGAAGGCGACAAAGACTTAGTCACCTTGCAAGAACGCATCTTCGGCCGCTCCGCTTCTGTTGATGTAGTTGACCCAGGGACCGGCGAAATCTTAGTTCGCGCCGGTGAACTAATTAGTCGCAAAATGGCCGCTACTTTAGACGAAACTCTGAAGAAGCCAAACAAAGTGGTTATGGTGCGCAGCCCGCTTACTTGCGAAAGCCAGTACGGCGTCTGTCAGAAATGTTACGGTTGGGCACTGACCAGTCACCGTCCAGTTGACCAGGGTGAAGCAATCGGCATTATCGCCGCTCAATCAATCGGTGAACCTGGTACACAGCTGACAATGAGAACTTTCCACACCGGTGGTGCGGTATCAGGCGGTAAATCACGTAACCAGGTCAAGGCACCAGCTAAAGGCGTTGTTTCTTTCAAAATTCAAAGCCGTTCTATGCGCACTGCCTACGGTGACGTTATGGAACAGACAACTCGTGACGGTGTGATGAAAGTCACAGTGGGCGAGAAAGAACATTCATTCCCAGTGCCTGTAGGCACACTGCTCTTCTTGCCGACCGGCGCTGAAGTAATTGCCGGACAAATTCTGGCTGAGTACGATCCGCCAGGTTCGAAAAAGAACCTGACTGAGCGCGCCAGCAAAGACATCACAGCCGACATCTCCGGCCGTATCATGTTCCAGAACTTCCAGGCCGATGAAAAACGCGACCGTCAAGGCAACATCTCAAGAACAGCCAACCGTGCCGGTATCATCTGGGTACTAGAAGGCGACGTCTACAACTTGCCCTCAGGCGCTCATGTAGTGGTCAAAGATGGTCAGGACGTTAACGCTTTAGATGTTCTAGCCGAAATTCAAATCACTTCCGAACATGGTGGTGAAGTGAGATTCGGTCCGGAAATCGAAACTGAAACAGTCAAAATATCCAAGACCAAATCACAAGTAAGACTGACTAAAGGCAAAGAGATGAATGTCATCATCGCCTCGGTCGGTGCCAATAACGCTAAGCTTGAGCCTGGTCAGAAAGGCCACATCTGGCGCGTTTCCAAACAAAAAGAATCGTTCGCCATCAAAGTTGTAAACGAAGAAGTTGTAGAGAATGGCAAGATTATTGCTGAACTGGTTGATGACGGCTTAAACGTTGTTAGCTGCGGCGGCGAAATTATCTATGACGGCGTTGAAATTGACGATCGCCGCGTAGTCACCAAGGCCGGCAAAGTGCTCTTCGTTCCTGAAGAAGTACACTTCATCTCCAAAGACTCTTCACTGAAAATGTCTGAGACTGGTGAAACAGTTACAGCCGGTCAGGAAGTGGTTAAAGATGTCTTCGCTCACATGGAAGGTATCGTTGAAATCATTGCTGATAACGACATTATTCACGAAGTAATCGTCAGACCAGGTGACCTGGTGCCCATCGGCGACCCATCTGAAGTGAAAGTGCCTGAAGGTCAAATCGTTGAGCCTGGTACTGAAATTGTTGAAGGTTATGCCTACAAAGATCGCAAGCTGGTTAACCTCTTCGAGAAAGAAGATGGTTCCTGCTACGTCATTGTTCGCCCAGTGGAAGAGTACTGGATTGAGCCTAGAGAGACCAAGTTCAAGCATAAAGCGACCGACGAAAAAATCTCCCTGCGCTCAGTCACCCAACTTTTGTTCCGTGACAGAGAGAAGGTCCGCCACATTCAAGGCGCGCAATTGACCAGAACTTCTTTGGTTCTGCAAATGCAAGGCCACCTGCAATCTCTCAAGGGTATTGTAGAAATGGCAGAAGACCTCAATATCGTTGTGCAAGAAAACATTCTCTTGCGCCGCGAACAAGATTTGAACGTCACTCTGCTTTCTGTTGAACATGGACAAATCATCGACGCCAAATCAGCCGTTGCCACCACGCAAGTGCTGACCAGAACCGATGCCCGCGTACAACTGTCTAAGACAGACGAACGCAGAATCTTGCTCATTACCGAAGAGCAACAAGTGCACCAGAAAATCAAAGGCACTTGCAACTTGAAAGAAGGCGATTTGATCCGCTTCGGTGATCCGTTGTCGAAAGCATCTACTGCTTCAATATCAGGACAAATCGTTTCTAATGAAGGCGCCGAAATTGTCTTGAGAAAGGGCCGTCCGTATCTAATTTCAGTCAACACACAACTACAGTGCGAAGACGGAAACCTGGTACAACGGGGCGATTTACTGGCCACTCTGATATTCGAACGTCAGAAAACCGGAGACATCGTTCAGGGTCTGCCTAGAGTTGAAGAGGTTCTGGAAGCAAGAAAACCTAAAGAAGCTGCCATTCTCGCCGAGCGCGAAGGCAAAGCTAAACTGGTCACCGAAGATGACACCACAAGACTCTACATTGTCTTTGGTGATGGCACTGAGGAAGAAATTCCAATTCCTCAAGGTCTCAACATTATCTTGGAAGACGGCGACCCCGTCACACTAGGTATGCCTTTGACAGACGGCCCACCGAATCCGCACGACATTGTCAGATTGCGCGGCATCGAAGCCGCTCAGAAATATTTGGTAGACGAAGTGCAGTCGGTATACCGCTCGCAAGGTGTGGAAATTGCCGACAAACACATCGAAGTAATCGTCAGGCAAATGACCCGCAAAGTCAGAGTCGACGATCCAAAAGACACGATCATGTTGCCGGGCGAACTCATGGAGCGTTATCACATTGACCAGGAGAATGAGAAATCGGCTCAACAAGGTCTTGAAGGCGCTACCTACACCGATGTATTGCTTGGTATCACCAAGGCATCACTCAACACTGAGTCATTCATCTCTGCCGCATCATTCCAGGAAACCACAAGAATTCTGACTGAAGCAGCTGTAGAAGGTAAGAAAGACTGGTTACGCGGTCTGAAAGAGAACGTCATCATCGGCCGCCTGATTCCTGCAGGTACTGGCTTCCAGGGCCACGCCATGCCGGTTGAAGAAGAGGAAGAAGAAGAGGATATCTATCCACCAATCGGTGAAGGTAGCTTCAACGTTCCTGCCTAGCCTTAATTTGATTGATGCTTGAAAATAAAAGACCCTCGCAAGAGGGTCTTTTATTTTCGAATAATTCTAAGAACTCTGAAAACTAGTCGAGAATACCGACGAAAGATTGAATAACAATGGCGTGGTTAGCCTGATCGTCAAATTGATCGCGTCTGTTGATGTATTGATATTGGTAGCCGATTTCGACCCGGCTGCGTTTCACGGTTTTGATTCCCAACCCGGCAAACATTCGGTTTTGATCTATTCCTGCTTGGGGGCCATTTTCAACGGTATTCAAATTGATAAAAAGTTCGTCAGAGGCGGTCAAATAAAGTCTCTTATTCAGATCGCAGTTTAGTTTGACCAGATGGCGCACGCGGTTGCCGGTTTGAGGCAAGTGCGTGAATATTCTCTGTTCAAGCCTGGTGCGGTTTATCAGTGCAAGCCTTTGGCGCTCTCGGGTAAAGAGAATTTGCTCCCAGATTCGGTGCTCGTGTAAAACCGTATCGTTATAAGTGGTCAGCCATGTATAGCCGCCAAAAAGAGAAGTATGTTTATTCAAATTGAACTGGAGAGCGGGTCTAATCAGCAGTTGGCTCAGCCCCGACACTCCATCACCCATGCGCGGATTGACTTCGAGATATGCCCGAAACCGTTTCTTAACAGGGATATCAAGGGTTATAGGCGTCCAGAGTTGCAGGTCGTGTTCGACGCCTGCCCAGACCGGTAGTTCAGCACTTAAAGCAGCTAAACAAACCAGCAGACTGTTTTTAAACTGCTTGAAACTCAATCTCATAGCATTTCTGCTGGGTTCCCACGACTGTCAACGGGCAATTATAACCATTGTTGAGCTTGTCGCCGGTCTTGTAAACCAGGGCAGAGCTGAAAATGCTTTAGCGCTAATGTCGGTGCGGGTGAGCGGGTTTTTTGTAGTCGGCATGCAAGATTTGATTGGCATTGAAGCGTTTGCGGATGCGGCTGGCCAGAAAATAAGTACCAGCTTTGCGAGACGGATTACAGCGCTGATCCAGCAGCAAATGTGTCAAAAGCGATAGTGTAATGCCTACACGGTAAGGCTGCCGAGCTTTTCCTTTGAAAAAGAGGAAAAATAAGGCAATCAATTCGTATGAATGGAGAGGCAAATAGAGCTTGCCGCTGTAATTTTCGTGTGAGGCTTCTTTCAGCATCGCCCAGTTCATCTTCCAACCGTGAGCGCGAACGTAATCAAAAATGTGATCAAGGTCGATTAGAAAACCTACTAAAAAGCTTGCCCATGCTGCCTTCGGAGACCTGTAAACATAGTAGCTGGCGCAGCTTACGCCTGCAGAAGTGATGATGTGACCAACTGTTCTCATACTTTCATGATTCCCTAATTTGCCAGGATCCTTGATAGAATCAGTGCTGTAGTCTTTCTTGCCTTTGCCCCGGAATCCCTAGACAGTCTTGAGATCGTCTTGAAGTTATACCCGGCGCGCAATCTACGCAAACAAACCTTCGGAGTTTTGAATTAATGCAATCTGTGGCTGGCCCTCTGGGCCGTAAAACGAAGCTCTTCACTTTCACTGTAGCGCTCGCCGCTGGTCTTCTTTTCACAGCTCTTGATGACTCAATTGCTCGAGCCGATGTTCCCGTCATACCAGCCTCAACAGCCACGCAAGCCGTGGGCATGTACAATCTCGGCCTCGCCGCTTACAAGCAGGGCAGCCTCGAGTCAGCCATTATTTTCTTCCGTCGCGCCACTGATATGGACCCGAACCTGGCCGATGCTCAATACAATCTCGGCGTTCTTTATCAGAGTCAGCGCCGCTTAAAAGAAGCGATTCCACGCTTTCAGGAAGTTTTACGGGTTAAGTCTGCCGATCCTGATGCCCACTTCCAATTGGGTATCGCCTTGATGGATATGGGACGAGCGGCCGAAGCCAAAAATCATTTCAGCGCCATTGCCCCAACTTCACCGCACTTTGCCGACGCGCAAAAGCGCACACAAACTTGTGACGCTCAACTGGCCGGTGCTACTGTTGCTACACCGAGTTATAACCCTACTCCTGCTCCCAATAATGCTTTCAACAGCACCGCCAATAGTGCCATGAATTTGAATGCCGGCGGCGATCAGCCCATGATTAATCGCAGTGAAAGTGTCGATCCCGGCAATACCATCAGCCATGTTGTTCAACCCCTTCAAGTACAGCAAGTACAGCAAGTACAACAAGTTCAACAAATTCAACAAGCAGCTCAACCGCCTAAAGCGATCACGCGCCCGCTCAGCCCCCCAAAGGCAGGCACACCAACTGCGGTACTGGCGAATTCTTCCGCTCGCATTATCGCCACCGGTTTTTCCGCACCAAGCGGCCTGACATTCGATCGTCTGGGTAATTTGTATGTAGCCAATTACACCAGCAACACCGTCGATCGTATCTCAGCTGACGGCACCCGCATGCAATTCAGCTCGGGATCAAACTTGAAAGGTCCGATTGGCCTCGCCGCAGATGAAGGTGGCAATATTTACGTCGCTAACTATGACGGTGGCACCGTTGCTCGCATTAGCCCTGCTGGTGTCTCAACAATCATCGGTACCGGCTTCAGACAGCCTTATTACCTCACTCTCGATAGAGAAGGGAATTTGTTCGTCAGCCAGCAAATCGATAATTCGGTGGTGCGTCTGACATTGCCTCGTCCAGTTGTTTCGCGCAATCAATAAACTAGAAGCAAATGGCAGACTCAGAACTTAAAGTTGAAGAAGAGAAAAACTCTAAGAAGATCGTAGCTGCGCCACTTGATGCGGCACGTTTTGACGCTGAGCGCATTCGCGTGCAAATGATGGTGGGCAACCAGTTTGTCATGCCCTATCACTTTGTCATGACTCGCTTAAAAGTAATCGGACGAGAGAACATTCCCAAAGAGGGTTCGCTTATCGTGGTGGCCAACCACATTTCGACTTTAGATCCACCCTTGTTTGCTTACGCCACTCAAAGACACATGCTTTATATGGCCAAAAGCGAATTATGGAACAACAGGTATATGGGCAAACTGCTGGATTGGCTGGGCGCTTTGCCGATTAACCGCGACAAACCGCAACTTTCTACGGTCAAATTTATGCGCCAGATCATGAAGACCGGTTGGTCGCTCGGTATGTTTATCGAAGGTACACGCTGCAAGGTGCCTAACTCAATTGGGCGCCCTCATGTAGGAGCCGCTTACTTTGCTAAAGTGACTAATAGCCCAATATTACCCATTGGCATTACCGGGACGGACAAACCCTTTGGTCCAGCTCGAGTCAATATCGGCAAAATTATTCAGCCAGGCGATGACCTAGAAGCGAAAACCTGGGAAATCATGGACACCCTGGCGGAGTTGACCGGTTTTCAAATACTTGAACGGAAGATGGCAGACAAGCACTGAGTGCTTGTTGTGCGGGCGAGTTTTGCGCACTACCAGTGGTGCTAGTATCAATTTTAGTGTTGGAAATTCTACCTAGCTGCGCCTTCTTGCCAGAACGGGCCTTTTTTAAACTCATCCACTGCGTCAAAACCATTGTGGTAGAGCTCTTCGAGCACAAAACTCTGAGTATAACCGGCGTCTATAATTTGCGGCAAACTGGCGAAATTTAGCGAGATGCGCCGGCTGGGAAAAATGTTGTTGGTGCAATAAATGACGATGGTGGCTTTTTTATTGGGCACAAGCTTTTCTAGACGTTCTTTACTGATATCGGCACCGAACGGCAGGGCCCCTTTTATGTGACCCTGATTATATTCATGCTCGCTGCGCAAGTCGAGGACGACCAGGTCAGGTTTGCCTCGCAGTTTCTCAAATTTTTCCAGGGTGATGGTGTGATCTTTGATATTGACGCTATTAACCGTGTTTTTATACTCGCCGAATGTCAGAGGAACTTCGCCTTTGTCTTGAGCTTGCGAGGCGATACCGACTAATGATGCCAGAAGGAAACTACAGATAGCGCTTTTTTGCATGTTCAATCTCTTAAACCTCGAATCACATTTAATCTCAGAACCGTCCACAATTATCGTCCCTGGGTTGATGATAGTCTTAGCTGGGGAAATTAGCTTAACCATGTAATTAAGCATTTGGAGGCGCTTTGGTCAATTTAATCGACAGGCTTAGCCGCACCTCGGCACATGCTTTACTTGCAGGTGTCGTCATACTGGCGTCCGCCGGCTCATCTCTGGCAGCTCCGGGAGTTCTGGAGGGCCGCGACGCCCGAGTCAACGTCGACAATCTAACCAGGCAAGTGCAATGGTTCAGTAGTTTAAGAGACGCTGAAGATTCGGCAAGGCAGAAAGGCAAACCGGTGCTATGGGTGCACATGCTCGGTAAAATTGACGGCGCCACGTGAAGTGCCGGCAATAGCTTGAGGGCCGTGTCGCTCTCTTCGGGTCCGGTGGTCAATTATTTAAAAAGCAATTTTGTCTGCGGTACAAAAGACATTACCGGTGAACCTTATGCCGGCATCTCCGGACGCCATGAAATTAACGGCAATGCCGTTCGCACCACCAATGGCGCCGGCCCGCATAACATTCAAATGTTCGTCTTAGCAGCCGATGGCACCGTGCTGCATTGCCTGCCCGGCTATTGGGACGGTCAAGATTTGATGCACGAACTCAATTTTGCCCGAGAGTTGAACTCTGTCTGGAATGAAAATATTCCGCTTGAGCGTAAAAAGCATGAGTTCACGCGAATGCAAATGGCCCATGTCGGAACTCACTCACCAGCCATGGTGGCACGCAGTCGTATGCAAAGCTTTGATCAACAATATGAGGTGCGCCGCAGACTCGCCACATCAGACACCATCCTTGATCAAAACCTGGCGGCGCAGTCTTTGCAGATGGGCATGAAGGTCCCTGCGGGCGCGTTTAAAACCACCGATGTAATCATGCATGAACGTATGGCCGTCAGACCATTTATGCCCTATCAGCAATTTGATGTCCTGGCTTTTTCTGATTATGGCAAACCTAAATACGACAAAAATGAAGACTATCGCAATGTGCGAGGGATGGTAGATAAGACGGCTGCGCGCAACGCCCCAGAGCTTGGTGTTAAAACCGTAAGCAATAGCAATGCCGTCGGCCAGCTTTCTGCTTCGCCCTATTTAGCCAGGCACGGTATTAAACAATTCGGCCAGATGCGCAAACAATATCGAAACCTTGATCGTTATTAGCGGCCGTCAAATTGAGTCAGATCTAGACGACTTTGAATGATGGAGTAGCGGCGAGCAATGCGTGCCTGCCATAGCGCCAGAGACGGCGTGATGATGAGTTCCATTACTAGAGCCAGGTTCATTGGTAGAGCAGGGGTGCCGCTGGCGGGAATGCTACAGAGCCTCGCTAAACCTCCGATAAGGACAAGGAAAGTGAGGACCCGCACTTCACAGCATCGTCGTTCGATGTTGGGGATTATAAACGCGAAACAGAGACCAAGCCCGAGAAGTAGGCCGGAAAGGTAGCGAAAATGGCTTTCTAGATCGGGTGAGCGTGCAGATATCGCTAGTAACTGCGTGCCATAAACTGCGCCGATTAAACCCGCGCTGATAGGGACAATGCAGGCGAGGGCGAAGCTGGTTTGCAACAAGCATTTTTCTTTATTTGCCAGTTTTATTTTCATGGGGCTTGGTCCTAATTGTGCTCGCTTTCTCTTGAAAGCTCGTCGGGAGTGGTGCGACTAGCTGTTCTAGCGGCGGCCCGAGCATTACTAGAGGCTAGTGAAGCAGCCGTACGGGCTTGTGCGCGACGTTCAAACTCGTTAACTTCATGTTCGAGCCAGGAGTCAATTTTCGTGCCGACTTCGGGCTCGATTTTGCTGCATTCAATCAACATGTGACCTTTGCGTGGAAGGACTACCATAGTCGCTTTCTTGGTACCCATTTTCGGCACCATGGCTGCTAGAGCGGCTGTGTTTTGCACCTGGTCTAATTTTCCGGCGAGAAGCAAAATCGGCATATTTTCGGGAATTTTGTTTATCTCTTTGAGTGCATTTCTGTTAGTTACTGCTGCCTTAATCAAATCAGTAACGCTCATGGCCTTGCATGTCTCAGCGCTTTCCATCAGCTCTTGCGTGATACGAATATCTTCTGATAAAAGTGGCTTATAGTACGATGCGATATCAATCGGCTGTTTTGGGTTTTGCAGGCCTTGCATAAAAGTTTTAAGCCAGAGCGGCCGTGGATGTACTCTGTTCTTAGCTACGGCACTGGAAGCAATCACGCCGTCCAAGAGAGTTGGATCAGTAGACGCCTCCCAAATTGCCATGTTGGCGCCAAAGCTTTCGCCGATGCAAAAGATTGGTTTTTCTGGATATTTTTTTCTCAGCTCTTTTAGCATTGCTGTCAGATCGTCTTTGCTCTGACTGAAGTGAATAGCCGAGTCACCATCAAATTTGTGATTTGGGTCGCGCCAGTCGCCAAAGCCCCGCATATCGTTGGCGTAAACGATGTAGCCCATATCAGTAAAATGTGTGGCCAGGGTGCCGTACATACGGCCGCTAAAAATCAGTCCCTGTAGAGCTACGATAATTCCTTTGACCGGTCGATCGGGATTAGTCCAGCTGTGGACTGGAATTTGCAGTTTCTCGCCAATGTCGGACTGATTATTGTATATGGGAGTGGCCTGACAAGGCACAGGAGTGGCCATTGCCAGCAAAGCGCAAGAAATTAGGATACCAGGCTTAAGCCGCATAAATCCCCAGAGATCACTAACCAGAGCCTTTATTATACCTTTCGCTGTCAATAGCGAAATAACCATGCTAAGTGTTGAACGGCAGCGCAGCAGCGCTGCCTCCTTGTAGTTTTATCCGCCACAAAGCACCGTTCACACATCTCTAAAGCGGTAGAATGAGCCAGCGCAGCATACATAATCGGAGTTTGGCGGCTTAAATGGGAAAGCAGAGAACCAGCAGACCTCAGGCATTTAAGGCGACGGCCGCTGCTAGCAGTGAGATGAAAGCTCATGTCGGCAAGGTAAATCCTGGTACCGAATTGCAGAAAGACCGGGCCGCTGAGGATCGCCAGGATGCAGCTAAGCTTGCAGAATTGGTAGACAGTTTTTGGGAAGATAACGCCAGAGTAAAAACTAGCCGGCTTATTCCAATCAGCGGTTATCCCAATCTCAAACTGAAGAGCTTAGATCCAAGAGGTTAAAAACCCGAAGAGCGCATTTCTCAACTAAAGCTTTTAGACATTAAGCCTTGGAGCGACGGCAGAACAACAATCGACCTTTCTCCGGGTCATCGAGCTGTGATCGCAGCCAGCTGTGCCTTTGCTGGTGGCAGCTAAAGAGAATAATTTGGTGTTCTTTAGCAATGACATTAATGAGGAAGCGCATCATTTTGAGGAAGCGGTCGTCATCTGCTTCTGAAAAAGGTTCGTCCATGATAATGGGCAGCGAATTTTTCTGAGAGAGATAGCGTGCCACAATCATGCGCGCCAACCAGTGCAATTGTTCTTTGGTGCCGATAGAAAGCTGGCTCATGATCTGGGCAGATGATATTTCTTCAGTTTGGTTTTTGCGTTTTGCCACCAGTCGCAATTGATCGTCGAAACGCACTTCTTCATAATCGAGCCCAAGTTTGCTCAGCATCTCTTTGCCGATATTATTGAGATTGGTGGACCAGTCAATATAATTCTCACCGCTCAAGCGCTTCAATGTGTCTCGTGCCATCTCTAATGCAATCTTGGCGCGCTTCGCCCCTTGCAATCGAAACTCGGTTAAATCAAGCTCTTCCAGGCATGAAAGATATTGCTCGTCGCAAGTGCTTGAAAGTGTGCGCACCCTCTGCAAAAGTTCTTCCCGTTCTTCTTTTAAGCCCTCTACTTTTTTCAAGTCTTGAGGCGCGTCTTCCCCTTCCGCTGCTTTCTCTTCTTCACTGAGGGGCGGCATTGATTCGATGCCGGGATATTGCGAGCGCAGAGCGTCTAGCTGCTGAATTACGCGCGACTGGTAATCTTCAAGACTTTTAACCAGCGGTGGCAGTTCAACCATTGATGCGCCGCTTTCATGTTCAAGACGATTGAGTTCATTGGACAAATTCATCCAGTCTGAATAGGCGCTCAATCTTTTCGCCACTTCGGCCAGTCCTTTCGACAGCTGGTCCGGCGAACTGATATCTAAAATGATGCCTACTTTGCGCAACAAGTTGGCGAGCGCCTGTTCGGTATCGTCGATTTCTTCTTGCAGTTGCGATAGTTTTCTGGTGGACGTGCCGGCATCTTGAAATTCTTGCTCTAACGCTCTGGCTTCTTCCATATAGCCTGAAAGGCCTTGGCTGAGCTGTTTTGCCGTGGCAGCGGAAAGCTCTGCTTCCACCCTGCCTGAGCGCACTACAAGGACTGCCAGATCGGTCTTATAACGATTGAGAGTAGCCGAGCGCTGTTCGTACATCTGGTCGAGCAAATCCAGCTCTTTTAATTTGGCTGACTGAACGGCGTACTGATCAAGCCGTGACAAAAGATCGGTGCGAGAAGTGAGGCCGACTTTGCGAGCCAGAGTGTCAAGCTTGAGCTCAAGGGCCGCGACTTTGGTGTGATTGGTTTCAGCATCAGCAGTAATGGCCGCTGATTCTTTTTCTATAGCAACAAAATCAGCGGCAAAAAGTCTCTCTGGCTTCAAGACAGGAATGGCCAGGAAAGCCGATCCTATAATGCCCAAAATACCGACAATAGCCAAAACCGGCGTAATGAAGGCTGCTTGTTTTACGGTGAACCATAAACAAACAGCCGCTACGAGGATTATCAAAGAAACCATGGCGAGCAGCATGAAGAGCTTGCGTCGCTTACCAAGCTCTTCTTTGCGCTTGGTTTCAAATTCAGTATGTTTAGCTCTTGATTGATGCAGCTTTCTTTCTGCTTCCGCAATTTGATCCTGAAAAACTACAATCAAAGAATTGTAAGAGCGAGCGTTTTCAATTCCTTCCGCTTCCAGTGATTGCATCGACTGGCGCACGGCGATAACGTCTTGTTCGCTGCCTGCGCCAGAAAGTTTTGCCAGTTCGCCTTTGCGTTTGGCATCGAGCGAAGCCAGCTCATCTTCAGCGGTGGTCATGCTGCCGGCCAGTGATGCCACTTGTTGCACTTCATCGATTGTGAAGCTGTCCAGGCCTTTCGAGCGGCTTAACAGGTCCGCTTTCTTTTGTTCATAGAGTAATTGTTGCGGCGAGAGATCAGAGTTAATGCGCTCGATTTCTTGGGCTTTGTTGTTGCGTCTTTCCCACAATTCTTCAATCGGTCGCTTCAGTTCGGCCGGAAAATCTTCTACACCAGACAAAAGGGCCAGGCGCTCGCTAGCTTCTTTATGACGGCTTGCGATCTCGCGCAATTTACTCAGGCGAGTTTCGGCGTCATTTAATTGAAACTTGAGATTTTGATATTCTGTGGCTTTATAGCGGCTGTTGTCGCCGGAAAGCACCCGGTTGATAATCATCAGTCGGTCAAACGATGCAGCGACGTCCTGACGATCTCTTTCGTAGGCGCGAATTTTGTTGAGCAAATCTTGACGCACCAGTTCCAGATCGCGTACATGATTATCTAATTTGATTTTGCGACTGTTGAATGGAATATGTTCCAGAGTTTCACTCAAAACGCGCACAGCTTGAGTGGAAGTGCCGGACGGGCTAGCCGAGTCAGCGATGCTTTGCACCAGTGTAGCCAGATCGGCAGCGCCGCCGAAGGCGTGCTCGTCTAGCTCGCGCTGCCCGACAAAGCAGGTGCTGCGAAAAAGTTCGCGACTCATACCAGTTAGCTTGAGGCCAACTTCGTCTTCACCATTGGGCCCTTTGAACTGAGCGGTCACTTCTTGATTGTTGCGATCGCGATCAAAAACTTGAAAAGTTTTGGCATTAAAATCGCGCTGTACAGTCAGTCTGCGGTCTTGTGAATTGATATCCATGCGCGCAGAATAGATGCCGGCTTTTTTAGGCCTGCGTGCTTCGCGTTCACTTAATTGTAGATTTTCTGACTCTGGCGACAAAATTTCGTCAGGGTTAAAATCAAAAATTACTGACCAGATGGCCGTGGCCATGGTGCTTTTGCCATATTCGTTGGGCTCAACCATAAGGTTGAGTTTATCCTGGGCAAAAAGCACGCTTTCACCCTGTATGCCACCGTATCCAGTTAACTCAACGCGCTCAACCCACATTTCTTACAGTTACCTTCTTTGTTCGCAGAGCATCAAGTCCATAATAAAGAGCGTCTTCTACTGTTTTTCCAGACACGTCAGATCCTGGTATACCGGTCAAACTATCACCGCCAAGCTCCTGATTTTTAGACCGCTCAGCCCTTGTTTTCATCTCCAGCATGGCTTCAATATATTTCCATTCTGTGGTGCGCTGATCAAACCTCTCAGCCAGATAATTGGCCCGGGTGTTATCCATCACACGCAGACAATAAAATTCGCCGGCCAGGTCGTCGGCAATTTCTTTAGGGTTGGCACCAGGCTTGTGGCGGCCCTCTAAATTGAGAGCGACGATATCAGTGTCGCCGCGCACTCCAGACTCTTCCAGGTTGACTAAAATCTCGTCGCGAATGTCTTCATCACCAAGGCCCGAGACATCTACAGTGACAAACATCATGCGGCGCAAATCAAGTTCTTGTGGAATCAAATTAACTGTAGATTTGCCGTTGCTGTCTACTTCCACCTCACCGAGAATGGCATAGCGCGGCCCCAGTTCGTCAAAGGTGCCTCCAGCTAGACATCCGGCGTAGGCACCCAGTAAACGGTCATCACCGGTGGTGATTTGATAGGCTTCCTTGATGTTGCCCACTGCGGCATAAGTAAGATTTTGATTGGCCAATTCTTCTTCTGAAAACGGATATATCAATGGTTTTTGCACGATAAGGCGGCTGGCGTCGGCAATTACCGAAGGGTGTGATTCAAGAGTGCCGGCAAAAACGCCGATATTAATGGCTGCTTTAGCTAGTTTGGGTAACTTGCCTGAAAGAATGCGTTCGGTGCGGCGCGAGGCTTTAGAAAAAGCTCTGCCGACAAAGGCCACGTCGCCGCGAGTAGGGTGGGCTACAGAAGTGAAATGTTCGCTCGTAAAAATATGCACGTTGGCTGGCCAATGGCGATAACCACGGGCGGAGAGCATATCATTGGTATAGAGGCAGCTTCTGGTATAGAAGTCGCGATGTCCAGGGGCGATATAAACAGGAATATCTCCAAGCGAAGCCACCGCCTCAATTAGAGTGTTGACGGTGTAGCCCGTGACGGTGACGTTATCCCACAAACCGCCGGGAATTAAAACCGCATCTACTTTTTCTTGTTTTGCCAGTGAAAAAGCATTGATAGCCGCTTCTAAAATTTCGCGAGCGCGCTCGCTGCGTTCTTCGCGCGGCAGAGCAAAATGGCTGTGTGAAAAGCCGCTGTTCGACATGCCTGCGTGAGTGAGTTTGGAGTCCAAAAGCACGTCTGAAAACTGTAAGAATTTTAGTTTGCTAACTGCCTGAGTCATTTTTTTTCTCTCTAAACTTTTTCGATAATCATGGCGATACCCTGACCGACGCCAATACACATTGTCGCCAGGCCACGTCTGGCATCGGGCCTGCGCTGCATTTCATGAACCAGTGTAGTCAAAATTCGCGCACCACTGGCACCAAGGGGGTGACCAAGGGCAATGGAGCCGCCGTTGACATTGAGCTTCGACTGATCTACGTCAAGATCGCGGCAGCAGGCCAAAACCTGGGCGGCAAAAGCTTCATTGAGCTCGAGCAAATCAAGATCGGCCATGGTCAGACCAGCGCGCTCTAGTGCTTTTCTCGTGGCCGGCACCGGGCCAATGCCCATCACGGCCGGGTCTACACCGGCAACAGCAGCAGAAATTATTCGTGCCAGTGGCTTCAAATTGAGCGATGCTGCTTTTTCAGCTGTAGTGAGCAACAGGGCAGCGGCACCGTCGTTGATACCACTAGAATTACCTGCAGTAACACTACCGTTTTCACGGAAAGCCGGTTTCAATTTTGTCAGATCGGCCATAGTCGTATCAGGACGCGCGTGCTCGTCAAGCTTGACGATTTCAATCGCCCCTTTTTTCTTGGGCACCGAAACTGGTGCAATTTCTTTTTCGAAACGCCCGCCTTCTAAAGCGGCTTTATACTTTGTCTGGCTGGCTAGGGCAAAGGCATCTTGCTCTTCGCGGCTGATGACATATTTTTCAGCTACGTTTTCTGCTGTTTCACCCATAGAAAAAGGATGATGCAGGGCGGAAAGATCTTTGTTGACGAAGCGCCAACCGAGGGTGGTGTCAATCAATTTCATGTCGCCGCGAGGAAAGGCGGCTTCTGGTTTGCCCATGACAAAAGGGGCGCGGCTCATTGATTCGACGCCACCGGCGATAAAAATATCGCCCATATTGTTTTTAATATTATTGACGGCATCGCTTACGGCCATCATGCCTGATCCGCAAAGACGATTGACCGTGCCGCCTGCCACGCTTATGGGCATGCCGGCCAGAAGAGCGGCCATGCGAGCGACGTTGCGGTTATCTTCTCCGGCCTGATTAGCGCAACCGAGTAAGACATCTTCAATTTCGTCTGCTGCCACTTGAGGGTTGCGTGCCAGTAATTCTTTAATGACGAATGCCGCCAGATCGTCTGGTCGCACATCTTTGAAAGCGCCACCATATTTGCCGATGGGAGTGCGGATAGCGTCGACTATTACTACTTCTCTTGGGTTATCGCTGCCCATTTTGGTCCTTTTTTATAGCTGCTTATTTAGTCAACCAGGTTTCGTTGTCGTCGGCCAGCATAGCCAGGCTAGACGCTGGTGTGGCCTGATTAGCAGCTGCTGCTCTTCTGATTTCAGGGTTTTTGTCTTGTGCCAGAATGACTAGAGTTTCAGCTGATGCCGATGTATTGCCGGCGGCTCTAGCTCTGACTAAAGCCTGTTCGTCGCCTGCTAAAGTCTTGAGCAGTTCGGCGCTGATACTACGATTTCCGGCGCAGGCCGCTCTGACATATTGACTCTTGTCGGCCGCCAGCATTTGCAATGTTTCGGGGCTGAGTTTGTTCTGCGCCGCCACCTGACTGCGTAAACTGGGGTCGGCGTCTCTGGCCAATATAGCTAAAACTGAGGGCGCTGTCTGGGCGCGGCCGGCCAGAATAAATTTGATTTCTTCAGCAGCAATCAATTTAGCTAGGGCCACTTCTGGTAAATCGCCTCTTTGTAAAAGAGCGCGGCGAATGGAGCTGCAGTCGCTGTTCACTAATGCCATCAGCGTTTCGGCTGCAATGTTAGGATTGGCAGCCAGTGCTGTTTGTACAGTAATGGCGTCATCTTGCGAAAGCGCAGTCAAAGTTGTGGCCGGCACTTTGGCGTTCACGGCGAGGGCTTCGCGCACCAGGGCGTCATGATCTTTTGATAAGGACACAAAAACTTCTTCGCTTACTTTGGCTCTGGCATTGTGGGCAAGAGACGCTCTAACGCGAGCATCAGTATCTTGAGCAAGAATTTTAATGACACTTTCGCTCAAAGCTGGGTTGTTTGCCAGGTTCAACCTTACTAGAGGGCTCGAGCAGGCTGCCAGTTTTTCATAATCGGCAGCGTCCAGCACCGGCTGCGCGGCCAATATTTGCATCACGGCAATGGTGCCGTCGCCCATCAGTGATTTGATCGTTTCAATTTTGCATTTGCTATTAAGAGCCACAGCGCACCTGACGGCAGCAGACTGATCGCGGGCCAGAACGCTTAAGACTGCCGCATCAATATTAGGGTTTGCTGCAACCAGTGCTCTCACGGTTTCGTTTTTATCGTTGGCCAGCGCGCCTACCACGGTTGTTTCGCTGGCATAGTTGCTGGCCACCGCTTGCCTGACATCTTGGTGGCTGTCGCCGGCCAATTTCGCTAGTGTTGCTTTGCTGGTTGATTGGTTGAGTGCCACTGCTTCGCGCACAATTGTATTGGCGTCTTTAGAGAGCAAATCAAGCAAAGCCGGCGGGCAATTAGGGTTGGCGGCCACCATAGAGCGCACACCAAGATCACCGTCATTAGCTAAAGCGACAAAACAGGCGGCGGGAAGTTTTGGTGTGCGAGCAAGAAACGTGCGCACCAGGCGGTCGCCGATACGCACCAGCCGAGTGGTCACTTCCGGACCGCTATGCGGGTTTCTGGCCAGTGATAACAGTAAATATTCGGTGTAGATCGGCCCTTGCGAAAGTTTACCCAGTATTACCGGCGGTGTGTTCTCGTTGGCGGCCAGGGTCTCACGAATGCGCGGGGTGGAGGCGGTCAGCAATTTATCGAGGGTAGTTAAATTAGGCAGGCTGCTTGATTTGAGCAAAGATTCGACTACAGTCTGGTCGCTGTCTACGGCCAGCTTTCCTTTTATTTCTTCGCTCAAACGCGGGTTTGATGCCACTGCCCGGCGTACAAAACTGCTTGAATCTAAAGCCAGTTTGGCCAGAGACTGAGGGGGAGTATTTGGGTTGCCGGCCGCGGCAATTTTTACGGCGGCTAGTGGAAAAGTGTCGATGGTGACTGAATTGGATGATTTGCGCACGCTCAGAGCGTCGGCATCTTGGGCCCATGCCGGCAAGCTGAAAGAGAGTGAGAGTGAGAGTGACAGTGACAGCAAAGAGCTCATCAAGGCTAGACCCGAGGGAGAGGCGAACAATTTTGCCTTGGCTTTTGCCTTACTTTTTTTACTGGCGTCCTCTCTCAATCTATTTTCCTCTGTGGTTCGGGTGAACAAGTATTTAAAAAAACTAGCCGGCATTGTGAACTTCGCGAATAATAGTGAGGAGCATATTGCGATCGAGTTCTTGAGTGGCGTACTCAATATATTTGACCTGCCAGTCTTCTAAATCTTGCAGCACCACAGACAGTGACGTGCCGGCAGATCTGGCAGCGGCCATGTCGACGCCTACATCGGCCTGGCGGGAGAGAATAAAGACGCGAGCGCGACCGGAATAACCGAGGGTGTCGCGCAAAGAAAGACGCAAAAAGGCCTCGGACCGTTCGATGCCAATGGTTTCAGTAATGCGTTTAACCAGGGTCTGGAATTTGGTCAATGGGCCAAACAGATCAACTGTTGGCACTGTGACCAGTTCATAAGAGAGCAGACGATCAATGGCTGCAGCAGCGTCTGAAGTAGTGACGTCGCCAAGGTTGCGAATTACCAGAGCGATGGAATGCAGGCCGTCCAGTGCGTTCCACAAACGTCTCATCATGGCTCGTTCATTGGCGTTGAGGACAAATTTTTCTTTAGGATCAGTAAGCGTTTCGTCGGCTAAATGATTTTTTGGATCCGGTAATTTTTCTAGAACAGAGTCGGCGGCCTTGGGTAATTTTTTCCAGGTTACTTCGGTATTGTCGGCAGCCAGAGCGGCATCTAATAAAAGCTTGTCGAGAGCTTTCGAGACTTTACAGACGTCTTTTGCCAGATCGGGCGGTGGTGTGCGTTGCACAAAGACGAAAATTCCCTGTTTCCAGGCTGAGGCAAATTCAGTCACAGCCTTGTTGCCCATAATTTTGCCCAGTTTGGCGTGAGAGATTTTACCCATTTCAAACAGAGCTCTGAATTGCATGTCGCGATATTCAACCGAGAGTACCCCGGTTTCACGGTTGGTGGCAAGGTTTTGCAAAAGGTTTGACGGATCGGTTGAGCCCAGGTGGCCCACCAGTGATTGCACTTTGTCGTCTTCACCGGCAACAGAGCCCAGTTTGACATTGTCTTTTTCTTCAGTCTGACCGTAAAAGGCCTGGTCTTGCAGAGCAATTTCTAGTTGGCGGCTGGTGAGAATTTGTTTTTTAACCGCCAGAGTGCCAAGCGCCACTTTTTGTTTGGCGGGCATAGAATTCAGTTCCATCATCATTTCGTCGAGCTGTGATTTTGACACCAACCCTGAGGCGAGAAAATATTCTTTGATGGTGAAAGGTGTTTTTGTTTTAAAACAATTGACGAGAAAAGGAATTTTAGGGAAAACCGGATAAATCGATTTTTCCAGCTCCAGCGCTTTCATGGGCTCAAGAAATTCTGATTCAGAAATGCGCCCCCGCCCGACTAGTTTGTTAGTCAGTGCCACCACCGGTGAATAATTATCCACTGCCGCTAAAAGCAGATTTCTTCTATGGTGCTGATTCATATTGATTTTTAAATCAAGACCCTGACTGGTGAGCACCGGCACAATCGACATCAGTACTTGATGAGTTAGGTCGGTGCTTTCCTCCACGAATGTGGTGGCACTACCAAGTGCGGTCTGAATGAATTTGGTTAAAGAGGGTGAATAATCAAAAAGTTCAGCATGATTATCGAAGACGTGAAAGGACATAAGACCGGTCAAAGTCTCACGTATAATGGCTATCGCTTTGTCTGACTTGAGAAAGATCAACGCGCCGGAAAGCTCCAGCAAATTTTCTGCCAGACGCCCTGCTTCGACTAATGTCTCGGCGGGAAAAAGATAGCCGCACAAAGTCGAGTCGATGAGAATGGCGTCGTACAAGCGTTTAGACTTGCTCAGCGCGGCAATCTCACTCAACAGTTCCGGGCCGTATTTGAGAACAATAATGTTCTGCTGCGTGGCGGAACGGTCTTTGCTATTCAGCTTGATATCGGTCGGCTCAACCGCCATTAAAAGCTCTTCAAATGCTACGTAGTAAGGACAGGACCGGGGTTTTGTCCTTCAATACCTTAACAGATTTCAGCCTCCACGTCTGCGTGGACAATTCAATATAAGTTATACTCTTGTCGACTTGCCGCTAAGGGTTAAAACTTGAGCAACTTCTTTCGTCCGAGACTGTCATTATTTCTAAGCGCAAACCTTGTGCTTGGCTCCTTTTCAGCGCTTATGCCGGCGGCACTGGGCCAGCAGAAGATGCTGCAGAACCAGGGCATCCAGAGGCTGCCGGAAAATCCCGGTGACGTTATCAAGGAGCAGGAAGTAATTTTGCCGGGCGAGACTGCAGCAGTTTCTGCCGGTAGGCAAAAGCTCAGATCTCTGCCCAAAGCCGATGGTACTGAAAACAGTCTGATCGTACCCAAAGGTGCCACTAGCCCTCTACTTAAAGCCGAACTGGTGTATTGCGTGCCCCGGGGCACGAGTATCAAGCTCAAGCTAGCTTCAGTACCCACGCACGGTATGCATTTGCTCGATCGCGATCTTGACGGCAAGCTGCACCCGGCCAGTGTTAACGATGTAGTTACCGCTACGGTGACCGAAGACATCTATGTAGAAGAAAATAAAGTTATTCCGGCAGGCACAGTATTTAAAGGATATGTATCGCATACACTGCCGCCGCGAAGAGTCCAGCGACCCGGTTTTCTGGAAGTTTCCTTCACTGAGCTAGAGTTGCCGGATAAGCGGCGATTCCGTTTCTCTGCTGATGCCAATAATTTTAAAAAAGCGACTATGAAAGGCGTTCTCAACGCTACCGGCATGGTAGCTGCCAATGCTGCAGGCGGAGCCATCGTGGGCGCTCTCGGGGCATACTATTTTATGGGCGGAATGCGCGGCGTATCGTTTACCCATGGCTATAACATTGCCGGTGGGGCCGCTGCCGGCGCCCTCATCGCCGCCGGTCACGCGATCCTGAAACGCGGAGATAAGGCCGCTCTTGAACCTGGCGACGATCTCAATCTTTCCATCAATACCGATTTGCTTCTGCCTACCCTGACCGAACCAACTAAAAAGGTAAATAACAATCTTGAAGGTCTGGCCATCGAAGTCGGCAAAACTAAAATTATGAATGACGGCCTTGATGGTCACTTCATTCGCATCGACGTCACCATCGACAACAACAGCGAAAAGAAGCTCAGCGCCATCGATCTCTTTTTACGTGATGCCAACGGCAATAAGTATCCTGTGGCTATGGGACCTGGTGATGATTCAGAGTATTTATTCACCCTTGATCCTTTTACATCGGTTAAAACGCGGCTATTTTTCGCCAGTGAATATCCCAAACTAAAACATGAGCTTATTTGGATTGACCACAACTCGAGAAAGGTCTGCTTCCGCCAGCAGATTCAGTAATTGGGCCTCTGCTAAAAAAAATCCACAAAAGTAGCGTAATCCTACGTAGGCGGCCATTGACTGGCTTGATTAACAACCTATAATGAATTTACTGAGTATTTAGCAATTAGTAAAAGTATTTAGTTTCCGATCTCGCCTTCCTATTTTGGTATTTTTAATTGAGATGAACTGCAGTGGCAGCTCGCTATCTCTTCGCTTTGCCTTCCCCAGATTCTCTGAGCCCTTATCGCTATGACAGCCACCTTAGGCACCTCCCCAGCATTAAGTCACTTGTCGCACCAGACAACATCCGGTCGCACACCACTGGATCATGGCGCAAGCACAAGTTCAGGCATAGACCAGAGTTTGATGCTCGATTTAATCGCTAATTCAGAAGTGGTCTCTCATGAAATACTGGGGCAAGTGGCTGATTTGGCTCGCATGCGCAATAGTCAGGTAATCGACGTATTATTTGAGAGCGGATTTATCGCCGCCAGTGACCGCCGCGCCTTTATCGAAGCCGCTTCCGCCATTCGTTCGAGCACGATTTTTAAGCCCTGGGCACTGCAAACTTTAAAACAAGCATTGCACGATTTTTTACCATTTAACAAAGTTCTGGAAATGCTCGAGTTGCACCCGAGCAATGCCTTCGCCGACAGTGCCCTTGGTGAGCTGGCGATTTCTTGTCAGCTGATTGACCGCACTCAATTCAATCAAGCCAGACTTTATAGCCTTGCCCGCGGAATGAGTGTTGGTCAGAGTCTTAACCGCTGTTGCGGTTTGCCTGTGGCAATTTACAAAATCTTGATCGACGGACTGGCTCGTTTTGCCACCGGACAAATCAGTGAAGAACAATTGTGTCAGCGCGTGAAAAACGCCAGGTACGAAAACACTTTAACTGGTGGTGTCAGTGGTGTCAGTGCCAATTCCAAATTAGCACACAGCACTCTAGGATTCGGCCTGTATGCCAGTAATCGCGACATTCTCGAAGTGTTAGATTTGCTGGTGCAATCGAATTTGATCAGTGAAATCACTGTGCTTGGTTTGATGGAAGCAGCTTTGCAAAACAGAATTGCTTTTGAATCGGTTTGGGAAGATTGTTCACCAGTGCCGGCTCTGGTTTTACAAAATGCCAGAGCTATGCAGAAGCTTATTGCTTCGGGTCAGATGAGCCCGCAGCAAGCTGTTGCTAATTTGAAAGAGATGAAAGCATTCCCCTAATCAGCGAGCCTCATTTCGTTTTTGTAAAACGACCAGCTGTTTAGGTTTCACCACTAATGGAAAGGCACGAAAGAAAGGTTCGCCTTCGTGCCTGGAAAATTGATTTGTTAGTCAGTGCGCTGCTGTTCTATATTAGAAGCTCTATCAGGCGGCGACGAGATCTACGTTGTAGCTCAGTCTGACGAAATCGTACTCGACTCGGATGGATACTGTGTTCTGGGTAGCAAATTCCAGTCTGACGCGGCCGAGGTTGTTGGCGCTGTACTCGCTCCAGTGCTCTGGCACTGAAACAATAACGTTTTCTGGGCCCCATTCTTCGACATAGGCTTTGAGAACCTGGCAGAGTTTTTCTTCGTCGGTGGGGTGGTTAAACATGCTCATCATTTTGTTGCTGCCTCTTGTGCTTGCTCTCTATTAGAGTCTAGGCACTGAGAGGGTTTTCAACAACCGGGGGAAGTCCCAAGGGGTGCGTAAGATTCCCACAAATTTCAAAGCTATAGAAGCTGCCTTAAGGCAAATTAGCGTCGGTAGAAATAGTACCGGCGCGGTTCGAGTTATATAGAAGTCTAATTGATGTGATGTCGCGCGGGCTTAAGCCTCTTTCTACGTCAGTCACACGTGTAGAGAAGAACATCATGTCCTGCGGATCTCTAGTGTGGCCGCCAAAGCCCAGAGCATGCCCGATTTCATGCAGGCAAATTTGCCGTAGTCGATTTGATGTTAAAGGTAATTCCGCCACTTGAGCCACAGTCAAAACTTTGATTGTGCCTTTGACGATACCCTGCGAATTAGTAAACACTGTAGTTTCGCCGGCTTCAGCGCGATTAGTGAAAGAACTCGAATCGCTGGTCCAAGAGCAAACAAGATCAGCGTCGGCTGCTTTGTCTACACGTTTGAAGGAAATTTTGTTTTTTGCTGCTTGCTGCCAGGTAGCCAGGCTTTCTTCTAAAACCTGGTTGTACTGTGGCTGATAACCGGCAACACCCGTGCCGGGAGTGATGTAAACCTTGATTGGTAATTTCGCCTCGGGCCAGCGCGTTAGATGGCCGACTAACTCGCCCAGATAGTTTTCTTTATTCACTTCCTGTTTGGTCTGGCGAGGAATCGTGCCATTGGCCAGTTCTTTTTTTAGACCAGCCACCAGACTGCTGATTTTGCCCGCATCTTTGTGGCCGGGAAAACGAGTGAGAAACTCACTATATGTAGATACAGCTTCGTTGACCTGACCCTGTGATTGATAAAGGCCACCAAGAGTAAGCCAGGTAGCGGCAAGCTCGGGCTTTAGTTGTTTAGCTGTTTCCAGCTCTTGCAGGGCTTCAGTATTTTTGCCTAGCTTGGCCATGGCCAGACCCAGGTTATTGTGAATTTCAGCAATCTGCGGCGCCATTTGCTCCGCTTGCAGCAGCAGGTCGATAGCCGCTTGATTTTGATTGGCCTGCAAAAGCGGAATTGATTGATTGAGCATTTGCAGCGCCTGATAACGCTCTTGTGAAATCGGCTGGCCATTAAGGAGGTACTGATGACCGCGTTGAGCCGGTGCCTGGCAGCGAGCAGGCAGTGCCAGGCTCGAAAACATCAGGGCAGATAGACCAATTAAAGCTGAAGTAATTTGCCGCACTTATTTACTTTACCAAATAAGCTCAGGCTTTATTGCCCACAGTCTCTTTATTATCGAGGGCGGCGATGCCGGGAAGTTCGATGCCTTCAAGAAACTCTAAAGAGGCGCCACCACCGGTGCCTACGTGAGTAAGCAAATGGTCGTCTACACCTTTGAGTTTCAGTGCTGAGACTGAGTCTCCACCACCAACAATAGTTTTGGTACCTTTTTTAGTCAGGTCCACCAGGCATTCAATCAGTGCCCAGGTACCTTTCCGGAAACCTTCAATTTCAAACACGCCCAGTGGTCCGTTCCAGAGAATAGTTTTGCAAGGTGCAAGCGCTTCGACAATCAGTTTGACTGTTTCAGGACCAACGTCTAAGCCCATGACGTCGCTTTCAATGGCATCGGCTTTGACGGTTTTGCTGGCCGCACCCTCTTTCATTTCAGAGGCGACAACAACGTCAACCGGCAATATCAGCTTGACGCCTTTGTCTTTGGCTTTGACTTGTAATGCTTTGCAATAGTCGAGGCGGTCCTCTTCTACCAGCGACTTACCGACATTGAGCCCATTTGCTTTGAGGAATGAAAAAGCCATGGCGCCGCCAATGACCAGTACATCGACATTGTCGAGCATTTTTTCCAGCACGCCAATTTTGCTTGAAACTTTGGCGCCACCGATAATGGTGGCAAAGGGGCGGGCCGGATTATCGAGAGCGGAAGAAAGCATTTCAATTTCTTTTGCTACAAGCATGCCTGCCAGAGCCGGTTTGAGATATTTTGTCACTCCTTCGGTTGAGGCGTGGGCGCGGTGAGCGGTGCCAAAGGCGTCGTTGACGTAAAGTTCGCCGAGAGCAGCTAATTTTTTTGAAAAAGCCTGGTCATTCTTTTCTTCTTCAGCGTGGAAACGCACGTTTTCCATCAAAGCGATATCACCATCTTTCATGTCAGCTACTGCCTTTTCGGCTTTAGGCCCGACGCATTCGTCGACAAAATGAACAGTTTTGTGGCCGAGTTCGGCCAGCAGCTGTTTCAAATGTTCGGCTACTGGTTTAAGTGAATATTTTTCGCTCACCTGTCCTTTTGGTCTTCCCAGGTGTGAAAGTAGAACTACTCTGGCGCCGGCTTTAGCCAGCCAGTTGATGGTTGGCAAAGCAGCCTTGATGCGCGAGTCATCAGCCACTGTGCCGTCATCATTTTGCGGTACATTGAAGTCGACTCTAACCAAAACTTTCTTGCCCTCGAAGTGCTTGGGGCCGTGATCTTGAATAGTTTTCTTCATTTGTACCTGCTGTGAAAAAGTAAAGTTAAAAAGGATGCCTGAGACTTTCGGGTTGTTACTACAGATGGAAAGACGCCCTCAAGTTGATGAGGGCGTCTTTCCTAATTGATTAAACTTTAGCGCTGACAGGAAGCTTTTTGGCGACCATTTCAGCCAGTTCAACCAGGCGGTTGCTGTAGCCCCATTCATTGTCGTACCAGGCCAAGATTTTGACCATACGCTCACCAACCAACATGGTCAGTTCAGAGTCGTAGATAGACGAATGTTTGTTGCCCTGGAAATCGATTGATACTAGTGGTTCTGTGCAGTAAGAAAGAATGCCTTTGAGAGGGCCTTCAGCTGCGTCTTTGATCACTTTGTTGATTTGTTCAACAGTGACGTCTTTTTTCAATGTGACTACAAGGTCAACCACTGAAACGTTTGGTGTAGGCACGCGCATGGCAAAACCATTGAGCTTGCCTTTGAGGTGAGGCATTACCAGACCGATTGCTTTGGCGGCACCGGTGCTGGAAGGAATCATGGACATAGCGGCAGCACGAGCGCGGCGCAAATCTGAGTGAGCGCCATCGAGCAATTTTTGATCGAGGGTGTAGCTGTGAATGGTGGTCATCAGGCCTTGTTCGATACCGAAAGCATCATCGATTGCTTTGGCTACAGGAGCTAAGCAGTTGGTGGTGCAGCTGGCGTTGGAGATGATGTTGTGCTTTTCAGCGTCGTAAGACTTATCGTTGACACCGATAACGATGGTGATGTCTTCGTTTTTAGCAGGAGCCGAGATCAATACTTTTTTAGCGCCGGCGGTGATGTGAGCTTTAGCTTTTTCAGCGTCGGTGAAGACACCTGAGCACTCAAGCACGATATCAACGTTGAGCTTGGCCCAGGGACAATCAGCCGGAGCTTTTTCACGGAAGAATTTGATTTTTTTGCCGTTAACGATGAGAGACTCTTCATCGTGGCTAATTTGGTGTTGCTTAAGTTCGCCCTGAACTGAGTCATATTTGAGCAGGTGTGCTGATTGCACTAAATCTTGCATGGGATCGTTAATCGCCACGATCTCGAGATCTTTTGGTTGGCTCTCCAGGAAGGCCCTGAAGACGTTGCGGCCGATGCGACCAAATCCGTTAATTGCTACTCTTGCCATCTATACAACTCCTATAACTGTGCCTGACCGGCGCTGGCAAAAGCATATAACAATATAAGGGCTAGGCCCTCCGCCTTTATTTGAGCTTAAGATGATAGCCGGCTTTAGCGAAAGGTTTCGTTACTAGAAGCCCGTACCGCGGCCAAGCCCTCACCGGCAAATCAGGTACAATTGCTATTACGGTATGGTCTGACCAGGCTTACAAACCTAGAAAGCGGTCAGGACCAGCAACGAGGAGAAAGTATGAAAGAGCAAGTAGAAGCGATTCTCGACAAATTGCGCCCTATGTTAATGATGGACGGCGGCAATATCGAACTCGTAGACGTCAAAGACGACGAAGTACAGGTTCGTCTGGTGGGCGCTTGTGGCATGTGCCCAAGTTCGACAATGACCATGAAAATGGGCGTTGAGCGTGCCATTAGAGAAGAAATGCCCCAGATCAAACGGGTCGTTTCGGTCTAAAATATTCGCTGATTTTGAGAAATTTTTGAATCCGCTCCAGCTTGCTGGGGCGGATTCAGCTATTAATTTATCTGTGCCAGACGGCGACGAAAGTCGGCAGAGGTATAACTCTCGATTACGTCTTTTTGATTTGCCCGGGCCGGCTTTTCATAGCCTGTGGGTAGCGTAGTCGAGTCTTTGACCGAGGCAATAGTTTGGCTGGAATTGTCGGCAATGGTAGCGGCTAAATTCATAGTGAATTGAGTCAGTTCGCTGTCGGGTACTGCTTCATTAATAAGACCGATAGCGGCGGCGTGGGCACTGCCCATGGTGGCGCCGGAGAAAAGCATTTGTTTAGCCTGAGCCTGTCCCACCAGATTTACCAGTCTCTGCACATTTTCTTGATCGAGCAAAATTCCCAACTTAGCCACGGGAATGCCGAAGAGCGCGCCCTCGGCCGCGGCAAAACGCAAATCGCAGGCGTTGGCCAGAAGACAACCGCCCCCCAGGCAATGGCCGTTCACCATGGCAATAGTGGGCACACCAACTGTTGCTATGGCATGCAGAGCACTAGCGATGGCCAACCAGAATTTTGCGGCGTCATCTTCATTGCTTATTTGTTTGAGATCGCTGAAATCAGCCCCTGCAGCAAAATATTTGCCCCGGCCGGTAAAGACAATTACTTTTGCCCCCTGGCTTACAAGGTCGCCAATGATTTCAGGTATGGCGAGCCACATGGCAGTGCTGATGGCATTAGCCACCTGAGTGCGATTGAGTGTAATTGTGGCCACGGCACTGTGTGTGGTCGCAAAGTCGGCAATGATTTCCATCAGTGAATTTTCAGCAGGGTAATCATTTGGCAACGAAGTCAAACTGCACGGCGTCGCCTTCTTTGACACCATGACGATCGCAGTAGCCGCCGTTAACTTCAACTACTTCAGTGACGTCGAGCTGGCCGTCAGCAGGATACTGAGGGCATTTGCTGGTGTCTTCCGATTTGCACGGCGGCACTTGTTTGCAAATTTTGATGATTTTGCCGTCTTTTATAAAGAGCATGTCCAGCGGAATTAAGGTGTGATACATCCAGAAAGACACTTGCCGGGGTGGATGGAAAAGAAAAACCATACCCTGAGTTTCAGGCATGGCTGTGCGGAACATCAAGCCGTGCTGAATTTCTTCGCTAGAAGCAGCTACCTCTAATTTGACGTCTTGATCCCCCAATTTTACGGTAGGCAAAACGGCCAGAGCCTCCCGCAAACAAAAAGTATTGAGGCAAGTTGCCAATGTAAGACCAGTCAGAAGCAGTTTTGTATCCAATTTCAAGTTCAATTTCATTACTCTCACAGCCAGCGCATACGATTAAAGGGAGTTTTTTGATAGATAAATTGTACCGTGTCTGTCAGCACTCCACGCTTCAAGGCGTATGACTTACTGACTACCATGCCGGCGGGATCAATCACCGCTGAGATGCCTGTATTGGTTGCAAGTACGAGAAAGCGTTTGTTTTCAACCGCTCTCAGTGTGGCACAGGCAAGAAATTGTTTGTTTAAGGACGAGTTGTGGAACCAGCCTAGATTGGCCACTACTACGATAAGCGAGGCGCCTTTATGCACTTGATCAGATACAAGCATGGGGAAAGTAATTTCGTTGCCGATGGCCACGGCGATTTTGCCCCAGCCGGAACGCAGTAACTGAGCCTTTTGAGCAGCGAGAAAACGTTCGGAAGAAGCCGGCAGTTTGCTGCGCAGTTCTTCAGGAATGCTTTGATAGAGCAAGTTAACTGGAATGGTTTCGCCAAAGGGCACCAGTCTTTGTTTAACGTAGGCACTTTCTTTAAATTTAAATGGGCTGATGATGCGGGCGGCATTGATATAACCGTCTTTAAGCGGTTCTACAGCACCGTAGATAATTTCTTTGCGCTCACCGGCGCTAATGTGTTTGAGGGCAGCCAGTAAACCTCCCTGCCCCATTTGCGGTAAGGTGACCACACCTTCAGGCAAAATCACAATTGAAGACGCGGTGTTGGCGGCCAGTTCGTTGTATCGGCCACAAAAAGCCGTAGGCGTAATGGTTTTGAAACGTTCTTCTTCAATAGAAACCGCGCCTTGAACCACTGTCACCGCCACTGGTGGCGTTTGCGGATTGACGCGCAGGGCGTGTTCTGGTCGAATTTCTTCTTCGATTTGGGCTATGCGTCCGCTGCCCCAGGCCTGGCAGCCCCAGATCATCAGGCCGCAAAGTGCCAGATCCATGAGCGCACCAAATTTTAAATTCAGTTGATCTGTGCGCTGGCCAAGATTGCGCGATACTCCGGTCACTTCAATTATCAGTTGGGCGCAAGCGGCATTGAACATTACCAGGACAAAATCTATCAGAGCGCTGCCGCCCACGGCCGAAAGTTGAATCAAGGGCAAATTGCGCGACTGTGTGTAAGCAAGCTGACTGAGTGGCGTGCCGATAAAGAGCGGTGAGGATGCCACCACCCATTGCAAAAATACCCATATTGAAGGCACGGCAATAAGATAAGGATAAAAAGGACGCCTGTGATTGGCGAGAAAACTGGGGCGCAATGGCAGGCAAAAAATAAAGAGGGCAAATAGTGCCATCAAAATGGCGTTGTGACAGGTCTCGAAAAACCAGGTAACAAATACTATTTGAAAACCCACAGCGTCAGGGAGTCCCATCCAGCGCAGAGGATACATGCCTGTGAAAAAGCTCAGGGCGATGGCATAGTAACCTGCACCGAATGTAAAACCAGTGCAGGCAGATTGAAAGCCTGAATTGGCACCACGAATTAGTATCAAAAGTGGTATCAGGCCAAACCAGGCAATCCACGATTGATCAAAGCCCGGCGTAGCCAGGGCTAGAATTGCACCCATTAAAAATGCCAGAGGCAATTTCATCGCCAGGCGTTGCGAGTCTAACCATCCGGCCCGGGGAGTGATACTCGTCGGGCTGACCTGAAATTCGGAAGTATAGCTATAACTGTTCATCGCCTAGCAATGTTACACTTTGAGAGGCTAATTTTGTTTGCTCAATTTAGTTTTAGCCTGGGATAAATTGCTATTGAATACTCGATGAATACTCGATGAATACTCGATTGAATACAGCAACTGACAGCCAAGAACGAGTGCCCCGGCGCATTATGGGCATCGATCCCGGGACTGCTACCGTTGGCTTCGGTATAGTCGATTGGATTGCTGGAGACAGCTTCAAATATATATCATCGGGTGTGATCACCACACCAAAAACGATGGAGCCCGCCAATCGCCTCAAGATGATTCGTGAAGACCTGAGTTGTCTAATTGAAGAATTTGCCCCAGATCAATGCGGTGTCGAAGCGATTTTCTTCTTCAAGAATGCTAAAACCGTCATTCCTGTGGCTCAAGCGCGCGGGGTGATATTGGAGACCCTGGCCACATTCGGCATTATTGCCGGCGAATATACGCCCATGCAAGTAAAGTTGCATGTCACAGGTTACGGCAAAGCAGAAAAGCCGGAAGTACAGTGGGCTGTGGCAAAAATGCTTAAGCTCGAAACCATCGTCAAGCCCGATGATGCCTCCGACGCCCTGGCCATCGCCTTGACTCACGCTCGCTTAACTTGCCACCTGACGCCGCAAATTCTGGCGCGAGTAAAAACTTAGATCAATAATTAGGCAAGAATTTTCCAAATTACCATTGCCACCACGAGTAGGGCGATTGTAACTGCGTACTTCACTAACCGTGCCGGTCTTGATTGAACCAGCGGACCAAGTTTGCCGCGTAGAGGAGTACGAGTAGTAGTCAGGGCGATACCGACAATTGATGCCCAGTAGAGGCTGCTTGCCAGGCTGGCGCTGACAATATCGAGCCAGCTGGAAACTGAATAAGATTGGGGTACCAGTACGAAACCGAGTACTGCCAGTGCGCCGAAGGCGGCTGCTGTAAGCACAGCCTGGCGGTATGAAAATTTGAAAATCGTCAAGGCCAGAAGCCAGACCAGGGCCATGGTGCCAAGGTAAGCCAGGGACATGGTCAGTTGATAAAAGTAGTCGGTTTGAGCAATTTGTGACTGGCTGAAGTTGAGCCATGGAATCCACTGCACTTCTCTATTGGAGCAAAAGTAAGCGAGCAAATCAAAGAGCTGCACCGCTAGGCCGGCACCAGCAAACAATGCCAGAAATTCGAGTGCTTCGACAAATTTATTTACGTTTGAAAGCGTCTGTGTATTCAGTGTGTTCTCTGTGACCACAGTTTTGTCGCTCTCGTTTTCGCGACTGTGAATAAGATAGTTGACGACGAAAACCGCATAAATCAAAGGCTTAAAATTGGGCGGCTGAGCCAGGGCACACAAAACAGGCACCAGGGCACTGGCAGCCAGGAGCTGGCGACATTTGCTTTTGATGGTTTCTTTGCTAATTTCGCTGCTCAATTAATTTCCCGCTCAACTTGCTTGTATTTTTGCTCGATGAAATTGAGCCAGGCACCTTCATGACCGAAATGGAAAATCTGCGGGTAAAAGATCTCGGCTAAAATTTCCAGCGAATCAATTAGTCTTGGTCCGGGGCGATTGAAATATTGATTGCCGTCGGCTACGTACACTCGTTTATTTTTAACGGCTTTGAGACTCTGGTAATGGCCTTGTTGTTCGAGCAAATGCATTTCTGTTAGCGTGCGCTTATTGTCAAAGCCGCAAGGCGTGACAATGATAACGTCCGGATCTTTGTCCACAATTTCTTGCCAGGTCATCCAGGGAGAATGTTTGCCGGCCTGACCAAATAAATTGATGCCGCCAGCCAACTCCACCAGTTCAGGCATCCAATTGCCTGCCGCCATCAGTGGTTCTATCCATTCCACCACCGCTACCGATACTTGTGCAGTGACTGGAGTGTCTGCGGTTAAAGCGCGGTTCACTCTGCTAGAAATGGTTTCGATGCGCTGCTTGCAGCTGGCAATCAATGCTTCTGCCTCTTGCTCGGCAGAAAGTGCCCGGCCGATTTTTCTCACATCTTCATAGAAGTCAGCCAGACTGTTAGGTTCCAGTGAAACTATCTGTGGTTTGCTTGTAACCAGCCGGCAAACCGCTTCTTCTACGTCGCGCAAACTGACGGCACAGACTTCGCACTGTGCCTGCGTAATAATGTGACTCGGTTGCAATTGCTCAAGCATATCGGCGTCTACTTTATAGACCGAAAGTGATTCTTGCAAAATGGCTTTAACGCGCTGATCGATTTCATAGCTGCTGCCGTCCACCTGAAACTTTGGGGCGGTGCAAATGGGCAAGTTACTAATAGAGGCAGGATAATCACATTCGTGAGAACGTCCAACCATGTATTTACCAAAGCCAAGGGCGTGTACGATTTCGGTAGAGCTGGCAATAAGCGAAATAATTTTCAGGTTCATGTACCTATTATGGTGCTTTGCTTCGATCGTTGTCGATTCAGGGGAATGCTAATCGGCGCCTTGCGATTTTTTACAACCTAAAGGTTGTAAAACTCTACAACCTTTAAGTTGTGACTTTGGGTCTAGGTAGCACTTTAACACCCTCCGCGAACTCACTGCGGCAAAAAGAAAATTCTTCTCAGACTCTTAAAAAGCGCCCTTTGCCTGCTTGTGGCCCTTTCCCGCCTGGTCATGACATGCTATATTTCGAGGCCTAAGTGCCCTTTGCCTCCGGAGCCCGTATGTTCCGTTACCTTGTGGCTATAGTTGCCGCCCTTGTCACATTTTCATTGATACAACTGGCGATTGTGCCGGTTGTAGAACTGGGCCGCTCTGTAATCGGCAATGCTCCCAACATTTACCATCTTTTTGTCGCATTTCTCGATTGGGCTTCCTGCATAGCCTGCGTGCTTTTAGGTGTTTCTCTCGCTCCGGCTCGCAGGCTATCAGTCGCCGTGGGTTTGTCTTTGACTGTGGCTGTTTTTCACCTGGCACAGATTTTTGTCATTCTTACATTTGCGCAGGCTATCGGCGAGGGCATCGTGCCCCTGTCGCTAATTTATTATGGTGGTCTGATTGTTACCGGCGCCCTTTGCTGTCTGGTTTACGAGCAGATGGCCGTGAAGCATGATCGCGAACATAGTCAGGCACTGGCCAGTCTCTCTGGCCCTTCCGTTTATCAAGAAGCTTTGAGAAGGGCAGCTGCGGCAGATGACAGCGGTCTTACAGCAGCAGGTCGGCTGGGCGCTTTAGCACCGTCAGCGGTGCCGGTAGAAAGTGGTTTTTTTGATTTTGATTTGATTTTGTTGGAAGACGAATTGCTCAAAATCAGGCCAGACCGCGATTCATATATTTCGGCTTTGCGCCTTGGTATGGCTATTGAACGCGATTGCGGTTATGTCAACTGCAGAGCACGTAGTTCAAGTTTTTCTGAACTGATGCGTGACGTCAGCATGCGCATGGCTGCCACTGAAGTTGAAGAAAGCGAATGGCTCGGCCTCGCCAATGGTTTTAGAATTTACCAAATCGAAGAAAAAGAGCAGCGCGTCAAACGACTTGCTGCCCTTGAGGCAATTCTCCATCAGAACAAATATCATGCGCAAGAGCAGCCCGAGCTCGTCCTGGTCGGTTAACCGCCGGATTTTGCTTCTACTTGATCGAGCAGATCAATAAACTGATTTCTAAATGTAGCAATGATTCTGCGTAACTCCGCTTGGGTAGTTTCGCAAACTACACCGCCGCCGCCCTGACTCATAAAGGCGGTCAACTCCGGCACTTCTACTAAAGATTGAGTACCTTGCTGGTTGTGTGAGGCAAATTCTTCAATCCACGAAATCGGTGAACTCAAGAATATTTTGGTCCGCTTGGCGTATGGGTGCTTTAATTCCACCAGATTGCCGTCGCCGGTCATCAGTCGCAAAGTACCCGGCACGATGCGATAGGGCGGCAAATTGTGGTCTTCTGTTTGGTAAAACTCAATGGCGCTGGCATAACCCTGCAGCTCACTGGCCAGCCATAATAATTTTTCATCTGCAATTTTGCCGCGCAGTTGCGGCAACGCTTGCGGAAGCGCCTGGTTGAAAGTGATTTGACCAGCCAGCAATTTGACTTTCAGTTCCTGAAACACGGTAACCTCGAAGTGATGGCACAAGTCTAACCTGATTTGCACCCGGAAAGGTAAGAGTGCAAGTTTTCTCAAATGAGACTGAATAACTAGTAATTTGGCCCGATTTTAACTTTTGTCCCCCTTAAGAGTTGTTCCACAAGCACTTGAAAATATGCATTTACCGCATAAATTCACTTAAACAAGCATTTGCTGTGCAAAGTTTTTCGATCATGAGACAGGATAACGGGCAAGAACAGGTATCTAACTGACATAATTTGCCAAGATGACTGAAGACAAGTGAATCGATGACAATTCGCAATCGTCCGGGCGCGTCACCGGCAGCAAATACAGGCATGGGAACAGCTGCAAAGCCTGACAAAACAGGCAGGAGCGGCCGCGACCACGGCCAGGAAACTAATCATGCCGCTGATGCGGCTCAATCAAAGCCGGCCGGCGCCGAGTTTGATATGACTACGATCATGGCTCCGGTTGCCCACGAACTGAAGCTGGTGGAAGAATGGTTGACCACCAATCTGATTGACGATAGCCCCTTTGTCGGCGGTTTGCTGGCTCAGATTTTTCAGGCCGGCGGTAAACGCATTCGCCCGTTGATTTCACTTCTGGGCTCCAAAGCCAGTCTGTGTGACCCCAGTGATGATCTGGCTCATAGTCAGGTGTCGAGATTGCATATTATACTTGCCGTCCTGACCGAGTTAATCCACGCTGCCAGCCTGGTTCACGATGATGTTATCGACGCGTCGTCCACCAGACGCGGCAAAGAAACAGTCAATAAACGCTTCAATGACAAACTGGCTGTTCTGCTGGGCGATTTGCTTTTCGCCCAGGCTTCCATCTGTCTGGCACGCATTATGAACCCGGTTGTGGTGGGCATCTATGGCCAGGTTTTAGGTGATCTTTGCAGCGGCGAAATTAGTCAAATGCGCCAGCAGTTTGTTTGCACTGTTGATTGGGACGCTTACATTCAGAAATCTGTTAATAAAACCGCTTCTTTAATTGCTGCCGGTGCCCACAGCGGCGCTATCCTCAATGCCAGACCCGACGCAGTGGTCAGTGCTCTCAGAGATTACGGTACTAATTTAGGTGTTTGTTTCCAGATCGTTGACGACCTTTTAGACGTGACCGGTTCGGCTCAAGAAACCGGTAAGCCGGTGGGCAATGACTTACGAAATGGTCTTTTGACCGCGCCTGCCTTGTATGTATTAGAAAAAAATGACAGCTCTTCCGCTCGTCTGATTGAGCTGATTAACGACCGCAGCGTACAAACTGACGCAGGGGTAGCTGAAGCGTTGGCGCTTATTACCAATAGCGGTGGTGTGGAAAAAGCTATGGCTCTGGCCGCTTCTTATGGTCAGCTGGCGAAAGATTCTCTGTCGATTTTGCCCGACAGTGAGAGCAAACAATCACTTTTCGACATGGTTGATTACGTTCTTGTGAGAAGCAACTAATTCTTTAGTGGTTTTTAAGGTTTCCATCTATGACTGTTACTCGCGACAAGATTATGCAAACCAGAGACAGCACCAGGTACGAAAGCTTTTATCCGCTGGGTCTGGCACTGAGCGGCAAAAATGTTGCTGTCTTTGGCGGCAATGAAGATGCTTACGGTGCCCTTCTCCATCTCATGGAAGCCGGTGCCAATGCCACTGTCATTGCTCACGGATTTGTCAGCGAAATTCAAGAATTGCAACTGACTTACGGCAGTCGCATTGAACTTTTGCGCCTCAGTGCCGCTAAATATATGGAAGAGTCGCCCTTGCTCCAGGCCGGCGGCCAGGCTTTCAGTTTGATCTTTTCTTTTGTCGATAACAGCGATGTGGGCGATCGCCTTTTAGCTCTGGCGCGTCAATGCTCCATTCCTGTGTTTGCTCAGAACAACATCAGAGCCTCTGGTTTTGTGCCGGCCACTGTTTTAAAACGCGGCCATGTGAAAATTTCTGTATCAACTGATGGACTCTGCCGGGCCCTTGAGTCAGTTTTAACGGCTCGCATTGAGGAGCTGCTGATCAACGATTTCGATCACTATTCATTGTTTGTCGCTACCGTGCAGGAAAAATTGGAAGCGGACAGCGAACTATCAGCTCTAATGAGCAACTCGCAAGAGCTGGCATCTGCTCTTTCACGCAGCAATTTTGATGAGGCCCTTAAAGTTATTGATCATCTAAAAGATCAAAGTGTTGAGGAGCTTATCGATGGCTACTGAGATACTGATATCTGAAGACGATTCTAGTGGTGCTACTAGCGGTGCTCCTGATGGTACTAAACAAAAACCTGAAACACCTGCAGTGGCTAGACGACAACTTTCGCCATTTGCCTCCTTAAAGCTTTCAATCACACTGATGTCGCTCATGGCCCTGACGGTTTTAATTGGTGCCGGATGCCCGCAAGAATCACAAGTGGGCCAGGCAAAAGTATTTGAAGCTTTCGACCGGCAGACAGCCGAATTTTTAATTCGCTTCGGCATCAGCGACATTTTTCATTCGCCCTGGTTTTTAGCCCTCACTGCCACCATGACTTTGAATATGATTGTGGTCAGTTTTCAAAGAGTGTTCCCCAAACTCTGGCAATACAATAAATCGCTGCCTTTCATGCGCGGTCAAGATATAACTAAGACCAGCGTTCATCACGTTTTGCGATTTGCTGACGGCGACCAATCTGAACCGGCCAGTCATCAGCAGGCCGCTTTGCTGGCGGAACTGTCGCAAAGACTGACCAAGATGGGCTACAAAATAAAAATAGAAGGGCTCAAACTCAAAGGTGAATACGGCAAAGTCGGTCGCCTGGCACCATCTATTACGCACGTGGGTTTGCTCACTCTTTTGCTCGGCGTGACGATCACGTCATGGACCGGCTTCAATGGATTTCAGCCGGTGCTGCTTGATCAAAAATTGAATTTTGCCGACTCGCAGCACAGCAAATTGTGGATCGGCAAATTGCCTCAGTGGCAAGTGCGAGTGGACGGCACCAGACGCGAAAACTACACTAGCGGGGACGCTAAACAGTGGTTCAGCACACTCGTTTGCGTTGATGACAAAGGCAAAGTTTTGCACCAGGGCGAAATATCGGTGAACAATCCTCTTACTTATGAGGGCGTCGATATCTATCAGTCGAGCTGGGGCCTGGCGAAGCTTGCCATCAGTTTTAACGGACACAAGCGCGAGCTTGATTTAAATCCGATGGGCAAAAAATATGCCGCCTTCTTGCCTCTCGATCAAGACACGGTCTTAATCATGTCTCTTACTTCAGAAGGGCAGAAGTTGCGGCTTTTTGCTAAACGTCGTGAGTGGCAGGCACCAAAGCTGATATCAGAAATTGATGCCGGCAAATCAATAAAACTTGGCGACGTCGACCTTAAGTTTGAAAGGGTAATTCCCATTACCGGTTTGCAATATAAGTGTGATCCTGGTTTGCCAATTACTTATCTGGCTTTCGGCATCATCATGACCGGCGTGCTTCTGGCCGCTGTACCTCACCGTCATGTCTGGGTTGCGATTGAAGAAAAGATGTTCTATATAGGTGGTAATTCGCGCAAAGCGAAAGTCGGCTTTGAGCGCAGCCTGGAGAATCTGGTGCAAAGGTTGCGCGGCGAATTTGTTTTTGCCGCCGAGCAAGTGCCGCATACTGGTGCCGCGCCGGAGGCTCAAGAGGAAAAAAA
>JADYXQ010000140.1 GCA_021772135.1 Candidatus Obscuribacter sp.
ACTGCTGGTGGTACCAGTGCTAGATTCAGTGCTATTGGCGCTGCTGGATGCCGAGTCACTAGATTCGGTGCCTTCATCTAATTTGTTATTAAGAGGAAGTTGCAGATTCGATTTCTTTTGCCCTAATGAAAGTGCGAAAGCCGGTGCAATACCAGTGGAGCCTACCAACAACAGTGAACAGGCCAAGCCGGTGACTTTGCGGGAGACTTCTGTTTTGCAGGCTTGTGCATGGAAAAAGCGCAACCGGGCAAGCTTTTTTAGGAACATAAAATGGTGGGTCCTTTTTCTTTCTCTAAACTGTCTGTTTACGTAACTGTTATACGGAGACGTCGACGAGGTTAGGAAGTTTCGATGACAAATACTGAAGTGAGTGTACCTACGCAACCGCCAATATACCATGAGATGATCTCTTTGAAAGTTACCTTTTGTCAATCTCAGATGGCATCTTGAGAATTTGTATTCAAATTTTATGAACTCTTGAAAACCGCCACTATCCCTTCTGCGAAGACTTCAAAGCAAATAAGATTAAACAAACTAAAACTGCCATAGTTGAAATTTGATCAACAGCCGACGGCAAATATTTCGTAAATAAGTCTGGTGCGCTCAGTTGCGGCAAAAAGATGTATATCTTGCATATAAGAGCGACCGCTGCCGATGCCATCAGCAGCGGTGCCATGGCATTAGGCGAACCGCCTGAAGCTCCGGCCGAGCCTCGGCGACCGGCCATAGGCAAAACATCATCGTCGTCATCAATATCTAGAGCGCCGGCCCGACGGTCGGTGCGTGGCATTCTACGCTCGCGAGATTTGTTGCGGCGGTCTTTCGGGCCTACCAGCAAATCTTCATCATCATCATTATTAGTATCACCAGTGGCTAATAATTTTGATCCGCGCATTCCTTTTTTACTGTCGTCTGCTTTCGCTAATGGTGCTGGAGCAGGTCCGCTTGGTACCGGGGTCGGCATTGGAGTCGGCACTGTTGTCGGTGCCGCATTAGCTGTTTGAACGCCATAATCGTAGTGCGCAGGCCCCTGGCCTGGATTGGACATGCCTGGTAATGGCGCCGGATTGGGCTGAGCGCTTTGGGCCGCCATACTATATTGCGAGTTTGAAGGGCTTGGAGCCGGCCGCGGTTCATAGCTGGGAGCAGAGGTGGGCGCTGTGGGCGGTCCTTGTGCAGGTCCCCCTGGCACTGGTTGCTGACCGTAGCCATAATTTGCAGATCGAGGCATGGGTTGCTCGTTCTGTGGCGGGCTTTGTTGCATCTGTTGCATTTGCTGCATTTGACTTTGCGGCGATTGCATCGTTATCGGTGCCGGTGGTTTGGGCGGCTCAGGTGCAGCAGAAGCTTGGCTTGGTTGGGCCAGTGGAGTTTTTTGCCGTGGTGCTCTAACTGCCAGTAGTGGCGAGCGCAGCACGGTTGGGTCATCTACGTCTTCTGCTTCTTCGTCGAAAATTTCGTCTTCATAACCGTCTTCAACGTCACCTAAAATCGGTGAACGCAGGCGGTGATGGGCTCTTATCTGACCGGCGGCTTTGCCTTGAATGCCCGGATCTTCAGCAAGACCGGCCTCAGGATCAAAATCATCGCCGCCTAAAAGCGGAGAGCGTAAACCTTTGCTTTGGTGACGGCCCGGCTCAAGCTTGGCGGCTGGTCTCGGTTCCTCTTCATCAAATTCGTGACTACGATGTGGGAATGTGGATTTATGGTCTTTATTTTTGCCACCATCACCGCCACCGCCGAACATAGGTGACCGCAAACCACCGCCACCACGTGATTTTGAATTATTGACCTTGGGCTCCGGTGCGTCATCATCGTCATCATCAGAGCGCAAAAGTGGTGAGCGTAATCCCTTACTCTTACTTTTATTTAATACAGGCTGTTCTGCTGGTTCGTCCGCATCACCGTCATCATCACCGCCACCGCCACCAAAAAGTGGTGAGCGCAATTTCGGCCGAGGTGCGGCAGGTGCCGATGAAGCAGGAGCCGCAGGGGCTGGGGAGAGTGGTGCTGGTGCCGGTGCCGGTATTGAAGGCTTAGGCGCTTGCAGTCTGCCGCCGCATTCGCGACAAAACTGAGCCGACTCCTCGTTTTCTACCTGACAAATCTGGCACTGAATCACTGACACTTTCCTCACGCGAAGATCCTAAATGCCACTTTATACTGAGCGGCGCGGAAAACCCAGTGTAAAGCATCTATATATAGAAAGTTAAGTAGTTTTTTTACGTCTGCAAACTCGATTACAACGGTTGTCAGGCCCCTTTCGTCAATTTACCTGTTGATTTCTTGGAAGGCGCTAATTATTTGCAGCCCTTCAAGTGTTAGACTGCAACCACAGTTCCGCTTGACTGCTATAGTCAATCGATTCAGAACTTCACGATTCTCATGAACCGGAGAGAAAATTACATGCGCAGTTCCAAGGCTATATGTTTAGCAGCAAGTTTGATGCTGGCAATGACGCCTGCCACAGTTTGTATGGCAGCCGATCCGCACCTCAACTTTAAAATATATAGCCCACAAGATCCGCCTGCTGAAAGTCCTTCTGGTGAAGAAGCACCTGGTGTGGATGTTACTCCGGCTATTGAGACCGCGCCCAGTGAAACCACTACAAAAAATGCAGCACCACAAGCATCTATTTTTGAAGACGAATCTGCCACTAAGGCCGATAAAAACGATGCACCATCTTTAAACACGCCGCTTCCTGAAACTACAGAGGCACCATTGGCGGTGGAAAAGCCTGTTACTGAAACTCCGGTTGCTGAGACACAGGTTTCTGAAACTCCAGTGGCCGACACCACTCCTGCAGCCGAGACTGAAACTCCAGCCGCCGGCATTTCATCAACGGTTTCCACCACCGAAGTGCGCACCGAAGGCAAAGAGAAAGAGTCCAAACTCTTGCAAGGTTTTGTGCGATCGGTACCGGTTGGTACCAAAATTCCAATCGTCATGGATACCGCCGTTGATTCTGATACCAGTCAGGAGGGCGACGAATTTTCAGCCAGAACTTCTGAAGATTTGACTATTGACGGCAATACCGTAGTGCCTGCCGGTTCAATCATCAAAGGCAGAATTGCTACATTGAATTCTCCTCGTGCTCTTAATCGCTCTGGTTCGGTAGCGCTCAAATTCGACAACATCACCACTCCTGATAATCGCCAGATTCCACTGGTGGCAACACTTGTTGCGCGCGGTGGAGTAGTGCACGCCAGGCGAGGTTTGAAAGATTATTCCATCGATGCCGGAACTGTCGCCCTGCCTGTTTTGCTAGGCCTGGCCATTGGTGCCGTCGCCGGTAAGAGCAATTCCACAACTACCAGCACTTCAACAACCGATGATAATAAAATGGGCAAAGCCGGTGCTGCCATGATTGGCGCAGGTGTTGGTCTGGCAATCGGTGTGGCCGTCTTGCTGGCTAAAAAAGGTAAGAAAATCGAAGTTCGCCCGGGCGATGAATTGAAAATCGAACTGGCTGAAGAACTTCGCATGCCAACCATGTGATCGTTAACCATGTAATCGTTAACCATGTAATCGTTAACCATGTAATCGCAATCTTAAGATCTTACGCAAGAAAATCTTTCAACAAGCCGCAAGGCTCCATCATGACAGAGCTAAACGGGTTTCGCAAGAAACCTGTTTTTGTCCTTTGAGGAAAAAATACAGGGGAAACCCGCAATCTGATTTAGCAAAAGCAACCGGTCCTAATCAGGATAAATAGCATGATGGCCGATTGCGGCAGACGATAAATTAGAGATGGTCCGAAACCAAAGACAATTTGCAATTTTGGTTCGTAATTGGTTATTCCAAAAGCGCGGGACCCATCATGCCTTCAACACAACATTTATCAAGAAACGCCAGCCCGCGCGATGCCAAATTGGCTTGCGGCATGTCGATGTTTCTGCCCGGACTGGGGCAACTCTATAATCAGGAGCCGCGCAAAGCCACGTTGTTTATGGCTGCCGGTGCGGTGAATTATCTGTTTATTCTTGCCCTCTTGCTGATGTCGCCCTTGATGCATTTGCTCAATGACTTTGGTAAATCAAATCAGGTGCGGCTAAACTCCGCTTTAGCAGGCTCGCTCAGCAATTTGCACGCAGGCTCTGGGGCATTTCTAATTTTGCTGTCGCTCTTTTTTGCCTTCGCTCTATTTGCCGCTCGTGATGCGTACGATAAAGCCCAGTTTTTTCAGCGTAAAGCTCTTAATCAAGATCATTTTTTAGAGATGCCCGAGGCCACAAGCGGTTCTTATTTATTTCATATCAGCATCTTGCTGTCATGTTTGATTCTGGCATTCTTCTTTTTGATTCCCCCTGCGCCCCGCGAGCAAATGACTGTTTTTGAATTCAAACAGAGTGTAGAAAATGCCAGAGAAAACAAGAAAGCAATCAAGTTTTCTGACCACGCCGCTAGAGCTGGTGGCGTGCGCGATGTGCGCAGGCCACCAGCTGTAGCTAAACCAATGGCGACAACACCGAGGGCGGTCACAACGTCTCAACCGGCAGTAAACGCAAACCAATCACAGTCTGCAAAGGCCGAGCCCACTCCCCTACCAAAACCAAACTTGCAGCCGGTTGCTCGCCTTCATACTCCGCTGCCTGAACTCAAGCCTGTTCCTGTTCCTGTTCCTGTTCCTGTTCCTTCGCCGGTCATTGCACCGATGGCTGCCATTGCAAAAAATCCGGTTTTGCCGGCTGCACCACCGATGATGCCCACGCCAGTAACTAACAATCATCCAGGTGCAGTATCACTTCCGGCGGTCACCACATCTGGTGCATCTGCATTCGTTGCACCTCGCGCCCCGACTGCCAGTTCAGCCGATGCCGCTCCTGGCGCCAGCGGACCGGTGAAAATCGCTTCGGCCAATCCAGGTTCTAGCGGTGCGCCTGTGCCTCTGCCTGTAGGAGCGCGCAGTGGTTCGCCTTCTTCTAGTTCTTCATCTAGTTCTAGTTCAGGGCCGGCGCCCACGAGCGGTTCGCCGGCTCGCGGCCCGGGAGCACTAGGACCTGTGCTGCATAAAGGTGGGAGAGAAAAGGCTGCGAACTTTGATGGCGACAAAGAGAAGGAGGGCAACGATGTAACCGTGGCAGATTTTGGTCCTTATATGATTCAGTTGCAAGCCCGCATTAAACGGAACTGGTTTCCGCCAAAAATTGGCCGCACAAAACGAGTCAAAGTCATTTTCAATATTAGTCGCGATGGGCAGCTCAGCCGTCTTCGTCTGGTTCAAACTTCCGGGCTGACTATTTCAGATCAAGCTGCTTTCAAAGCAGTGGAGGCTGCCGCTCCATTTATGCCCTTGCCAAAAGGCGCACCGGCCGACGTTGATATCGAATTTACTTTCGACTATAACGTATTTAATGGAGGAGGCGCCCCCTCCGGCAGCTTGCAGGCTTTTTGAAAACTAAAACGTTAACGGTTCAGTTTTAGAAACTCAAACGTTAACGGTTCAGATCTGGGCACCGCTAGTGGTAGCATCGGATATATTTCCCTTTGCAACTCGCTCTGATGAAGAATTACAACTGGGATAAACCCTGAGTTTCAACTAGCCCAATCACGCGCTCAGCATCAGCCAAAAACTGTTAGCTTCGCGTTCCTTTTACCGATATAGTGATGATTACAGTAAGCAAGCGCAAAGTATTTCAGTTGCCAGCAGGAATTTAAGTTGACGAAACTCGTTGTCAATCGCATCGCGAAGCCTGTAGCCTGACCGGGCTTCAGTTTGAACTATGCTAAAATCAGTGAAATTCGATATTTACTTAATTCTCGAAGCAATCAACTTGAAACACTGCTCCAGACCGATAAGCGATGTGCTGCGCACTTACTTCCATAGTCTTCCATTAGAAGCGTAGGACACAGTTATGACCGCAGCATCACCAAGACAACAAGGCGTGCAAAAAGACCCCAACACTGCGGGGTTGATGTCGCTTATCCTGCCGGGACTAGGCCAACTTTATAATGGAGAGCAGCGCAAAGGCATGCTCTTCATGCTGGTTGGGGTGATCAACTATTTGTGCTTGATCGGCATTATTTTCGCCGGCTCCATTATGCAGAGCTTATTGAGCTTCGGCACCGGCAACCAGATGAAGTTGAACAGTGCTCTGGCTGATTCCATCAGTCAACTGCAACTTGGTTCGGGCGCTTCGTTCATGCTCATTGGTCTTTTCCTTTCATTCGCTGTTTTTGCCGCTCGCGATGCTTTTGATAAAGCCTCCCATCTGCAGCGCAAATCTCTCTATCACGACTACTTCCTGGAAATGCCTGAGGCCACCAGTGGTTCGTATATTTTCCACATCAGTATTTTCCTTACCTGTTTCTTGCTGGCCTTCTTCTTCTTAATTCCGCCACCACCCAAGTCACAAGTAACCGATATCGAATTTATTCAAAACGAAGAAAATACAAAAACTCCGCCGAAGACAGAGAAGCGCGCTGCGCATAACTCTAAGGCCGGTGGCAAGCACGACCCTAATAAGCCATCGGTTCAACCTTCGCCTGCACCAAAGGCAGCAAGCAAGCCGTCTGAACAACAGAAGCCGGCCGAGAGCAAACCGACTCCAACAAAGGCTACACCAACTCCTACGCCGAGTCCTACTCCTTCTCCGCGTCCGACACCACGTCCGTCGCCGACGCCAAGTCCGACTCCGTCACCAAGCCCGTCGCCCAGCCCAAGCCCATCGCCGAGCCCGTCTCCCACTCCGACACCGGCTCCAAAAATGCCTAACTTGACTCCGTTCTTCAAGCCTTCGGCAGCTCCGTCGCCCAGCCCATCGCCAAGCCCTGTGGCCATGCCTAAAATGGGTAGTCCGTCGCTTGCGCCTATGCCTAGAGCCGGTGTTGGTGCAGGTTCTGCTCAAGCGCCCGGTCCGGCTCCAGCTCCTGTAAATATTGCCTCAAGTTCCGGCGCAGCCGGAGGCGGCGGGCCGCCCACACCAGTTCCTGTTGGTGGTGGCTCTCCTAATCGTGGTGGCGGCAGTGGCCCTGGGCCTTCGCCAGCTCCAACCCGCGCCGGTCGCGGTTCCGGTGGGGGAGCCGCTGGTGGTGGCTCACCTGGTATATCCGTTGCACCGTCTGTGGCTCGTCCAGCTGGTGGTGGCAATGGCAGCGGTGAAGCCGGCAATCCTGATAACGGCCCCGGGCGCCCGTCAGTGGCTGCTAAAGCTGATGTTGACTTCGGTCCATACATGGCAGACCTGCAAAGAAGAATCAAACGTGCCTGGTTCCCACCTAAAGGGAACGAGTCGAAGCGGGTCAAAGTTGTTTTCAAGGTGCACCGTGACGGCCAGATGACTAACCTGAGAATGGTCACTTCATCTGGCTTAACAATAGCCGACCAGGCCGCTTTGAAAGCAGTTGAGAATGCTGCTCCCTTCAGACCGCTTCCAGCCGGTGCGCCTGACGACGTAGATATCGAGTTCACCTTTGACTACAACGTATTCAACGGTGGTGGTCATGGGACCTTCCGGAATTTCTGATAGACTCATCAGAGACTCACGGCTCAAATAGTAAGTTCTGTTGGATTAGCCAACGATAAGGAGATGTTGATAAACGTTTATGGAAAGTAAATTCCTCCAATACTTCCTCGAGTTCATGATCCATGACTGGTTCGCGTCTATTCCAATTACGATCTGCTCAGTTCTGACGATTGCAGTAACTGTCGAACGTTATATGTACTATCAGCAGAATCGTCGTGACGTCACACAATTCATTCACACCTTGCAGCGTTATCTAGAAACAAACGATTTGCAAAAAGCACAGAAAGCCTGTAGCCAACTTGGCGGCGTTATCGGCGAAGTGGCTGAAGAAGGCGTTCGTCTGATGGCTGATCAAAAAGAAGACTTCTCCAAAGCTTTCGACATTACCGTCGGTCTGGTATCACGTAAGCTGGAAAAACACTTAGCAGTACTGGGCACCATCGGCGCCACCTGTCCGTTCATCGGCCTCTTCGGCACAGTGGTTGGGGTTGTATTCACCCTTGACCAACTTGGCGCATCCGGCGGCGGTACTCCAGTGGTAGTAACCGGTGTGGCTAAAGCTTTGATTGCAACAGGTTATGGTTTGATCGTTTCGATTATGGCTGTAATTTTCAACAACACATATACCAACACTGTGAAGGGTTTCACCGACGACTTCTTGTTGCTCAAACTGCTCTTCTTGAGCTTTGTCGGAACCGAATCAGCAACACACTAATTTGAGCCAACTACTTTTGGTATCAGGGGGGCACACGCATGTCTATGGGAGCGGTCGGTGATCAATTCACCGATATTAACGTAACCCCGCTTACCGACGTGTTTCTCGTCTTGTTAGTAATCATGATCTTGATTGCGCCTTTGATCGACAAATCAGATTTGAAGATCAAACCGCCAGAGACCAGGAATGCTAAAAAAGACGAAGCCACCAAAGGTATCAGCATCGATATCGACAAAGACGGACAGCTGGCCATTAACGGCAAGTATGTACGCGATCACGATATTACGATCTTGACCAAGATGATCAAAGATCTCAAAGATAAACAGCCCACCAATACTGATTTGCACCTTACTCTCAATGCCGACGGCGACGCCAAGCAAAAAGATGTGGTGGAAATCATGAGTGCTGCGGCCGCTGCCGGCGTAACAAAAATGCGCGTAGCGACTCAGCAACAGACGAATTACTAAAAGGCACTACAAGTGTCTAAAATGATCTTGGGTCTGATCGGCAGCAACGTCAGTCGCTCTTTTTCACCTGTAATTCATCAAGCTTTTTTTCAAGCTTCAGGCATCAACGGCGAATATCGCTTGCTTAGCGTGAGCGAAAGCGAGCTGGCTTCAACGCTGAGCCAGTTGACCTGCGCGCCGCTTTTCACGCGCGGTATTAATGTCACCATTCCTTATAAAGTGGTGATGCTCGACTTTGTCGATCATGTCGAAAGCGCAGCGCAAACTGCCGGCGCCATTAATACGGTGGTCTTTAGTTATGACCAATCTACTATCAGTAAGCGCTCAGGCTACAACACTGATATAGCCGGCCTCAAGGCCAGTCTGGAGGGCTCTCTAGACGTCGCCAGCGTAATTGGGGCACGTGCGGCCGTGCTCGGTCTGGGCGGTGCTGCTCGCGCTTCTGTTATCGCCCTATTTCAGATGGGCGTGCGTGACATAGTTCTGATCGGTCGAACCCTTGAGCGTGGCCGCAGTTTTATCGACAGCATGAAATTCGAAGGTGTAGCTTTCACCTTGTATTCAACGGAAGACGAACTGCCAGAAGATCAGGCCGAAAATTTTCGAGCGATCAAAGAAACTCTTTCAACTTGTTCAATTTTTATACATGCCACTTCAATTGGTCACAATGATGACCAGTGTCCGCAGTGGCTACCGGGGCTAATTTCGGCTTTGCCGCAAAATGCTCTAGTTCAAGATCTGGTTTACGCAAAATCTGATGATGGCACCATTGTTTGCAAATTAGCTGACGAACGGGGTCTTATGTGCGCCGACGGCAAAGCCATGCTGGTGCATCAAGCAAGGCATGCATTTGAGCTCTGGACCGGCTTCTTGCCGCCTTATGAAGACGGTATGCAAGCGCTGGAAAAAGCAATAAAAGCGATTTAGTTGTCGAAGAAAATCGGCACTAATTTCATGGCTAATCCGAGTTCGCCTTCGATGGCGAGCACACCAGATAAAGCCGCAGTCATGGCCGACATTTTGCCGTTGATGATTTGATGCAAATCATCTGAGTCGATTGTAATCTGGCAATCAGCTGGGCTGTAACCCGATGAGCCATGTTCTACAAACTCGCATGTGCCGTCTGAAATTTTTGTCAGATAAGCCGCTGCGCCGTCGCCTTTGATGTTAATCAAATAAGTGGCGCTGAGATTTTTTGCCGCTTCTGGTCTGAAGCGTTTTCTCAAAACTGCAATTGTCTCTTCTGCTGACACTGTAGATGACCTCAAAGTGGCTTTTGACTGAGCCGCTGATTATAACCCAATAGCTCTTTTCATGCTAAGTTTGACCGGCTATATTGAGAAACTGATGTCTGATTTTAAAAATTTCGGCGGCAAAAAAGAAGATAGTGCAAAAGCTGACGGCAGCGATAGGCCGCCTATACAGCCCTTTCGCAAGGGTAAGGGGCGTAACTTTCAGCAGATCGCCAAAGTGTTGCCGAAAGTGTTACGTCAGCTCGGTATCGACAATCGCTTAAAAGAACACACATTCCTCCATCTCTGGCCTCACATTGTCGGCGAACCCTTTGCCTCGCGCACCAGGCCGCTCTTCATTGATCACGAGCGCAATGTAGTGATTGCCGTGAAAGACGCGGCTACGGGTCAGGAGATTAGTTTTTCCAAAGCCGATTTGATCAAAAAATTAAGACAGGCTGCGCGCGGCGTCGGTATTGAAATAACCGGAATGCGCTTCGATATGAAGCGATTTTCGGAAACATCCGAAAACAATAATCCTTCGCCCTTCGTTTATCAGGAACCCCTGCCTGAGCCCACAGAAGCAGATCTGGCGCTGGTTGACTTAACTGTAGAAGAAGTTTTGCAAATCGCGTCTATTACTAACAGTAATGACCGCGAGTCTGAAAATGGCGACGAATTCGCACCGCTCGCCCTGCGCATGCGTGCCCTGTACGAGAAAGAATTGCGTTTGAAGAAATGGCGCTCTGTCCACGGCTTTCCACATTGCAGTAATTGCGGCGATGTAGCCGGTCGCTTACATGGGGAGAAACTCATCTGCGCTCATTGTTTCGCCACGAATATGTTGGAAATGCCCCGCGGTGGCTATGCATAGTCGACTGCAAAATGAAGAATCTGACACCTTGCGCCAGATCTCAGGCTCCCTCGTGACTACTGTGTTATCATCAGCCTTCTTTGAACCCATGCTTCGCCATAACGGCCGGACTTTTTAACGCATGATTCGACTGCAAAACGTTTCTAAAAACTACGGCGGTAGACCCGCTCTGGTAAACATAAACTTGCATATTGCCCTTGGTGAGTTCGCCTTTCTAGTCGGACCAAGTGGTGCAGGCAAGTCGACACTGATGCGCCTGCTCTATCGTGAAGAAACACCAACTACGGGTAATGTTTTCATCGGCGGCGTCAATCTCAATCGCATGAACTCCGGTCAGATTCCGCTTTTGCGCCGCAGACTGGGAATTATCTTTCAAGATTTCAAATTGCTTCCCAGTCAGACGGTCTTTAATAACGTCGCTTACGTTTTAAGAGCACTGGGCGTTGACGAGAAAGAAGTGGCTAAGCGCGTTAATAGCGCTCTGGCTGTGGTCAACCTTGAACACAAGTTTGACGCCTACCCCGGAGAACTTTCTGGTGGTGAGCAGCAGCGAGTAGGTATCGCCCGGGCGATTGTAAACGGACCGCCGGTTTTACTGGCTGATGAACCGACAGGAAACCTTGACCCTGCCACATCATTAGAAATTGTGCAGCTGCTTGAGCGCATCAGTCAGCGGGGCACCACTGTTTTGATTTCAACACACGATCAGCCAATCGTGAACGCCATGAGACGACGCGTTATCGCTCTCAAAAACGGTGAGCTGGTGGCCGACGTTGATAACGGCATTTACGAGTTGGAGATGAGCTGATCAAATTATGATGCGAACTCTCAGAATTATTCGTCGCGTGTTTATTGAAACCTTGCTGGGCTTGCGTGCCAGCGGCTGGTCTAACTGGTTGGTTGTGAGCATTCTGGCCGTCGCCCTGACAATATTTGGTGGCGTGCTGCAGTTGACTATGAGTTTGCAAAATCTGGTTAACGCCTGGGGCAGTGAGATTCAAGTATCGGTCTATTTGAAAGATGCTTACGATCCCAAAAAAGTAGCAGCTGAAATCAGTCGCTTGAGCGAAGTCAGGCAAGTTGAAATCGTCTCCAAAGATGTGGCCTGGAGAGAGATGCAGCATACTTTCAAAATTGCTGTGATCAATAATCCTCTACCTAATACGCTGCACATTAGGCTGGCCGATCCTGAACAAGTGGAGCTACTTTCCACCAAAATCAATCTTTTGCCCTCAGTAGAAAAAGTTCGTTCACCTCTAAAAATTGCTAAAAAAATCAATGAAGTGCGGCACTTCCTTGAGATTGCCGGTTTCTTCATCACGGCCATTTTAGCCACTGCTACTCTTACTGTAATTGGCAACACCATCAATCTAGTTATTAAGGCCCGCCATAGAGAAATTGAAATTTTGAGTCTGATGGGTGTCGGTCATTTTTACATCAAATGCCCCTTTGTCTTTCAGGGAGCTGCTTATGGTGCGGCTGCAGCCTTACTTGCCACTCTGGTTTTGCTCGGCATTCACCTTTATATTGACCCTTATGTCAAAGAACAGATTTTAAGTCTCGCTCCATTCATGCCGCATAACCTGGAATATAGTTTGATGCAAACGTCAGCCCTGATGTGTGCGCTGGGGATGGCTGTAGGGGCTGGCGGCAGTTTGTGGACTTCCGGTCGCTTTATCAAGCTTTAAATATGATTCGTTCGGGCGGCTTGTTTGTTGTGCGTGGAAAAATACGTCCGGACGTATTTTTCCCAGAAAAAAGAGGAGGAACCTGGTTCCTCCTCTTTAAAAATTCGCTGACCAGCGGTCAGTTATTTATTGGCGGTTTCCATGACGGATACTTTGTTCATTTTGTCGCCTTTGCGCAACTGTTGAACAACGGCATCGCCTTCAATCACTTTGCCAAACACTGCATATTGCATGTCGAGGAAGTTTGCCGGTCCTAGAGTGATGTAGAACTGCGAGCTGGCTGAGTCTTTATCATTCGAGCGAGCCATTGCCACCACGCCCAGTGAATCATGCTTCAGGTGTGATTTAACTTCGAGTTTGATATTGCGCTTTTGTTTGGTTTCAGGGTCAGTGTAACCGCCGGTTCCAGAACCGGTTGGGCAGCCACCCTGAATGCAGAAACCTGGTTCATAGCGGTGGAAAATAAGACCGTTGTAGAAGCCTTTGCTCACCAGATCAAGAAAATTGTTCGAGGTGATTGGAGCTTCAGTCTGATGTACTTGGATTTTGATCGTGCCTTTGTCGGTTTCGATCACTACAATTGGATCTGTCATGTAGTTTTGTTCCGGCAGCTGACTGCCAGATACCTCCGTGTAATTAATATCCCGGTAATTTTAGCACTGGTTTATTTGCCAGCATCGACAATAGTCACTTTTGTCATTTTGTCGCCCACCCGAATGGCGTTAACTGCGTCCATTCCTTCAATCACTTTGCCGAATACCGCATAGTTGGCATCTAAGAACGGTGCTGGAGCAAGTGTGATGTAGAACTGGCAAGAGGCTGAGTTACGGCTTGCTGAGCGAGCCATTGCCAATACGCCAGCGGCATCATGCTTAAGATTTGGTTTGACTTCCAGATCGATGTGACGGGGTTTGTTGGTTCTAGGGTCAAGATAGTTGCCTGTGCCGTTTCCTGATGGGTCGCCGCCTTGAATGCAGAAGCCTGGTTCATAGCGGTGGAAAGTGAGGCCGTCATAAAAGCCTTTGCCTACCAATTCTAAGAAGTTATGGGAAGTAAGCGGCACTTGAGTTTTATAGACCAGCAATTTGATCGGACCTTTTGTGGTTTCCATTGAAACAACGGCATCACCTGTGCTTTTAGCGGCACCTTTCTTGGATGCTGCCATCGCTGGGTTAAGAGCAGAATCGCAAGCAAACCAGGCGACCAGTAGTGCTACCACTGATAGTGCTACCACTGATAGTGCTACCATTAAGGCTCTGTTGAGCTTACTCATTAGTTGATCTCCTCCTCAGGATTATCATGGACGGTATCGGACTTTTTTAGCAAAAGGGCGCGGATCGGCAAGAGTACTGGAGCCGGTTGTAGTGCCGTTGCGGGTGCTGGGAATGGCACTGAGGCTGGCATTGGCTGTTGTGCCGCTAATGGGGATGGTGACTGAACCATTGGAGCTATTGTAAGGGTAGGTCAATGGCACCAGTAAACTGCTGATACCAGAGGCGGCATCATCGTAAAAAGCAATCCATCCTTTGGTTTCGTCTTGAGGCAATATTACGCGGCGATTAAGCCTGCTGTCTTCAATTTCGTGACGACCGGCGTCGCGGCCGACGTCGATACCGAGATTGCGTTTGCGATGGTCTTGGGCGGTGAAGACTTCATAGGCTAGTGGGCCGGCCAGTGCGGCAGATCCCAGAGTAACAGCACCGATAGCCACTTTGTCTGTAGTGCTGAGTAAGTGGTTATCTAATTTCAAAAGGGTCTCTAATGGAAGTTGAGCGATGTTAGCTCCGCCGCCGAGGCCGCGGACGCCTTCGCCGATGATGACAACAGGATAGACACCATTGTTGCGGATGGTCACTTCGATAAATTTGAGTTTGGGACCGATATAGCGGGTGATCGGGGCCTTAGTGGCTATCAGTGCCGCTCCTATTAAATTGTATTTTGGAGCCGCAGTGGCTGCGGCTCCGGATAAAATCAATTTTTTTTCGGCCAGAGCCTGTTCTGGTGTCACCGGTAACTCAACCATGGGGGCGGCTACGGTGTCGGCCGGATTTTTAACGGGAAGCGGATCGGTTTTCAGAGGGAGCGGGGCGAGTTCTTCGTCGGCGGCTAATGCACCTAATTGACCAGTTGACAACATGCCAGCGACAATCGAAAGAGCCAGGGCTCTTTTGACGTTCTGCTTCTTATTCACTGTGATTCCTCTAAACTATTGCTGCCGTTGGCCTGAGAGCGAGTAGCTAACATTGCATCTCTTCACGCCGTCTTTAACTATGGTTATTCTCTCAATTCCAGAGAAGCTTGCGCCACCATTCTGAAGTTCCATGAGGATCATTTCTTGAGCCATGGCCTTGCCCATCTGGTGCTGGTAGGCAACAACAGCTTTGTTCGGCCCCATCATTTTTTGAACTTGCAGAGCCGTAGACACGCCCTGGTCATTACTCATGGTGTATCCACCTTGAGGGCTGCCATTGATATTCCAGACGTTGCGAGTGGTGGTGTTGAAACCTTGCTCAGCATTTTGCTGAAATTCAGCACTGATGGCCTTAACTGTCGTGCGTTGCCCCTGAACTACCCATGAACCGAGGAAGGCCGGCGGCAATGCCACTTTTTGCACTCCAAGCTGCATTGGCGGGCGCTGAGGTTGTTGCTGCTGTTGCACTCCGGCATTCAAATTCATTCTATTGTTGGAAGTATTCGCCTTAAGTTGGCGAGTGGGCGGTGGTGCTTGATACTGAGGTACTCCAGGAGTCATCACGGGTGCCGGATAGCCGCCTGATACGGGAGCTGCCTGATATTGTCCCCGCTGCTCTACACCCAGTTGATAAGGATCGGCGGAGGCCGAAAACGCTGAACTCAAAGTAACGATGGCTGCTAACGCCAGAGAAAATTTAAAATTCGAATTCATTCGGCGCTCCTGACTGCTGAGTAAGGACATTCTATATTGACTGGCCAATACCTGCTAGTTATTAGCCAACAACGACAGCCGCTATATTCGTATTTTTATCGCTTCACCATACTAGATTTAAC
>JADYXQ010000141.1 GCA_021772135.1 Candidatus Obscuribacter sp.
CTAGGAAAAGTTGTCACTGAGTTAAAATTGTCGTCTGAAGAAGATGTGAGCCGCGCCATGCGATTTGCTCAGGACACGGGCAGTTCACTTGGTCAAGCATTGGTAGCGCAAGAAATTATTTCGCCTACTGTATTGAAGGCCTGCATCCAGGCGCAATGGATGCTGCGTGATCAAGTGCTCAGCCTTGAAGAATGTAGAGCAGCAGTAGCCCTTGTGCAGAGACGTAAATGGACTTTCGCTGATGCTCTACTTACGCTTGGTTTTTGCGGCGACGAGAGTAAAGGCATTCGCCTGGGCGAACTTCTCAAGGTCACAGGACTTCTGGCGCCTGAATTGATCGATAGAGCTCTTGAACGCGCTACTTCAAGCTGTTTACCTTTGGGCAAGGCAATAGTTTCCTTTGATTTTCTTGAGCAGGCGACTATTGATAAAGTGCTTGAGATTCAAGGCATGATCAGGAGTGGTGAAGTTACTGTTGAAGAGGGTTTGCAGCAAGCTGCGAGGCTCAAAGTCAGTTCACAGGCCCTAAGTAAGGCCAGCCGCATTCTAACCAGACTTTTGATTGATGCCGAGTTTGTCAGTGTTGAAGATGTTCAGGGCTATCACACAGCTGCTGTTACTACCGGCCGGAGTTTGGCTGATTTGCTGTCGCTCTATTCGACTATGGACGCTCGCCAACTGTTTGTTTTGTCGAGCATTGCCAGGCGAATTGAGGCAGCTAAACTGACTTACAAAGCCGGTATGCATTTAGCCAGGCAGTTTAAACTAAGTTACGCCGACGAGAGTAAATTGAGCGCGGTCGATTACAAAGATGGAACCGTGTCATTCTATGTTTATTTGCGCTTGCTTGATTATTTGAATACGGCGAAAATGCAAGAGCTAATCACTTATCTTTCGGCTAATCAAAATGTTGTTGAGCAGCTTCTGGAAACCTATGGCGGTGGTGAAAATGTATCATGGAAAGTCAAAGTAAGACTTTGTATTGAGTCTGACGACATCCTGGATGCCTGTTTATTGTCGGCGTTTCCGGGTGACAAACATTTTGTGCGTAAAGCACACTACATGCTGCATCTCGTTAATGCTAATTGTTTGAAATTAGAAGAGTCACTGGTCTGGCATTCGCCAAGTTAGTTATCGCGCCACAAGCCGAATTCTTTATGCTCCCATTCGTTTGCGCGAATTTTTTCGGGAGTAATTTGCTCTGGTGGTTTTTCAACTTCACTGGTGGCGTCGGTGGTGCGGCCGCTATGGGCCCGTACGTCTTCCAGTCTGGGTAGTTGATTTAAGATAAGTGAATCGTCGCCAAACTCAGAATTTTCATTGTTGTTTTGTCTGTTGGCCACGGTTTCTGATTCTTGTGGGGGCGCTTGAGGTTCCTCGTTCGAGCCTTCAGAATCTGGCATCAGGACTGGAACTTCCACCGCTTTAGTCTTATCCACATGGATTTCTACACGACGATTTATCGCCATAGCAACAAGATCGTCTTTGCCGTTGGGTTTTTGATTTGGCGCACGCGGCTTGCCTTTGCCCACCCCCACCGCTTTTACTTGAATATCTTGCAGCAAATTTCGCTGGATAAACCATGAGCGCAAACAATCAGCGCGTTCCTGGCTCAGTTTGCGAATGTAATTTTCGAAACCGAAGCTGTCGGTGTGACACTCGATTACTACCGGATGCTCGCTCCACTGACTGACTCTTTCAACTAATTGAGCTAGAGCCAGCTCTCCAGTGGGAGTAATGGTTGCTTGGTCGCGATCAAATAAGCTGTCGCTCGCTATAACAATACATTCGCTGGTGGGTGTGCGGTTTATGTGAATCGCTTTGCTCACTTCTCGCATGGCCAGGCGATGGAGCTCACTGGCTCGGAAAGCCGAAGTGGTAGTAGTTTGAGCAACAGGTCGCATAATCGGCATAGCCACCGCTTTTTTCACTGCGGCAGGGCGAACAGTGGGCGCTGTGGTCGGTTGAATTGTCTGCGACAGAGCTGGTTCTGTCTGATTTGTCTCTGTTTCAAGAGCTTGTGGCTCAGAAATGCTTTGATGAATCGACGCCCGTGCCGGGCTGGCCGTCGGAGTTTCGAGTGGTGCAAGTAAGTCTGGAATACTGCTGTGAATTGGCGAAGTATTGGGAATAATGTCGGGAATAATGTCGGGCACTGTATCAGGAATAATTACTGGAGCGCGATGGGCCGGGGCTGCATGGCTGGCGGCTGGCTGGACAAACTTTGGTATCGGTGTATCGGGCATGTCGATTTCCGGCCAATATGGATCCGCCGGTGGTTTGGGAATGCCAGTGGCGGCAGCTTTCGCCGGCGTAGTTGATGAACCAGAACCCGAACCTGCACCCGAACCAGCCTCTGGCGCCGTGCCGGCTTTGCCATCAATAGGGTTTTGATTGGCAGCAGGCGTCTGCACCGTCTTCTCAGTCCTGGCTTTCTTAGCGCCAGGCCACTCGAAAAGCGGTTTGGCCTTGCAAGAAAATGGCGGCGAACATAGGATGCCGGCCACAAGAGTGATAATAATAAGCGGTTTTACCAATTGCATCGGCACATCATAGCAACTCTTGTCAGGCCAGTCTGCTGCCGTAAACCGCTTGCTTACCAGTATGGCTTAGAAATAATTAGTTTCCTTCACGTTCCGCCGTACTTAACGGCCCGAAGTCCTCCCAGGCGCGTATTCTAGGCCTGTGGAGGCGTCCACAAAATCGGGTTGTAATTTTAGTGCCTGATTGCCGCAGTTTTCATCACCGTTGTAGTCTCGCATGTCCATGAGAATTTTCCCCTTAGTCTGCCAGGCTAAACGACTGTCGGGGACCAGCGTCAGCGCTTTGTCGATGATCGGCAAAGCCTCTTCGGCCTCTTCCGAGTCGGCCAGCAGTTTTGCTTTGAGCATAAAATACTCGGCGTTTTTCGGCTCCAGAGCAATTGCTTTATCGATCAGACCGACTGCTTTAGGTCTGGTGTCAATACTCCCCGACCAGGCGTTCGCCTTTTTGTAAAGCTCATACCCCGGCCCATTTTTAGCCAGGCACCAGGGTGGAGTGATTGAGAGGGTATATAAAACCATGAACAATACTGTCAATAGTTGTATAGCATTCTTCTGTTTCGTAGTCTGCATCTGGTTCACGGTGCAATATTGTCTCCATCGAAATATGGCCACGGGTTCAGAAAAGTGGAACCGCGTTTCCGGCTCAATGCAAACAATGAAGATGCAAAAAGTGGCGGCCAGACGCTCGTATTATTACAAGCCTTATGTCGCATATCAATATTCTCTCGCAGGAAAAACCTATCACAGCAACGCTATCTCTTTCCCCGACCCAACATTTAATACCAAAAAGGAAGCCGACTTTTTCGCCTCGTATTACCGCGAAGGTGGCGTGAATTCGGTCTATTACGATCCCGCCGATCACGGCCGTTGCTGCCTTAAGCCAGGTATGAGCGAGCCCCTCAACCGTGAGCTGTGGTACGCCGGAGTAGCTTTTTTCATGTCTCTGGTTTTTGCCTTTTCTCCGGGTCGTCTTCGACGCTGATGAAAATTGCAGTCACGCAAGTTTCACGCAGATTCGCCGATACTGGCAGTATCAAACTTACCACCCACAATCACAATCGACTCAATGGCTGAACTGGAAACAAAAGCACCTGTCGACAAGCAGGCTGAAGTTCAAGAAAAAGGCGCCGGCAAAGCGCTAGATAAAGTCGATCGCCTTGATTTGCTCAAGGATTTTAATAAGCTTCCTGGTAAAGAAGTAGCACCAGTTCCCGCTCCTGGCGGTGATGGCAGTTCTAACAAGGATCAAATAGTTTTCGATAACATTTTTGACTCTGTCAATAAAACCGATAAAGGCAAAGGCGGCGTAGGTGGAGTTAGCGGCAACGCCCCGTTTACCGAAATCGGCCGCTCGAAAAACTTTGACGATAAGAAGCCTACAGCTGCCTTTATTGACACTTTTTCAACGGGTGTGGGTGGAGAGTTCGGTAAAGAAATTCAGCACGGTGTAGTGAGTATGGCCGCTGCCGAAAAAGCCGGTTTCAACACCATCAGCCTGGAGATGCAAAATTCGGGTAAAGGCGCTGACATCGACTTTTCCAGACAGATTAACGGAGTGGCTGACAAAATCAAAGACGGCACACTGCCCCTGGGCAAAGGCGATGTTTTAAATATCAGTATGGGAAATCTTGATCCCACTTTTGCTGACGCCTCAAAATTTCTCGGCTTCCCCGTTACCGCAGAGAATCTAGCCGGTCAAAAGGACAATATCCTCGAGCGCATGGGTGAAATATCCAAAGACAGCAACAAAAGCCCCGATGAAAGAGAAACAGCCGACCATGTCTTGCGCACCAACCAAGCAATTGAGCGAGTGCAAGCTGCCGGGGTCGAAGTGGTGCATTCGGCCGGTAACGACGGTCCAAACCGTTTTAGCTGGGATTTCATGAACGCCAAAACCCAGTTGTCCTCCAACAAACCGTCGGGCAAAGCTGCTGATGCCAGCGCCAGCCATTCGCTCACCACCAATGGTGATGGCATTTTGCCGGTCAAGCTAAATAACGAAGTCAATCTACTTGATCCCACACCAATCAAAAATCAGATTGGAAATCTTGAGATTGGCGACACTGGTGTCAAATTCCCCACCAAGATCGCCGGTCGTTCGAACAACATGATTTTTGATCGCGAAGCAATCGATCCTAAGCATTCTCAACCTCGAATTCTTCCAAACGCAAAAGAGTTATCGTCTGAAGATTACAGCACAAAGCTCACCAGTCCCGTGGATCAAACAGGGAAAACTATCGGCGACAAAATTGTGCCTGCCGATCGCTTTACCGGCGAGGCTTTTATGGGGAAATATTTCACCAGGCTGCCGGTAGTTAGCGAAGAGAGCAAAAGATTTCTCAGTGAACCAAAAGCCGGTCAGCAAGTGGTTGCCGGCTTTATTGAAGGTACATCTTTCTCGAATATTGGTTATCTGAAAGCTAATCGCGAAAGATTGGAAAGAGAAAAAGCTGGTCGACCGTAAGCTATCGTCATCGTTTTTAGGCGGCGACTAGCAAGTAATACTATATCAAAGCGTAGAACAATGAAAAAAGAATGGCCCCTGAAGGATCCACTCTTTAGTAAACCGCCCAGTCAATCGACAAGACGGGTGACAC
>JADYXQ010000142.1 GCA_021772135.1 Candidatus Obscuribacter sp.
AGTACATAAATTATAACCTCCTTTAGCCTTCAATATATTTGCCATAAAGTTTAATTTCCTAAATGTTCACTCGTTTTGGGGACAATGGCCCGAGATTGCCAGGGGTGCCGCAGCCCTTCCCCCACTTTACTTCCCCGTGCTATAGTCGCTAAAAGCCCATTCACAATAGATAACAATGATCCTAGAGGCCTTCGCCGAGTTTTTGCACAAAGTTCCTGAGTTGCCAGCCAACCAGGCCCTTTCAGCATGGCTCTGGGAAAGACTCAAAAACCCAGCTGCGTCAGCGGTGGACCAGGTGATTCATTGTGAAGTGGGTATAGGCAGGCACAGCAAACTTAATCAATCACCGAACCTTAATCGCTCCCGCAAAATTAGACTGCCGCAGGAGGCCGAACTGGCCATTAAGAGCCAGACTAAACAGGCCAGCATCGAGACCGGGGCCGAGGTCGGATATTTCTTCGAAGGCACTTCTGCCTCTGGAGTGCGGCTTTTGAACAGCCTTTACGAATATTCCATGAGTTACGAACAGCAAAAGTGGTCACGCTTTGTGCACGGCGTCAAAGCCAGCGATTTCAAATTAGAGCAATAAATTTGCGGTTGGCTCAGCAGCCGGGAACATAGCTGGTGCTTTCGTTGTCTTTGTTAGACAATTGGTTTGCACTTAAAAAAGGTTTTGAAATGTCAGCTTTAGCCCCCGGGCAATTATTTGAACGAATTTTGTTTGTCTGTTTATTAGCCTGTCTGGGCGTTGGCTACGTCGCTTTTTGCAGCGGGGCATTGGCCGCTGATGATTTAAAACTGAAAAAGGGCATTTCGTTCGTGCAGGATATTGATAGCGGTTTTCCCATTGAGTGCCAGAAACTTGATGATTGCTCGCTTGAACCGGGCAAAGCAACGGTGCTGTTTTTTGGTGCTTCGGGAGACTTGAACACTAATCGCCAGGCAAAAAGATTGGTAGATCTCTACAAACAAACCAGCACCAAACCGGTCAAATTTATTGTCATCGACGTTGACCACACACAAAACGATCAGGCGCGCAGTCTGTTGAAGAACCACTACAAGGGCTACATTCCGTTTGAAGTAATTCTCGATAAAAACGGCAAAGTTTCATGGAGTTCGATTGGTGAAGTCGAATCTTCAATTTTGAATCAGCAGCTAGATAAGGCCTTAAGCGTCACCCCATAACCACTTGGCGTAGCACCACCGGCAATATCACTACCAGTGTTAGAACAACGTTGTTTGATCCGAGCCAGGTTAATTTTTGCTGGACAATACCCTCTTCTGGCCTAAGATAGAGAAAGAGGATTGAACATGATCATACTTCACTCGGCAGTTACCAGACCGATGCAGCGCGCCCTGCGAGGGCTGCTGATTATTGCTGTTGTTATTTTCCTGAGCTGGATCGCCACCAGTTGGATTAATTACGAGGTACTGCGGACCACACCCAAGCCTGAAACGGCAAAGGCTTTTGTGCATTGGTGGCTGAGTAAAGCGCTAGACTATTCGCCCGACGCGGCTAAACAGCATGAAGAAGCCGAAGGTTGGATGTCGCCAGATAGTATGGAAAGTTTTAAACACTTCTTCTGGTCTAGTCCAAGAATGAAAAATTTCCGGTTTGAAGTGACTGATTTAGCGGCGTCAGTGGTCAAAGATAAAACCATACGGGTGGTCGCTTCTGGAAGATGGAAACAGAGACCAGACTATCTGACTTATCGCCGTATGAAATTAGGTTTCGGCGTGATTAAGGTCCCGAATGGCTATCGAATTTCTAATTGGGAGATTGAGCTATTTGAATTGCCCGAGCATTGCCCGCCGGCAGCAGGTCGAGAATTACAAGTCTGAAAAAAGTAAAGCCTTGCATTACACCCTACTTAAAGACAGGCCCTTCAAAATCTCCTCAGGCATCACAATAGAACCCATCATCGAAGCATACTCTTCATACGGCCCGTGACAGTCAGAACCGCCGGTAACAATCATGTTGCGGTGGGCGGCCATTTGCAAATAGCGGTCTACCAGAACCGGCGAATGCACGCGATGATAAGCCTCAATTCCAGCCAGGCCCGCTTCGTGCAGTGACTCTATTAGTGGTACCACATGATCTTCTTTCCCGGGGTGAGCAATTGAAGCCAGACCGCCAGCCTTTCTAATTGCCTCCACAGCATCATAAGGGCTGATACTGTGCCTCGGCGCATAGAAAGCAGAACCGCGTACCATAAACTTTTCATAGGCAGACGTCAAGTCTGGAGCACCACCGGCACGCACGATTGCTTCAGTCAGGTGGGCTTTTCCGATTGCACCCTGCCCGGCGCACTCCTGTACAGATTCAACTGTAATTTCCACCCCGGCCGATGCCACAAGTTTGATACAATCAAGCACGTGAGCGGCTCTAGCCTGCTTTTGCAAGTCTATAGTGGCGAGCAAATCGCTATTTTTTCGGTCGATAAAATAGCCAAGAATGTGCACATCGTGGCTGGCACCACTACCGTCGCAAAACACTGTGTTGAGCTCAATGGCGGGAATGATTTGCACCCGCCCACGAGCAGCGGCCAGTGCTTCATCGATACCACTGACAGTGTCATGATCCGTCAAGGCAATGTGCTTCATGCCAATCTTGACTGCGTGTTCCACTAGCTCCTGTGGCGACCAGGTGCCGTCAGAGTGGTGACTGTGCAAATGCAAATCGAACATCAGTCGTAGAATCTCACTCGCGTAATATTTTGCGCCTTGCCGCTTTCGGCATCGACTGTAATCAACACACCGCAGCAAACGGTAGGGCCGCCGGCAATCTCAAATCGCGAAGGTAATTGTTTGACCATGCGCCTGAACACGCCTTCTGTGGTCATGCCGATAACGCCGTCCGTAGGACCGCAACATCCGGCATCAGTAATATAGGCGGTACCGTGATGCAGTAACCTTTCGTCAGCGGTTTGAACGTGTGTGTGGGTGCCTACGACTGCTGAAACTTTTCCATCTAAGTACCAACCCATCGCCACTTTTTCGGCTGTAGCTTCGGCATGCAAATCAACCAGAATGATATTGGTTTCTTCTTTGACCTTGGCCACCAGTTGCTCCGCCACCAGAAACGGTGACTGCAGCGGCTCCATGAATACACGCCCCATGACATTAATCACAGCAAGCTTGTGTCGGCCTTTGGTCAAGATGCAATAACCATGACCTGGTGTGCCTTCCGGATAATTAGCCGGACGCAAAAGCGTTGGTTCTTGATCGATAAAGTCGAAAGTTTCCTTGCGATCAAAAGTATGATTGCCGCCAGAGAAAACATCGACGCCGACTTCCTTGAGATCGGCTATGTTGTCCTTTGTAACGCCAAAGCCGTGCGCGGCGTTTTCTACGTTAACCACAACAAAGTCAGGAAAAGCCTCACTGTGGCCATTATTAGCGGCCGCCCCATCCCTTAAGCTCTGTAAGTATTTTTTCACCACAAGCCTGCCCGGCTTGCCTATTACGTCGCCAAGGAAGAGTATGGTAATTGTCTGACTAGAGGTGTTGTCTGAAGGCATCTTTAGAGCTTACACCATAGAGTCTTTTGAGAATCACGATGATACCGCCTGTAAGGAAATATAAGTCTCTCGAACAATTGGTGAAAGCCGCTGCTTTGGCTATTTGTGTCAGCTCGCTTTTGTGCACGAACGTATTTGCTGCCAAAGACGGGCCGACATTGAGACCCATTCCTGATGCCACCTTGAAGAAAGTTGTGCCGGTAGCTGCCGCGAAAACTGTGGCGGTGACAAAAACGCCCGACACACATGCGGAGGCAAAAAAGCCCACGATAGTAGAAGCGAAAGCGAAACCGAAACCGGACCCAAAAGCCGAGGCCAAATCTAAAACCGAAGCAAAAAATAAAGCCAAGGCCGAGCGCAAAGAAGCCAAAAAGGTTTTACGAGCCGCTCTCAGGTCCAGCATGGTGCCACCTCCGCCACCTGACACGCCGACCATGCTATCTGATCCAGCGATGATGGCAATGGGTTCTGGACTGTATGGAATGCAAGTTGAGTACATGAGTAAAGACGCGCTCAAAGATCGGGTCAAAGAAATATCTATTCAATATAAAGATGCCAGCGTTCAGTTAGTGAATAAAAAGAGTTCACAGTCAGAGCTGCAAGAGCGTGCCAAAACCTTCGAGCAGTTGTATGCCGAAGGCGTTGTTAGTCGACGAGAACTCGAAAATGCTCAAAAAGATGCCAGTGGCTCCGACGCTGATATAGCAAGGCTCGAAAGCAATTGCCGCGATTTAAAATCTCTGCTTGACCGCATCAATAAGCGACTGGCTGCCGTCACACCGAAGCCATTTAAATCAAGCAAAGTCACGGTGCAGAAAAAGAAAATCACCAGAGGCAAAGCTGCCAAGTGATTGTTTAATGCTGTCCATGCGGAATTAATAAATTAACCGCACCGTGAGCGAAGTTTGAGGACATTGGAAGCTACAGCTTAGGCGGGCTTTCTTACCCCACCCAAATATATAATCGCCGCTCACCATGAGATTTCTCTATAGTTGAGCCAGGATGCCAAGCCTGCAAAGCTTGAATATGAGCTGGTTCTCAGGTTCACAAGCGCAACGGCACACGAATTCGGAAAATTCGCATAATAACTGGGTTTCGCGCTAACATATCGAGCACGGAACAGCAACACCACTTCCAAAGACGGCACCAGAACTCGTTTCTGGGGTGCGGTCGCTCATGGCGATTTCGGCCTGCATTTAGGCAAGGCCGGTCTTGAGGCGGGTTCACGTTCAAAATTACGACACAATGGAGAAGTATTTACATGTATAACCGTAATCACAAAGAATTCGGCCACAGAGAATTCGGCACAAGAGAAGTTGGCATGCCTTTGAGAAATCATCTCAACCGCGCTCACTATGGCTTTGACAGCTACACAAGACCAGTATATGAATATGGCCAAAACCAGTTCGACATTCCTTGCGCTGATATTCTCGAACTCGACGATCAATTCGTACTCGAACTCGCTCTTCCAGGCGTTGTTCTTGATGATATCGAACTCAAAATCGAAGGCCGTTACCTCACAGTAATCGCTAAGCGCACACCAACCATGTTCGAAGAAAAAGCTATGTATCTTCGTCGTGAATTGCCATCAACATTGATGGTTCGCGAATTCGAATTCGAAACAGAAATTCTTTGGGAAAATGTTGAAGCTCGCTTAGACCGCGGCTTGCTCTTCATCAGCTTGCCTAAATTGGAAGCTGCTCTGCGCATTCCTGTATCGCACGGTTCAATCGAAGGTCATGTATCTTCAACCAAAACCCGCACACTGAAAACCGAAGTTCGCTCCGGTAAAGAAATCACCATCAAATAATTGTTGGCGATCTTTCAGTAGAACTTGAGACAGGGAGCTTTCGGGCTCCCTGTTTTAGTAAGTTCGCGCAACAGCCCGATCTCCGCGAGTACAAATCAACACGAGCTTCAGTTCATTCGATAAAGCCGGTAGACTAAGTGCCGGGGAAGTGCAGTTGTTTTGAAAATGAAGGGTGGATCTAACTGAGAAAAAGCCAGTCGTGGCGGTGGATCCAGTGCACAACGTATCAGTCGACGAGAAAAAATGGTCGAAACAGATTGAGGATCTCTCGGCGATTTTCAAAAACTATCCCACCTTGCAAAAGTCCAAAGTTTCGTTCATCGCCCGCACCGTTAACCGCTGGTTTGTTAATAGCGAAGGTACAAAAGTGCGTGACTCGCACAATCAATATTCGGTGCGCATCTGGGCTACAGCACAGGCAGCCGACGGCATGCCCATAGAAGACTGTGAGATGGTGGCCAATCCTGACGAGTCCAAATTGCCCGACTTTGCACAACTCAGGCAAATAACCGAGGCTCTGGCGCAGCGCATGACCGAGCTGCGATTGGCACCAAAAGGTGAAGATTACTGCGGGCCGGTTGTGTTTGAAGATCAGGCTGCTGCTGAACTTTTGGACAGGTGATGGCACCCAATTTCAGCTTCGCCGAAGAATATATGGGCAGCGAAGATTTCGTCAATCCGTTAAAAACTCGTCTCGGTCGCAAAATAATGTCCAAGCAGCTTTCGGTTGTGGATGATCCACATGCTGTGGACGCAAACGGCAATCCGCTGATGGGTACATACGAAATCGACGACCAGGGAATGCCGGCCCAGCGCATCAACCTAGTGCAAAATGGCCTTCTAAAAGCTTTTTGTCAAAGCCGCATTCCCACTCGACATTTCAATCACAGTAACGGACACTCAATGGATGGACATGGAGTTTACAGCATTCTTACTCTGTCCGGCTCACAATCAGCATCCACCGAACAAGTTTTGGCCACGGCCAAGGAAATAGCCAAGGATGCCGGTCTCGACTATGTGTTATTGATATTGCGCATCGAACAAAATTATCTAATGCGGGAGTATCCATCTGCTGCCTATCTCGATAAGCGGCCTTATGATACGCCATCGCATTCGGTTCAACCCACCAATCCGCTGATTGTCTATAAGCTATATCTCAGTGATGGTCATCGAGAACTGGTGAGGGGACTGCAGTTTGCCTATGGATCTCTGCGCACCTTTCGCGACGTGCAGGCGGTCGGCAATGATCCCAAGCCATACATTGTAGAACCGAGAGATTACGTAACGCGAACACTGATAACGCCTTCATATCTAATCGGTGAGTTAGAGCTGACACCGATAGTACCGGAACATTCCACACCGCCTATGCTCCTCAGCCCGCTGCAGGCCCAGTCTGGTAAGAAATAGCCGCAGACTAAGCCTTGAGCGCGGCAAAATTGATTAGCGAAAATCTCGATTGAGCAACCTGATTTTTTCTGCTTCTACAGCCTGGCCTTTCTTGTCACTGAGTTTTTTATAAATAGACTCAAGAGCCTGATGAATTCTTCTGTTATCGGGCGAGAGCTGCAGAGCTTGCTTCAAATCATCGGCGGCGCCGACATAGTCACGCATTTCCCCTTTCGCCTCGGCTCTTTGCTGCAACACGTGCTCATGGTGCATAGCGTCAGTTTTCAAACCAATGTTGCAATCTGCTATCACTTTGGTCCACTTTTTCAATTTTGTACTGACGAGAATGCGTTCAATATATGCACCTTGAAGCCGAGGTTGCATTGCAATTGCTTGATCCAGATCTTTTTCCGCTTCCTGGTAGCGGCCGGCCAGACGGTAGAGACGACCACGCTCGTGCAGCAACTGTGCAGAGAGCGGGAGTAATTTCATTGCTACGTTGAGACTGGCGAGACCATTGGCAGGACGCTTGAGACGCCCTTCCACTTTGGCTTTGATTCGCCAGGCATTGGAACATTTAGCATCTATTTTAATTGCCTTGTTGCTTGAGATGAGCGCGGCTTCGTCTTCTTCAAGGTCGTATAAGAGTTGAGCCTGGCTAACGTAATAATTGGTGTTGCGCGGATTTAACGCAATTGCAGAGGCGTAGTCTCTTAAAGCCTGGTCTTGAGTTCTGATGCTTCACTTTCTAAAACAGCTTTTTTGAAAAACTTTTCGGCATCAAGGTTACTGTTCTGGGCGGTAGTGACTGGAATGAACACTGTGAGCAGAAACAATGAGATCAAAGTGACAGTGAATTTTTCGTCATTTTTTTAGAAGTTGCCAGCTAATCTGTTTTGGTATCCCTCTGAATATTAACCCGACATCCTACAGCTTGTATCGCTTCGCATTGAGCCAGAATCTGGAAAATACAACTGATGCGAAAGGCACATTTATTAAAAGCCAAAACAGACTGAATAAAAAGCACTGCAATCGGCGCATTATTCCACAACTCTATCTATTGAAGTTTAAATCCGGCAACCTCTGGCACTCTCTTTTCCCTAACGATCATAACTACAAGAGCAGATACTGTAAATAAAATTACAAAAAGCAAAAAGCGATAGAAAAAGACGATAAGAAGGCAAACCGATAAAAGAACTGTTAGCGTTGCTAGTCAGGCTACTAAAACTTGGCTCAGTGCTTCCAGATATTTTAGGAAAACGTGTCGCGGTTTGATCCCAGCACTACGTCTCTCGTGCCGTCTGCGAAATGCCTTAAAAACAGACAAAAAATGCAGACTGTGAACGGCACCGGGGGATAAAACACAAAAAATAGAACAGTGTTCAGTATTGCCAGTATTGAAAAGAAGCTGCCCACTTCTTTTAAGATTGAATTTTTACTCTCCATTACTCAAGTCTAGTGCGATGCCGCAAAAGCCGCAACCGAAAGGTCGACTCGTGGCTCGCAAGACCATCAGTTCGCCTTACGATATCCATAACCGAAATAAATTGCAAAACCAACCGCCATCCAGACCACAAAGCGAATCCAGGTGGCCACAGGCAAACTGAGCATCAAAATGAAACAAGAGATGATTCCGGCCCATGGTACGAGGGGCACAAGTGGGCATTTGAATGGCCGATTGGTATTGGGCGAGCTTTTTCGCAAAAACAAAACTCCGGCGCAAACAATGATGAAGGCGGCCAGAGTACCAATATTTGTCAGCTCAGCGGCTTGACCAATATCGACGCAAAGCGCTGACAAACCAACGAATAATCCAGTCAAAATTGTCGGAATGAAAGGCGTGCGATATTTAGGATGCAACTTGGCAAAGAATGCAGGAAGCAACTTGTCGCGAGCCATGGCCATAAATATGCGCGGTTGGCCCATTTGAAACACCAGCAAAACTGAAGTCATGCCGGCCAGCGCACCTACAGATACCAACAAATGCGCCCATGGGGCTCCGCCCACAGCAATGGCCGTGGCCACTGGCGCCGCATCGTTGGCATAATTTTGATAAGGCAAAATGCCTGTCAAAACTAGTGATACTAGAGCGTAGAGAACGGTGCAAATAATCAGCGATCCAATCATGCCGATGGGCATGTCGCGCTGTGGATTTTTGGTTTCTTCAGCTGTAGATGACACCGCATCGAAGCCAATGAAACTGAAGAAAACGATAGCGGCACCGCCCATGATGCCGACAAAACCAGAAGGGGCGAAAGGCACCCAGTTAGAGGGTTTAACTAAACCGCCACCATAAACAATGAAGAAAATTACAACTACTACTTTGATGACAACAGCAATCGAATTAGCAAAAGCACTTTCTTTAATGCCTACGATTAAAATCCACGTGACAAAGGCCACAATGATAAAGGCAGGCAAATTAATGGCGAAAGGATGGCCCATCACAAGAGGCAAATCGAGGCTGGAATAAAGGTGCGATTGCAAGCTGCCGGCGGCTATAGATTTCTGCAAAGCCAGGGCCGTATGCACATCGGAAGTGAGCCAGAGCGGTAACCCAGACCTAGTCAGCCCATAGAAGACATGGAGAAAATGCTCCGACCAACTTACTGCTACGGCGATGTTGCCGACGGCATATTCCAATATCAAATCCCAACCGATTATCCAGGCGATTACTTCGCCCAGAGCGGCATAAGCAAAAGTGTAAGCCGACCCTGAAACCGGAATCATGGCCGCCAATTCGGCATAACAAAGTGCGGCAAAGCCACAAGCGATAGCTGCTATCAGAAAAGAAATAACAAGTGCAGGGCCGGCACCCTCACGCCCCATGGCAGAGCCCAGCATTAAATTAAGGAGTGGGGTAGACCAGAATTCTTTGGCGCTTTCTAACTGGCCGGCAGCAGCGGTCCCAGTCAAAGCAAAAATACCCGAGCCGATTGTAGCGCCAACTCCAAAAGCAAGCAGATCAAAAGCAGTCAAATGTTTGCTCATCAACCTGTCGGCGTCATAAGCCTCATCGACTAGTTCTTCAGGCGATTTCTTTTTTAAAAGCTTGGTCAGCATCAGGGTAAGTTTTCTGTCTTCTTGCTTGAATTGCCGGCTTGATCGAACACTTGAATAGTGATTTTTTTGACGCCTTTTGGCACCGTCACATTTTCGGCTCCCAGTGTAGCGCTTAGAGAGTCAGAAAGTGGTGAATTACTCAAACCGTTTGCACTGGCGGCTGAAATCGGCGCCAGTGCGAAGGCATCCTGATCATCAAATTTATAAGTGGCGTCGGCTATGCAACTAACATTGTCATGGGCCACAAGTTTAATAGATAAGCCCTGAGCGCTCTTAGCCACTTTGATGCTGTCGATTTGCGGCTGGGTATTGTCAATGGCAATTGAACGCACGGCAATCGAAGTCTTCTCATGCTCTGGATTGGACGGTTTATCACTGACCTTAATGCGCATCAGATACTGGCCGTCTTTCACTTTTTTAGTCTCAAAGCTGTAGGTGAATTTCTCAGTCGATGCGTATTGCTCACTAGATTTTTCAGGCTCGTCGGCTTTGGCTGTTTTATCTTTTGATTTAGTCTTCTTAGAATCGCTGGCGGCGCTACTTCCAGAGGTGGTGGCAGCACTTGCATCTGCATCTTTTACAATATCTTTTGCCGGATCTTTTGCCGGATCTTTGGCAGCTTCTTTTGCGTCGTTTTCTATAGCATAAGGATCTTTCGCATCAGGATCTTTAGCGGGATCCGGCTCGGTCTCAGCTTTATTTTGCAAGCGTCGCAAGACCTGGCTGAACATGCTGGTTTTCCGCTCTGGTTTTACTTCAGGCTTCGACTCGGGGGCGACCTCAGGCTTGGTTTCTGTTTTGGTTTCCGACTTCGACTCGGGCTTGCCGTCAAACTTCGCATCCGGTTTGGTTTTACGCGCGGTCTCAGCCTTAGCCGCAGCTTCTTTTTCTTTGTCTTTCTCTTTTTTCTTGGCCTTCTCAGCGTCTGAAGGTCTGCTGCGCTGATCGTTCACTACTGACTGCCACGATTTGCCGCCATCGCTTGAAATATCGAGACTGAGCAACATGTTGTCTTGATCAGGATCGGCGCCGGAGATCACTACGGGCACTGTGCCGGATAGCGCTTCGCCGGCCTTGATTGAGACCGCCGCCACAGAAGGTGCGGCATTAGTAGGCTGGAATGTGACGTCTACGCGAGAGACAATTAAATCGCGTACGTTATGTTTGCCGCCGACAAGTTTCCAGGTCAACTTGTACTGAATAAAGCGACCAGGTCCGCTTTTGATTAAGTAGCCGTCACCGTCAACAACAGCGTCGGTCCACTTGCTCCAGGCGGCGTCGGGCTGCGAAGTTTCGCCACCGCGAGTTTGCACGCTGACGATTTTTTGCAAATCGTTTTTGTCATCATTGTCAACGTTGCCGACGCGCAAACGCGACCAGTTGGCCGGTCTCTGAGCGTCGTAAACAATTGAAGAATAAGTCGGGTTGCCAGATGGCTGAATTTCAAATGTCCGCACTTGAGCTGTATTACTGGTACCGCAGTAAAGACGCCCGTTCTCGTCGGTGCTCAAGGCCATCACTGCTTCTTGTTCTGTATGGCAGACAGGCACAAATAATGCTTGATCGTTAGTGGCATCAATTTCGATGTGAGTAACGTCACCTTCGGCGTCACCGGCATAAACGCGATTGTCGCGACTGTCGTAATGCAATGTGTAAAATGCTTCACTGGTAGCCACAGCGTCAGCCTGGCCATTGGGTTGCACGCGATACAGTTTGCCTGTGCCGGCTGTTGAAACATACAAATTGCCGCCCTTATCGCGAGCGACGCCTGTGACGATATGTTCACCGGTTTCAAATTCAGCTTTTACTTTGAGGGCGCTATCAAGGCTGTAAACGCAGCCCTTTTCAGCAGTGCCGACATAGACTTTATTTTCTGCTGGGCTGAAGCTCAATGCGGTCACGTGTGCTTGATTTGTGTCTAAAACCAGTGATGGAGCGCCGTCTACAACCCTGTAAACTTTTCCGGATCCACTGGTGCCGATAAAGAGATGGCCGGTTCCGTCACAGCAAAGCGCACTTACAATCGATTCAGAAACCTTTGCGTAAGACTTTACCGAGTCATCGGCGCCGATGATATAAACTTCGCCACCCGGAGTGTTTGCGGCATAAAGATTGCCCTTATCGTCAGCAGTCAAACTGGTGATCATCATGCCGGGAAGAGTCGCCACTACCACCGGTGCTGCATCACCATTAGTGCTCATCAGTTTATTGCCGGCAGCAAAATAAAACTTGCCGCGTGTAAAAACTGAAGCCCAGATGCGAGGCTCTTGGTCAAGCGATTGGCGACTAAGTTCGCGGTACCCCGGTGTAAGGCGGCCCTGACTTTCGATGGCAATGCCATCGGCCTTACCGTTGCGAAAATTCTCTTCAGTCTCCTGACGCCACAAGCTAATAGCGCGCATATGGGGAAAGGCTTGTGCTTGAGACCAGAGCTGTACACTTGACTCTTTTGGTGGAGCACTGGGGGGCTGAGTCGACGGTGTGGTGGTGACACTGCTAACGGTGGCAGCGCCGGTTGCCGAAACTGTTGAAATCTCAGTTTTGCGGCCAGAATCAATGGTCTTTTTAGCCTGGTCGGTGATCATGATGCCGTCTGCCGGATGAGCCGATTGGCTTGGCGAGACTGAATACGACGGCCCTTTGGCGAAGACTTTATCGGGTCTTTTCACCGTCACGGCAATAATGTGGCTGCCGTCGACGAGGTCACTCATTAATATACGTGAGCGTTCTTCCCCTTTGACCAGCGAAGGCACTTTGGTGCTGCGGTCAGAAAAGAACAATTTGATCCAGTGGGCCGGTGGATTTTTTAGCACTTCCCCGCTGAATGATATAGATTGAGTAGGCAAAGCCATAACTCCACAAAGGGCGTCTCCACGCTCTTTGCGCATGATTCTGGCAATCAATTGCTTGAGAGTTTCAGACTGCGGATCGACCACGCCCAAACGGCGGCGCACATTGTCCAATTCATCACCGCCACTGACACCGATGGCAATATCACCATCGGGAAGCTCGCGCGGTACCAAGAAGTTCAAAGTCTCTGTATACATCGGGTTCGAAAAGGGCTTCATCACTACATTGATGTTGACAGTGTCACCGGGGGCGACTACTGGTTTATCCACAGAAATACGGTCTATTTTAGAGACCTGCCTCCCGTCTTCGGCCACCACGTCAATGTTTACGGCAGTAATACTGGCCTGCTCGAAATCATTGTCTATCAGCCTGTCGACAATGCTGCCGACGAAACCACTGACCGGGTCAGACTGAACTTTCAGGCGCGCCAGAGCGTCGCCGCCGTGGGCGGCAAAGTTGGCGGCAAATCTATCTGTGCGGGTCAGTTTGCCATGGCCTTTGACGTCAATTGCTGAAGTAAGCTTGATCACGTAAGGCACTTCAGATTGATAAGTAGAATCGAGTGCCGACATCATCGTAGCTGTAACTAAGCCTGGAGTGAGCTCAGGATGATCAACCACTCTGCAATGATAGACCTTTTTGACGCGTCTTTTTTCGTCGGTGACACTGATATTTAAAGGAATCAAATTACTGTAGCGGCCAATTTCACCGCCGACAGACCAGGGCCGATCGGCAAAGACAGTGCCTATCACTTGCAGTGGTGATGAGAGTTTAAACGAAACAGAAAGACTGGGCAGGACATCGTGAATATAAGCAGTGGCCATCGGAAAAGCCACTTGCCCGGCGTCCATAAAAGCGTGACCGAATGCCACCACTTTGTTGCCGAAAATGCAGGTGGCAGTGCCGGTGGCTGAACTGGAAAAGTCTCCTGTGGATAGCATTACAGCCACTGCACCACCGGGTACTAGCTTAACTGTACCGGCTTCGGCGGCTGCCACCACTTCGGCATCAGTAGCGCTGTCAGATCTCTGACTTTCTCCTTCAGCCTGGGCGATCAAAATTTTGTTTTTACCAACAGGCCCTTTTGTCACCGCACTCTTAGCCTTTACCAGACTGCGGTTGAGACCGGCATCGATTCCGCCGGAGGCACCTGATGAAACAGCCAGTCCAATCTCTTTGAATTTGTCTTTCAGATACTCTTGGGCGCGGGGTGAATATCCGGCCAGTGCGACCGGCGCCATCAGGGGTACCATGCGCACAGTTGGTGAAGAAGCAAATTCGGCATTGGGTACAGCTGCCGTGCCGCCAAAAAGCTCGCGGGGAGCGTCGATGTAAGCGGGCCGTTGATAAGAAATTTTGCGGTCGCTGGCACCGGGGCGATCGTCAAATGTGAGCGATTCGAGCATATCGGTTACGGGAGTGACTCCCACAATCGGCTCTTTGGAAAAATCAAAACCATAAGAAAGTGCCCCGGCCAGACGGTTGTCGATATAAATAGGTGAGCCCGACATGCCGCGCACCACATTGTTTTTACCGAGAGCTGCACCAGAGCAGCGCACAAGAATAGCGTCTCGCCCGCTCAAAACTTTTTTGATCACGCCGATCACTTTAACTTGAAATTTTTCTACCTTGACGCCCTGAAAGACACTGAGACCGTAGCCTTCCATGCCCGGTTTGATTTCGGCCGTAGAGATATATTCGCTGCTCTTAAGATATTTTCTGATGAAAGCGGTGTCTTGCGGGCTGTAATGCTCTACCGTCAATTGATGAGGAAATGCAGCTTGCGCAGATTGTGCGTGACTAGATTGAATTTGGGCGTGACTGGCCGCGGTCAGCGCCAGGGCCGGATAAACACCGATATTTAAAAACAACACCAGAAAAGCCAGACCAAAAGCCAAGACCCTTTTGACAAGGTGCTGTGAAAAAATATGATTAGAAAACACGGTCACCACGGTAATTTGAACTAGAATTTCACGAATATCTCACCGTTCCATAGTAACAGTTTGCTAGAATCCGCATTCTAAATGCTAATTACCTAAATGAGAAATATGTATCTTTCGCCAAAAAGTTTCACCAGAGTCACTCTCCTTGCAGTATTGCTCTCAATGCCGGTTGCCTCAGCATTAGCTCAAGGGTCGCCGATACCAGGAGCTGCTCCACTACCTGGACAGTTTCAGACTGCCGACCCGGGCCAGGCTTCGTTCAGCGCACCTAGTGACACTGTCACTCGCGGGCAGAGCCCTCAGGGAAGATCTCGTTATCGCCAGCTGCCACTTACAGCCGCTGACGCCAAGCAAAAAATCGACGAACTTAAGGCCTTACTGGCTGGCAGTCCGCAGAACGCTCAAGACGGAATTTTAGAAATGGTGGAATGGTTGCAGGATGCTGCCGACGCTCACTACCGCATGGCTACAGCCTTCGGCAAAAATGATGCCACAAAGCGCGAGGCCGCTTCAGAACGGCAGCTTACGGCAAAATTTGGTGAGTTAAAACGTGAAGCGCTGCTGCTCAAAGCTGACCTGCTGATTAAGCAAAGACGCGCCCCAGAAGCGCTGGCACCCTTAGTTGATATTGTTATTGCCGATCCGCGCGGAGCCACGGGCCAGGCCGCTTATCATCGCTTGCAAGAACTTGGCTTCTCGCAGTCGCTTCCAAGCGACGTGGCCACAAACTCTTTCTCGTCTTCGCCCGCTCCCGGAGTGAGGGCAGCATCCACCGTAGTAAGAGCACCAGCCCGTTAAATCTAGTATGGTG
>JADYXQ010000143.1 GCA_021772135.1 Candidatus Obscuribacter sp.
GAAAAATTCGAGTCGTTGCCGTCAGCGTAGCCGGCACATATCAACAAAACTCTTTGCCATACCATGCTAAACAACTTGTATTTGATTAAATGCAGCATGGTGCCGTCTTCAGCGAAGAACTGGCCGTTGGCGCCGGCGGCAGTTCGATAGGGCCGTAAGGGCTGTTCTTCGGACGAAGCAGTTGGCAAGCTGTGCGAGCTGAGCACAAGACTACGCAGCTATTTTAATCGTCGCCTTTAGCGCGGTTTAACATCAGTTTTGTGATTGCTTTCAAGGTGGCGAAAACGCCCTTACCCTCCAGTGCCACTGCTTCAAAAGCAGGCACGCTCATTTTATTCAGTTCCGCTTCCATTCGCTCAACGGGCATCATATTGCTGATGTCGCGCTTGTTATATTGTAGAACCCAGGGAATGTCTTCCAGCGTCAGCTTGTATTCCTTCAAGTTGTCCATCATGTTCTGCAAAGAAGCCTGGTTTTCTTCTGAACGCACAATACTTGAATCGGCTACAAAAACAATGCCGTCGACATCACGCAAAATCAGCTTGCGGCTTTTGTTGTACTCTTCTTGACCAGGTACTGTGTACATCGAAATTCGAGCTTTAAAACCATTGATTGTGCCTAAATCGAGAGGCATAAAATCGAAGAATAAAGTTCTTTCGGTTTCGGTGGCCAGGCTTACCAGTTCACCGCGAGTTTGCGGCGCTAGCTGGCTGTGAATTACTTTCAGGTTGGTTGTCTTGCCGCCCAAACCTGTGCCGTAATAAACGAGCTTGAAAGTTATCTCTTTGGTGCCGTAATTAACTAAAGCCATATGTGGCCATTCACTATGCGAGGGGACAAATTAGTTTGTGTTTTTGATTTCCTGCTGAACCTAGAATATTACGCCAAAAATTCTCTTTACATGCCGGCTATGTCATGGCTTTATACTCCACTATGGCAATACTAGTTTTTCGTGCCTGCCTTTTTGCCTCCGTCGCCGCTGCCAGCAAGGTGCCGGCAGTCTTGCTGTGTTGAGGACAGGAGGCAATGCCGAAGGCCATATTTATCGTAAGATTTTCGATGCCGGGAATGGCCTGGGCATTGACTCTCTCTAGAATGCGCTGAGCGACAATGGCGCCGGATCTTGCTGCTGTTTGCGGCAACAATAAGGCGAAATCGAAAGTTTCAAAATGGCCGAGAATGTCAATTGGACGTTTTAGTCCTTCTATACGTTCAAGAGCAACTTTGGCGGCGCTAAGCGGCATCGCTGCTTGACCATTTTTCTCCACCAGTAGATCAAAAACAATCAGAGTAAAAGGTTTGGCATCAGTTTCATGCCTTGCTAATTCATTTTTGACAAAAAATTGAAAAACAGGATAAGAAAAAATGCCGGTTTCGCTACGATGGAGCGGCCGGATAGCAGCCACAATGGCCTGCTCGTCAAGGTCTTTATCAATCAGTTCGGCTGCTTTAACTTTAGGAACGTCGTTCGATAAGCGAACCAGACCGACCGAAACCAGATTGTACACCACAGGAACCCAGTCGGCCTTGGCCAGCGGCATGCGCAGAAGAAGCTCATAGAGACTGGTTGTACCGTCAACTTCCATATAAAAATCTTTTTGCAATGCCATACTGACCGGCGCACCGCGGCTGGCCATTTGCTCGAATTGCATTTCTGACAGATTGCGGTAAGCCTGCAATAAAATTGTGTCCATATTGAGACCGGCAGACTGCAAATAGTTATGCTGGTCAAGCAGGCTCAGGCCTTCCATGAGAAGGTTTTCCAGCCGCTTGGTAAGCGTGTAATCGGTACACTTTTCTTGCTCGAAAAATTTGAATTTGCCGCTGGGCCAGAGCAACATTTCTAAAACTGCATGATCTCCTTTTGTATCTCCGGTAGTGGCGTGCACCGGACTGCCTTCGACAATAAACAAATCGGCACCTCCGAATGTACTGGCAATACCCAACCGCCCTGTCATTTTACTTAAACTGAGAGACTGCAAAACGGCAGGCAAATTCAATTTTTGCAGGTCACCTTCCAGCGAAGCCTGTTGTTGCGGCTCTCCTACCACTTCCGGTAATAAAACCCGACCACTATCAGCGGCGCCATTGGCCGCTAATCCTTGCAATAAATTAGACGCACCGCTCAAAGTCTGGCTGGTGGATTGTTCGGGCAGATCGGCTGAAGGCAAAGCAATACTGCCGGTGGTAGAGCGGTTGAAGCTACTGGCTGAAATCAAATCAACCGAGTCTTTACCTGTAGATTCAGACAAAACCAGGCTGTGTATTAATTGCAGGTCGATGCAGGGTATGGCCCAAATTTGTGTCAGGCCTGTCAGAGCACCGGATGAGAATGTCCATTCCGCATCACCATTATCTGGCTGGACGCATTTTATTTGGAAAAGATTGTCCGCGCCAGGGACGGAAAACGGCAGCTCCACCATGCGAGCGCCTTCTTTTTGAGCGGCGGATAAAAGAGCGGCAATATCTTCAAAAGCAGGCGGGTTCCACAACTGCGGCAGACGCAACGGGCCGGCAATGTTTTTAGGCACCGACTGCGGCGCTGCCTGTGGCCCTCGATTAGAATTGGGTTTGAACATTCTGTCGTTGACCGGTAAGAAGCGACTATATTTCCATACCCCGCCCTCTGGCCTTTGACACCAAACGTAAAATTATTACTGACGCAGCTGCCAGGCCTGCCAGCGCATGCACTCGGCCACGGCGGTGGCATGTGCGGGACAACCCCGTGCCAGATGCGGTCTTGAGCCATCAAAAATTTCTGAAATCGATCCCAGGCAGGCTTCTTCAGTGAGATGCGAAAGCAGAGGTTGCATTAACAATTTGACGCGATTGACCGTTTCTGAGCCTGCTCCGAAAACATTGACCATAGATTCAAAATAAGTGCCCGTGAGCCAGGTCCAGGCGGTTCCCTGGTGATAAGAAAGGTCACGGTGATACTGGTCGGCGTGCTGGAAGCCGCAGCCATAAGCGCCCTGGTACTGAGGATCGTTCACAGCCAGAGTGCGCAGGCCCGTAGGTGTTAAAAGTTCGGTCTCGACAATGGTGAGAATGGCTCTTTCTTGGGTTTTACTAAACGCGCGGAAAGGCAAAGATACCGCTAGTAATTGGTTGGGACGCAGCGAATCATCGCGCCCTTTGTTGCTGGCACCGGAAGGAGTGCGAGCATCGATCACATCGAAGAGACATTGTTTTTCTTCATTCCAGAATTTGGCCAGCGAATCTTTTGTCAGCTCAGCCATGGCTTTAATCTGGCCCTGTTCGGCAAAGCTTTTAGCGCCGTCGTCAAGCTGTGATTCACGATTTAAAAATACGATTGTCTCTAAAAAGTTGTACCAGAGCGCGTTGAGCTCCACTGCTTTGCCCGCTCGCGGAGTGATGGGCAGATCGCCGATTTTGGCATCCATCCAGCTGTATTCTTCATGGGCCGTACCGGTGTCAAGCAAACCGTCAGTATCGACTTTGATACCGCTAGTGGTGCCACCGCTTAAGCCGCGGAAAATTTCCACCAGCACCGGTAAAAGAGTTCGCACCAGCTCTTTGTCTTTAGTCACTTTGTAATGGTGATAAAGGGCCCAGCCATACCAGAGCCCTACGTCGGCACTAGCGAATACCAGGCCAGGCCTGGCTATCCCTGGAATTCCGAGAACAGTTTTCACAGGATCGAGTGTGCGGTTGGCAATCAAACCGTTCAGTCTGCGCTCGGCGAATGTCATCAAAATCGCTTTGCTGTCGTCGAAGCGCCTGGTGGTCAAAGCCAACCCGGGCAGTCCTTGCAGCGCCGCTCGCCCCGAGTCATTGAACCAGGGATAACCTTCGATCACTGAAAGTTTTTCTTTTGGTAATTCGGCCGGCCAGTTGACGCTGCTGCTGGAAAAAACTTCAGGCACAATCAGCTGATCGCAAGCAAGCACAAGCAAATCGGTTTTTTGTGAACGGGGCAAGCTGGCGCGATTAATTAAGCGATTATGCCGGCTGACAATTTTTTCGATGGCGGCAAAACAATCGGGTTTGTCGATGGCGTTTTCGAAACTGGCACCCAGGCTGAGTTCTACACCGCTCTGCATTTTACTCGTCACTGTACCGACGAGAAATTGATCTTCGCGATCCGGTTCGCCCCGCGCACTTTCTTCCGGCCAGTGACAATCCCACCACCACTGTTTTTCTGCTTCATACTGGCCGCTGGCCCAGGTCAAGCAAAGCCTGTGACCGGCATCATTTAAAATGATCATGGTCTGGTTCGGTGAGACGAATTGCGGATAACGATCGTCGGAGCTGCCTTTAACTGCCGAATGATAATCGCGGAAACCGAGCAAGAAGCGCGTGGTTAGCGTGACTACCGGCATTTCACTTTCTTTCAAACGTAAATCAGGTAAAAAAGTGTAGCCGTAATATAATTCGTTTTTACCGTATGGCAGGGCTTGCCTTTTGATCAAATAGTGCCCATCTAGCTCGTAAACCCAGGTGGGCGTTGGCAATACTGTAAAACATTCCAGCCATTTATAACCGGTTGGTGATACCACCCCTGATGCCCATGAGTTAGTAGCCAGATCATAAGAGCGACCATTGATCGTAATTAATTCTTCCACGCGGGAAAGCACCACTCGCCTGGATACAGGTGGAGTGAGGGCCGAGACCAGAGCGGCGTGATAGCGCCTGGAATTCATACCCGAGACCGTGCCCATGGAATAGCCACCGAGGCCGTTGGTGCAGAGCCATTCGCGACCGTCAGGATGGTCTTTGCCGGGATACCAAATCGGGATCTCGTAATCGATTGAGCGATGCTGGGATTTCAGCCAGCCTGTTAAGCCGAAGGTCATGTTCAGGAAGGAGTGGGGTTAGAGAGCGTTTCTGATTCGGCCGCTGCAGGCATTGCCTGCCAGTTGCCGGTCTTCCGCCAGCTGGTGGCTTTGACTTTTTCGGCCAGAGCTTTCAGCTCTCTGGCTTCTTCCACCCTGTCAAGCATCAAGAGCAAGTCGGCATAGTTACCAAGCAAGCTCACCACTTCAGGGTGACGTCCGCCCAGTACGCGGGTTTTAATCGACATGGATAATTTATAGAATGGCTCGGCTTCCACATATTTGCCCCAGGAGTGGTAGAGCAAAGCCAGGTTGTAAGCCATGGTGCCGACATCAGGGTGATGGTGGCCCAGTTTTTGTTCGTAAAGGCGCAAGAGGCGCCGGCAAATTGGAGCGGCAAATTCATGCTTGCCTTGATACCAGAACACTTCTGCCAGACCTTCAAGGGAAGTTGTAAGCATGGCATTGTCAGGACCATAGTCTTCCGCCACTTCCAGAGCCGCCAGCCACAAGCGCTCAGCGTCGGTATATTGCGCTGCTTTGACGCAAGACTCGGCTGAGGCGCGGTAGATTTTCCAGATGTCGTTTACAAGTGACACTCTTTTCGAGGTGCTCCTTCGGCGAAGTTCTCTTATTGTACTAGCCCGAGAATCTATTTCTACTCCGAGTTCCAGTGGGAGATTTCGGCCGGGATTTCTGAATTGGGGTTTTGTCCAGCTGCTGAATTTGTCTTTGAACATTGAGCCTGCGATACTATGCAAGTTAGTAGTCGAGTGAAAAAAGGAAGAACTCCAGACCCGAAGGTCTGAAATTCTTCCTTGCGAGTACTGCCTGAGCTCACTGAGTTCAAGACATGTTCACGCTGTGGCATTCCAGGGGACGCCACTGGTTGGTCTGGTCGTCATACATAAACCGCACAGAGTTGACCTCGATACGGAAGACGAAAC
>JADYXQ010000144.1 GCA_021772135.1 Candidatus Obscuribacter sp.
ACTAGTTAACAACTGGGATATCGGTTTTTGTCCTGAGGCAATTGTCTGGGAAGAAGCGGTTACCAGCCTCAAGGCCCTGATTCGTCAACGGCGCCGTTGGGCTGAAGGCAGCATTCGCCGCTATCTCGATTATATTTTCCCGCTTAACTCGCCCACCCGGTTGTCTCTGGTAGAACGCCTGGACACGCTAGTTTTTACCGTCTATTTCGTCGTGCCAGCCTTGATGACCCTGGAGATTGCATCTGAAATCGTCCACATTGCCACCGGAGTGCCGACCTACGGCAAGTTCCTGGCTTTGATCACTATGGCTATCTTTGGTATCAGTCAGGTCAATTTCTTAATTGCAATGCGCATTTATCGCGCGCCCATGTCTTTCCTCAAGGCACTTGGTCGCAGCTTCTACGTTACCGCCTATGTATATGGGCACTGGATGCCCGTGATTGTGGTTTCGTTCTGCCAGATTCTCTTCGGCAAACAAGTTTCTACCTGGCACCGCACCGAACATGCCGGTGTAGCTGATTCAGTACTCAAAGTCTGATAGTTCTGCAACTAACCCGCTTGGCATCGTATCTGGTGTCAGCTATGATTCAAGCAGCTCCAATTTTTCTGCAAACACTAATGAAGAAGCGCTCGGGCTCTGGACGGCGCCTATATTCAGGGCAGGCATTGACGGGCTCGTTCAGATATACCGCTTGAAAAGTGGTGCTAATCCAACAAACTTTTTACAACTCAAATAAGGCCTCGAGATGGCGTATATTGCTGAGTTGCAGCAGTCAAGGTGTAAAAATAGGGCTCATTAAATATGGACCTCGGGGAATAAATGAGTAAAATGGTGATTGTCTCGGGCCGGGTTGGTCCAGGATTGGTCGAATCATTCGAAAAATGATTTTCTAAATTACGATTGCTAAGAGTTGGAGATTTGCATGCTGAAAAAGATAGCGTCCTCTTTAATACTAGCCTCAGCTTTGGTTGGCACCTTGGCCGCTCCTTCGTTCGCCGACGATGACAGCACATTCAAAACAATTTGTATGTTCCCTGTCAAAGTAGTCGGTTCAGGTGTCGGAATGGTTGTAGGTGTTCCACTGGGTGCTGTGAAAGATGGCACCAGAGGCGCCATCAAGTCCACCACTTGGGTTGCCGGTAAATTGGGCAACGAAGATGGCGGATACCAAAAAACGGCCGGTGCCATTGTGGGCGCTCCGTTTGGTATTGTCGGCGGTGCAGCTTATGGCTGTTTCGACGGCGCTGTACATGGTGCTAAGAGCGGTTTCGATAAACCGTTCACCAAAGAAGCTTTCACCTTCAAAGAAGACTAATTACTTGAGCTTTGCTCTTTTAAAAAGTTAACTGAGAAATCAGTGAATACTAGTCCTGAAAGTAGAGTGATGAGAGGGCGGCTCTCGGTGAGTTACCCTCTCATCAAACAGATCGAATAGATCAAACAGATCAAATGATTTAGACCGGTGGTAAGGAAGAAATGAAAAACAAAGCTTTAGCCTTAATAGCTGCTGGCGTTTTGAGCCTCGGCACAGCACTCCCTTCATTGGCCGATGGCCCATTGAAGGGCGCTGCTGGTCTGGTTGGTTCAACAACAGCAGTAATAATTGATACTCCAGAAGGTATCGTCGTCAATTCACTTTGGCGCACACCTCACACAATGCAGCGCCAGCTTGCCAAACACTTTGGCGATGAGCATGGTCTGGGCCAGAACGTCGCAGGGTTCATCATTGGATGGCCTGTCGGTATGGTCTGGGGCGTACCTTACGGTGCTGTAGTCGGAATGAGACACGGATACATCACTGGATGGGAAAAACCATTCAGCATGGAATCCTATATCGTCAGCGAAGAAAAATAATCAGTAGTAATTGCGGCCCGGCATTCTAGCCAAGTAGTGCCGGGCCGCATTTAGAAACGGTGGATAAGATGACAAATAAAATACTAGGTCAAGTACTGATGTCGGCCGCTCTTATGGTCTCAGCTGTCGCTCCTGCGGTTGCTTTAGACTATGAAGCCAAGCCTGTAATGTGGGTTCTTCAAGCTCCTTTCCGTACGGTTGGAGGTGTGAGTGGCGCCTTGGTTAGTGGTCTGGTAAGCGGACCGATGCAAGGTGGTTTCCACGGCGGAATCAAAGGCACCAACCACGTTGCCGAACATTTTGGTGACGATAAAGGTTTGGGACAGCGCGTAGCTGCAGTTCCATTAGGTGGATCAGTCGGCATGATGACCGGCGGATTCCAGGAAGGCTATCACGGTATGGGTCATGGCTGGAAAAAAGGCTGGGAACACCCATTCAGCCGCTGGTCTTTCATCACCATGGAAGAAAAATAATTCTATTTTGACAGTAGGCTGCGGATAATCTCCCAGTAGAAAAGGTTGAGGATAATGCAAAAGAAAATTCTTACGTCTTTGCTAGCAGCAGTAGGACTCGCAGTGGGTCTTTCAGCTCCTAGTATGGCTTACCCAGAGCGTCCGGAATCGGCTCGGGTAATCTATGAAATGTGGTACTTCCCATGCAGAGTTGTGTCTATGGTAGCCACAACAGCTTGGGACATACCGACCGGTGCTTTCTCGGACGGCATCAAGGGCGCCATCGGTGGCACCAAAATGGTTGCACGTAATCTGGGTAAAGAAGACGGCGCTTATGAAATGGTTGCTGGTGCTATGACCGGTGGGCCTGTAGGTCTGGTGGCTGGTAGCGCTTATGGCGTCATCCACGGTGCTGCTTATGGCATGCACCACGGCTTTGTTGGCTATCCAAGCCCCCACAGCGGCAGCCACAGCATGATATTCCAGGGTAAAGGTTTCGTTGTTCCTTACGACGATAACTACTAAATAACTGTCAATCGTTCTATTCATCGTTTTTTGACAGTGACCTAGAAAAACTTGGCTACAAGAGCAGACACCCGCCAGAAATGAGCAGGTGTCTGTCTCTTTGCTTGCTCAGGGGCAATTGCTAAAATTGCTTATACAATATTTGTACGTACTATCAGTCGTACTTCCCTGTGCATGGCTTGCTCTTGCTAGACTAGTGATCTGCAGGCCTCTCAGGGCTTGGGTGAGCTGTGAGAGCTTAAGTATCGTTTTCCCCAGGGCGTAAATTGGAAATCACTGGCCGGCGTTCAGCACCAAAGAGAATTGGCGAGCTTCTTGTAGCAGCCAATATCATCAGACAGGAAGTTTTGCTCGAGGCTCTCAAAGTCTCGAAGAACTCCCAAAGGCCGCTTGGCCGCGTGCTCATGAGCATTGGCGAACTTTCCGAATATGACGTGGAAGTTGCTCTTTACGTTCAGTCGCTCATTCGCGAGAACACTATTTCAGCAGAGTTTGGCGTTAAAGCCATCAATGTCTGCATTAAAGGTCGCATTCCTTTAGACGATGCCTTCAAGCGTCTGGGTTGGACTCCACCTGAAACTACAGACGAGCAGAAAGCTTCCGCCGGTGAACTGGGTGAGCTTCTGGTGCAATCTGGTTTGCTCGATCGCTCTATGCTTGAACAAGCGCAGTGGCAGGGTCAGGAAAATAATTTACCCCTGGGCCGTTGTCTGGTTTTGAATCGAATGATCACTTCTGTGATGTTGCAATCTGCTCTTACTGCTCAGGTACTGATACGCGACGGCAAGATTACTGAAGACCAGGCTATCGCCGGTTTGAAAAAAGCCGCCACCAAACACCAGACCCTTGAGCAATCACTGGTTGATACCGGCGCGTTTCGCACTCCCGACAAAGACAGCATCAAACTTGGTGACCTGGTCACTCAAGCCGGCCTTGTCACCGAAGGAGACAAAATCTCAGCCATTGAAATCGGCCTGGCTGAAAATCAAAAAATTGGCGAAGTATTCATTCAAACAGGCATGATTACTGCAGATGTGGTGGACGATAGCTTACGTCTGCAAGTAATGGTGAACAAAGGATCCCTCAGCGGTCTTCAGGCCGCCGACATTTTGCGTCAGGCGCATGCCCGCCACGTCTCAATCGACGCTATCATTGAGGAGCGTACTTCCCGTCAGGACGAAATTGCCAAAGTCACCACTGTGCTGGAAATACTCTTGCAGTCAGGTTCGCTCTCCGGTGATAACTTCAATCGCGCTCAGTCTTTAGCCAGGCAACTAAATGTTTCTATGGCCGAGATCATCGTCACTAAAGAAATGATCGATAAGCGTTTGATCAATGCCGCTCTGCAAGCTCAGACCCTTGTCTCCGAGGGTATGCTGAAGCCATCGGAATGCGCTGTGGCTGTGAAAAGGTGTCAGCAAACCGGTCGTGAATTGCACGAAGTTTTAAAAGATTTGCCTGCTGAGACCGCCGCTCCACCTGCCGCTCCTGCAAAAGACGAAGTTGAGAAAAAAGGTTGGATTGGCAATATCTGGAATAAAGTGACCAAAAAAGATTGATTAGTTTGACCGGCATTTTAGGGTGATTAATCATGGCCACATTTACTCTAGAAGAAATTCTTACTCTTGATGCTGCCCAGTTACATGGAGCGCCGCCGTCCAATAGCGAGTTTAGATTTAGTGTCTCCACCGATAGCAGAACCATTGTCTCCGACAGTGATCTCTATCTCGCTCTGGCCGGTGAAAATTTCGACGGTCATAATTTCGTTGCTAAAGCTTTTGAAAACGGTGCCTGCCTGGCTCTAGTTAATCAAGACAAGCTTTCGGCCGTGCTTGGCACCTTACCTGCAGCATGTGCCTCCACACTGACTGTGGTGGCAGTGCCGAACACTCTGGCCGCTTATCAAGGTCTGGCTCGCCTGCATCTGCGCCGCGTCAATCCGAAAGTTATTGCTATCACAGGTTCTTCCGGTAAAACTACAACGAAAGAAATGACCGCCGCGACAGTCAGTTCAAAACGCCTGCATAAATCATCAGCTAATGAAAATAATGAAATTGGCGTGCCCAAAACTATCCTGGCTATGGATGAAGCGACCGAAGTTCTGATTTTAGAGATGGGTATGCGCGGAATGGGGCAGATAGCCGAACTGGCAGCGTGCGCTCAACCCGATGTTGCCGTGATCACTTGTGCCGGCACGGCCCATATTGAACTTTTAGGATCACAAGAAAATATTGCCCGTGCCAAGTGCGAACTGGTGGCGGCCCTCGATCAAGAACGGGGTCTGGCCGTTTTAGGGCATGCTACCGATCTGCTGGTGCAGGCTGCCCGGGCGGTCTATCAGGGGCGTATAGAATGTTGTCCTGCCCTTGAAATCGTTAAGGTTGATCACTCAGGCACCACCTTTATAACATCAGAAAGCAAAGTGGAATTTTTTGTCAGTGCCCACGGCACGTTTTTAATTGAAGATGCCTGGTGCGCTCTTAAAGCGGCCAAAGCAGTGGGATTGAGTGACCAGGAGGCGGCAGAGGGTCTGGCAAAATTTAAGCCGGTGGAAGGGCGGGGTAACGCGCTTTTTTCGTCTCACGGCGCGGTTGTGGTCGACGAATCTTATAACGCCAATCCAGACTCGGTTCGCTGTGCCGTAGAAGCTATTCTTTCCAGGGCTTATCCACAGAGTGACAAAATTGTTGTATTAGGAGCCATGGCTGAACTGGGCGACTTCACTGAACAATTGCACCGCGAACTGGGCAGCTGGTTAAAAGATAAGCCACTCAGTCTTCTTATCACTGTGGGTGATGTAGCGGCCTTGATTGCTGACGGTGCTCGAGCCGCCGGCGGCAGATTTGAAATCAAGGCAGTAGCCAACCAAGAAGACGCCCTGGCGGCCTTGCAGGAGCGATTAGGCATAAATACTTGTGTCATGGTTAAAGGGTCTCATAGTACGAATCTAGACAGGCTTGTGCAAAAAATTCTCTAATAGAGTGCAAATTGAAATTGAGTACAGATTGAAATGACAAAATGGTTGACAGAACAAGAGCGACAAACTTTCACTGACGATGGCTTTGTCATTGTGCGCTGTATGTATGACGCCGCTGAGATTGGCAGATTTTCTGCCGCTATCGATGAACTGGCAACACGCAGCGACGAAATCGGCAATCATATGTGCTACTTCGAAGACAGCTTGCTCACGCCGGGTAAACGCATTCTCTCCCGCATCGAAAAATTTGTCGACCATCAAGCCGATCTCAATGAGATGGTCTATGCACCTAAAATGATTGGCCGGGCGAGCGAACTGCTCGACGAAAAAGCAGTGCTTTTCAAAGAAAAAGTAAATTTCAAAATGCCCGGCGGTGCGGGTTTTGAAGCTCATCAAGACATTCAACCCGGTTGGGATGACTATTGCCAGTATTTTATTTCGGTGCTTGTTACCATCGACGACAGCAACGAAGCAAACGGCTGCCTTGAGCTTGTCAGTGGGCACCATAGGCGGGGCCTGATTGGCGAGCGCTGGAAGCCTCTCACAGGCGATCAGCTGGAAGGTCTGGAATTTGTCAAATACCCCATGAAACCAGGTGATGTAGCTTATTTTGATTGTTTTGTGCCTCACCAATCAAAACCAAATTTAACCAGTGTGCAAAGGCGCAATTTGTACTTAACTTACAACCGTCAGAGTGAAGGCGAAAGAAGAGAAAGTTATTTTGCCGACAAACGTAAAAATTATCCGCCCGATTTAGAGCGCGAACCGGGTAAGACTTATTCATTCAAAGTGTAGTGTGAAGTGAGCTTTAGCGGTAAGTCGGTCATTGTCCACCCTTTTGTTTTTGCAGCACTACCTGTAGTGCTGCTCTTTAGTTTTGCCAAAAGCGAGCTCTTACCTGAAGAAACATTATCGGCTCTAATGGCCCTTGAGTGCCTGGCGGCCCTTACTTTTGCCCTCGCCCTGGGCGCCTGGCGCAACGCCTGTAAGGCTGCCATTGCTGCCAGCTATTTCATGGTCTTACTCTTCACTTATCGCGTCTGGCAAATCACTTTAGAAATGTACTGGAGCGGCGTGGCTGAGGCGCCCTGGATTGCCGTAGCCTCGTTTCTTATCTTTATCGCTTTAATGCTGACCGCCTTTCTCAAAGGGCAATGGAATGTGCTGGGCAAGACTTTCAGCATCGATTTCGAGCGTCTCAACTCAGTACTTAACATAGTTTCGAGTCTTCTTCTGCTTTTAAATGTCGTGCCGCTCATATTTTATGAGATAGGGCAACAGCATCAGTTTGAGAGCGAACGAGCGCTCATGCAAAAGGCTCTCGGGCCAATCAAACTTGATCAAACTAAAGAAAAGCCGGATGTTTATTACATTATTCTCGATGGTTTCGCCGCCCCGCAAACGCTGCAAGACTTCTGGCAATACCGTGACCCGGGCTTCGGCGACTATCTCAAAAATAAGGGTTTCTATGTAGTGCCGCGAGCACTGAGCAATTTTGATCGCACTGAATTTTCGCTCTGTTCATCACTTAACATGAACTATATCAATGATATTCGTGACCGCAATAAAGGAGATGTGTCCGGCCTGGTATTCATGCGCCTGATTCAAGACTGTTCTGTGGTGCGGCTTTTTAAAGAGCTTGGCTACCGCTATGTAACGGTTTCTTCAGGGTCTTTTGGTACTGATCAAATTCTCACCGCCGATAAAGTGATTCGCAGCAACAGTGCCAACCACTTTTTCAGAGCCGTAGCTTATTGCACACCCTGGTGGTCCCTTGAATATTATTTTCCGCTTTTGCGTGACTGGTACGGCGATACCAGGTTGACCACGGGTACTGAAATGGCCGCCATTCTGGCAGAGAAAAGTCCCAAGTTTGTTTTTATTCACACAGATTTGCCCCACGCTCCTTATCTATTTGATGAGAACGGCCGGCGATTGCAGCTGCCACCGGGTTTAATACCAGATTGGCAGCCTCCAGCCAGCTATTTCAGTCAGTGGAAATATTGCGTTGCCCAGACAGAGCAATGGATAGACAAAATTATGGCAGCAAGCGGGGGCAAGGCCATAATAATAGTGCAATCAGATCACGGCTCCGGTTTGCGCATGAAGAAAACTACAGACTGGTATAACGAACGTATGCGCATTTTAAATGCCATTTATTTGCCCGGCAATAATGGCAATACAGGCGAGAACAGGCAAAATAATTTTTATGCCACGGCGACCCCTGTGAACACTTTTAGAATCATACTCAACAGATATTTTCAGGCCCAGCTGCCACTTTTAGACGATCAGTCGTATTGTGCGCCGGTTTGGGAAAAACCGTTTGAGTGGCAAGAGGTGACTAAACAAATTCACTTCGCAAAGGAGAGCAAATGAGACGGGTCTTTGTCGATATGTCGGTCTGCATTCTCCATCACGGACACATCAGGTTGTTGCAAGCGGCCCGCGGTCTTGGTGCCGACGTTAGTGTGGTTGTGGTGCTTACTACCGATGAAGAAGTACTTAAGCACAAGGGCTATCATTCAGAGTTGTCTTTCGAGCAGCGCAAAGAAATGCTATTGGCGCTGAAATATGTTGACGAAGTTTTGCCCGGGCCCTGGCAGATTACAGATGCATACTTGAAAGAGCATAAGGCCGACGCCCTTGTGCATTCTGGCCCCAATTTCAATGACGTCAGCGAGGTGCCCATGATTAATCTTGAGCGCACCGACGGTGTATCAAGCGAAGATATTCGCGCTCGCAGTGTCTATTCGATCGTGGAAAAACGCAATTCTATGAAATGCTTACTTACTCCAGGTCCTACTAATCTACATCCGCAAAATTTGCTTGACCTGACACCGGTATTTTCACGTGGAGACGATCACTATAGCGAAGTGACAAAACGAGTATTGGCGGCTATAGGCAAGCGCGCCGGCCAGACTGATATTGCCGCCATGCAAGGGTCTGCCACCACTGCCATCGAAGTAGCAACTAGCAATTTTCTTAAAGGCAATGTCGTGGTAGTTCTGTCTGGTTATTATTCTGAGCGCATGCTGGCTATGATCAAAATCAAGCAAGAACGGCTGGGGCTGGGTGAAGTAGTTGGCATTGACTACGAGCAGTTTATTGCAAGCGGCCAGGGTCTCAATAATTTTGATTGGCTGGTGGCCTCGTATACCGAAACTGCCGACGCCTTTCTGGCGGATCTGGAAAAGTTAAAGAGCATCGCCTCTGGTCGTAAGGCTAAATTGATGATTGATGCTACCGGTTCAATTAATCTTGAAGAAAATCATGAATTAGCCGACGTCAATATGTTCAGCTCGTGCAAAGGTCTAGGAGGACTCACCGGTGCCGGTTTTATCACTTACAACCAGAGTCTGCTCGATGATTTAAATGCCGTCCCAAAAGAATTTATTCTCGACCTCTTTACCTACATTGATAAAAAGACAACTTCGCCGGCCCATACTCTTTTGTCGCTCGACTCGGTATCAAACAATTTTGCCGCTAACGGCGCAAAAGTGCGCCAGGGTAAAGCCGCATTTATGGATCGCTATGGCAATAAATTGTTCCGAAGGGAAAATCAGCCCAATTTGTGTACTAAAGTAAAAGACGCAGACCTGCAAATTCCGGAGAACATGGTGGGCTATTCGCCCCGCACTGCTTCACCGGGGTGCCAGGTAGTTTGTCACCTTTTCGAGCAATTTCCCTCAAATCGCTCCACAGGCGCAGTCTACGATCTACTCTAATCAGCTTTGTGATTCAGCTTCGGCAGCCTCGGGTTCGGCGGCTTTGTCAGCTGTTTTTTCTTTAGGATTAAGCTTGCGATCAACCTTAATCCAGCCGGTCTTCATGGAGAGCCAGACGCTGGCCACAAAGGCAACGGCCATCTGCATCATGAAGGCACCGGTGCCAATATCAAAATAGGCGTGGGCTGGGGCTGCCAGGCCAAAATAAGAGATTATGAGCAGGAAAAGCACGTCTGATAAGTGAAATCGTGCACGAGGGTTAGTTTTCATGGTAACTGTCCGGATAACAATAGGTTTTGACTCGGTGACACTCTGGTATGGACTAGATAGTTATACCCGTGCCTTATCTCTTACAGCTTACTAAAGGAACCATGCCCAAAAAAGTATACGTTGCCATGGCCGCTGATCTAATTCACCCCGGTCACCTGAACATCATTAAACACGCTCAGGCATTGGGAGATGTAGTAATCGGATTACTTTCCGACAAAGCGGTTTCTGCTTTCCACCGCCTGCCTTTTCTTACTTTCGAACAGCGCAAGCTAGTGCTGGAAAGCCTTAAAGGTGTAGACACAGTCATAGAGCAGGAAACACTCGATTACACTCACAATTTGCGAGCTCTTAAACCAGACTACGTTGTGCACGGCGACGACTGGCGAGAAGGGCCACAAAAAGAAACTCGCACAAAAGTGATTGAGGTTCTCAAGGAATGGCAGGGTGAACTTGTAGAAGTGCCTTATACCAGAAGTATTTCATCTCTCACTTTAAATGAGCAATTGCGCTCCATAGGCACTACGCCGGGCAACCGGATGGAGCGCTTTCGCCGGCTTCTGCAAGCGAAATGCCCGGTTCGAATAATGGAGGCGCACAGCGGTCTGACCGCTCATATCATCGAAAACATGTCTTTCGATACTGACGAAGCACACCTGGAATACGACGGCGTATGGCTTTCAAGTCTTACTGATTCGACGGCTAAAGGAAAACCTGATACTGAATATGTCGACAAAACATCGCGTATGGCTACTATTGCCGATATTTTAGAAAGTACAACCAAACCGATCATTTTTGATGGAGATAGCGGTGGGTTGACCGAACACTTTGTCTTTACGATTAGATCTCTCGAGCGGCTCGGAGTATCAGCGGTCGTCATCGAAGACAAAGTCGGTGCCAAACGCAATTCGCTATTTGACCCAGCTGACAACAATGAAGCGGTTCAAGACGATATTCCTAATTTCTGTCATAAAATCTCTGCCGCTAAAAAAGCGCAGGTGACAAAAGACTTTATGATTATCGCCAGAGTGGAAAGCCTGGTTTTGAATAAAGGCATGGATGATGCCATGGCTCGCGCGGAGGCTTATCTGGCTGCTGGAGCCGATGGTATAATGATCCATAGCCGCATTAAAGACGGTGCTGAAATCTTGGACTTTTGTAAGTTGTTCAGAAAGCTTGGTCATACTGCACCGCTGGTGGTGGTGCCGACAACTTATAATCATATTTCAGATCAAGAGCTGGCAGATGCCGGCGCTAATATCATCATTTATGCCAACCATATGTTGAGAAGCGCCTATCCGGCCATGGTCAAGACAGCGGAGACAATCTTAAGAGCCGGATGCAGCAAGGATGTAGAGAAAGATTTGATGCCGGTGAAAGACTTGCTCAGTTTGATCGAAAATGCCTGAAGTTAATTAGAGCGAGCAATATTTGTATGATTGATCCCAACGACTTTTTAACAGCGCTAAAGCGGGCCGGTGTTGATTTCGCGTGCGGTGTGCCTGATTCGCTCTTAAAAGAGTTTCTGTTGGCATTACAGTCAAGCAATCTGATAGAGCATCATATTGTCGCCAACGAAGGTGCGGCCGTGGCTCTGGCTGCCGGACACCAGATGGCCAGCGGTAAATTGCCCCTGATCTACATGCAGAATTCTGGTTTAGGCAACGCGGTCAGTCCGCTCATGTCGCTGGCGCACAAACGTGTTTATGCCATTCCCATGCTGCTAATGATTGGCCACCGCGGTGAAGCCGGCAAACACGATGAGCCTCAGCATCTGGCCATGGGCGAAGTCACTGTGCCAATACTTGCCGACATGGGCATCGATATATTTTCCCTCAATCAAGATTCTGATTTTGCCGCGCTCGTGCAAGAAGCTGCCGCCATGGCCCGGGAGCAATCGGGGCCGGTGGCAATTGTGGTGAGCAGCGGTACTTTTGTAAATGTAAGTGTAAGTTCAAGTGACTCTAAGAGTCAACCTGAAAGCAAACTGACTCTGACAAGGGAATTGGTACTAAATACGGTGCTGGATAGTTTGGCCGGCGATGAAGTGATTTGCTCGACCACCGGTTTTACTTCAAGGGAATTGAACGAGCTGCGCCGCGAGCGCGGCACTACCAATGCCGCCGATTTTTTCAATGTAGGAGCCATGGGACACGTGGCCCAAATTGCTCTAGGAGTAGCTCTAGCAAGGCCAGGCAAGCGCGTTATTGCCATTGACGGTGACGGCTCGCTAATAATGCATATGGGCTCAATGGCCGTGGGCGGTTGCAGCGGTGCTACAAATTTTTTCCACTTGCTGATTAACAACGGCATGCACGAGTCTGTTGGCGGCCAGCCCACAGTAGGACTGCGAACCGATTTCTGCGCTGTCGCCAGAGCCTGCAATTTCAAACAGGTAATAGCGGCAGACAACATTGAAACACTGATTGAGTGTCTCAAAGCTGCCGGGCAGCCCGGACCTACGTTCATGGAAGTGAAAGTAAGACCGGGAGCAAAAGAAAAGTTAGGTCGGCCATCGGACAATTTGCGGGGCGCCAGAGACGCATTCAGCGCTCATATTCAGAGCTGACTACTTGGACGGCTGTTCATGTTTTCCTAAGCAGGATTCGGTGCAGACGTGGTGGCCATCGGCCTCTTGAAGCGATTGCTTAGAGACGGGCTTTTGCCATTCTTCTTTGTTGATGGCTTTTTGCTCGGGTGTGGCCGCTGGTTTGCCGTCGGGGTGACAATAGTCAACTTTGTCGGGATCTTTGGCTGAGCTTTTAATTTCGCCGTCCGGCTTCACTTCAATATCCATAACCATGGCTCCCTTATATTGCTTTCTGTCGAGTTAAGACCGCTGCACTGTTAGAAAGTTCCTTTTCAGCTCGACTGTGTAAACGGGTAAATAGCAGCATGAGTCTTTTGAGGAGACGCTTTTGCTCCTGTTACTTATCATCATCTTTGCCTGGGCTTTAGTGCTGGTTTTTGTTGCCTGGTTTGCGCTGAAAACCGAGTGCTCTTTTTTAAGTCGCGGTCCGCTCGCTGCTATCTGGCATAAGCTCTGGCATGTGACCGGAATTTGGGCGCAAAAACCGACGCTCTGTGCTCTAGCTATAGCTTTGACTGTAGTTGCCCTGCGCCTGCTGGCTTTGCCATTTCTGCCTGTGCCCGAGCCCAGAGTGCACGACGAGGTTAGCTATTTGCTGGCGGCCGAAACATTCGCCTCAGGGCATCTTACTAATGCACCCCACCAGTTGTGGCCGTTTTTTGAATTCGAGCATATCCTCGTCAAGCCGACATACATGTCGAAATATCCACCGGCCCAAGGCCTCTTATTGGCTTGCGGCATGCTCATGGGCCACAGCTGGATTGCCGTACTTTTAAGTTTTGGATGTATGTGCGCCGCTATATTCTGGATGGCTCGGGCCTTTCAACCCACCAGGTGGGCCATGCTGGCTGCACTTCTGCCACTAGCCTATCCTGGCATTGCCTCTTACTGGTGCAATTCTTACTGGGGCGGCACTATAGCGGCAAGCGCTGCAGCCCTTGTCTTTGGCGCCTGCGCCAGGCTGAGCCACGGCCTGACACTTCGAAACTGCCTCGTGCTGGCTGCAGGTATGATACTTGTTCTCAATAGCCGACCCTTTGAAGGTCTGGTGGCAGTGCTGGTGCCTCTCAGTTTTTTGCTCAACTGGCTTTTTGTCAGTAGGCGTGCAGAAAAAACAGCCGTGAAAATCACCGCAATCGTGGCACCGCTAGCGATACTACTTACAGCGTTTGCGGCAATGCTTTATTCCAATCATTGTATTACCGGCAGCGCACTCCAGCTGCCATATGCAGCTTACCACCGGCAATACTCGCGCCTGCCGCTCTGGCTTGGATTACCGCTGGGCACTGAACCACTAGTTTTCAACAACCCTCAGCTGCAGGCTTTTGCCTTAGACGAACTGCAAAAGTTCAATAAATTGCAAAGCCCATCCGGCTGGCTTGATTGTATGCTCAATGAGCGTTTGGTTACGGCTTTTAATTTCTTTATCGGTATCTGGTTTGTGCCGTTGGCTGGGGCCGCTTTATTGAGCTTGTCGGACAGGCGCATGCGAGTGCTCTGGCTCTCAGTTGCCGCCGTGACTCTCGCCCTTGGTACAGAGGTGTATTTTCAGCGTCATTACCTGGCACCGATGGCGCCACCATTATATGTTTTATTAGTGCAAGGCTTTCGTCATTTGCGTTTACTTAAAATGAAAGATTTACCAGTGGGTCTGGCCATTGCGCGTCTAATTCTGACGCTGATTTTTTTTGGATTTGTCTACGGCCTGGTGATTCTGCCCGAGACCGGAAAAAAACAAAGGGAGTTGTACCAGGCCTTTCCAGGGCCTAGAAACAAAATTATGAAGATGCTTTCGGCTCTGCCTGGAAAGCATCTTGTAATCGTGCGATATGCACCTCACCACGACACTGGCTGTGAGTATGTTTACAACAATGCTGATATTGACGCCAGCAAAGTTGTCTGGGCGCGCGATCTTGGTGCTAAAAATCACCAATTACTTACCTATTACCGTGTTCGAAAAGTCTGGTTCCTTCAGGCCGACGCTGCGCCAGAGCCACGACTGTGTGATTTTAACGACGCTGTAGCGAAATAATATTTGCAAGTACTGACTTGTGTCTACAGATCCACGAACACTTTTCCGAAATCAACTCCAGCACAGTGAGTATTTTCGCTATTTTCTATCAGGCAAAGACTCAGGCATACTCAGCGCGGCGCTAACAAGGGCTGAGCCAACTATACTGGCGCCTGACATGAGAAGTGAAGCCGCCAGCGACAGCACTGTTGTGGGAGGTAACTGCGGCAGCCATTTAAACAGATAGGAGCTAACAAGAGTCGCGCCTGTGATAAAAACAACGACTCCGCACGCTAAAGCCTTTTCAAAATGAAATGTCTTATGCAACCATTCCGCTAAGGCACTATGACCGGAGAATCGCCGACTCCATGAATATGTTCGGGCGATCATACCTAGAGCAATTGACTGGCAGGATACTACCGTTATCACTGAGGCCGCAAAATTCAGGCCGATCAACGGTGGCAAAATATTTGCAAGTAATGCCACGTGCAATGCCAGCCCATTAAGAAGAAGCAAAGCAGCAGGGTAGAGAAAGACTTTGTCAGGACAATAGAAGAGCATCAAGCGAAGACTGCGCCAGCCATCAACGAAAGTGTTCAGTTTAGATTCGCCCTGGCGCGGTCCCAGCTTTGTGGCAACTTCGCACACAGACATCTGTGCTAAACCGGCATTAATGGCCAGCTCCAGATTGTATTCCATACCGGTACTTACCGGTGCGATGCGCTCGTAATTGCTACGTGAGAAAGCTCGCAAGCCGCAGCACACGTCACTATATTTGGTGCCAAAGAAGAAATTCATCAGCCAGGTCATAGCCGGATTGCCTATATATCTATGCAGGAATTTGATGTTGGCGCCACCATCTGCCAGAAAGCGGCTACCTGTGACGAATTCTTTTCCTTCATCTTGTAGCTTTTTAAGTAAAACTGGTATCAAATTGAAATCGTAAGTATTATCCGCGTCGCCCATGACAATAAAACGGCCATTGCTAGAGCTTATGCCGTGCATGTAAGCGTGACCGTAACCTACGAGTGGTTGATGCACGACTTTGACACCTAGACTTTCGGCAATTTGAACCGAAAGATCGCTAGAACCGTTGTCGCAGACAATAATTTCTCCAAAAAGCTTTTCGCTTTCAAGAACAAGTTGTATTTTTTCAATGCAGCTGCCTATGGTTGCTTCTTCATTTAGGCAAGGCATTACCACTGAGATAAGCGGTTCAGGATCCAATTCTTCGCATTTCGATGCCATTGTGTTTAGCACTTCTAGCCGCCAATTTATGCAGATTCGCCAGTGACGGTGACAATTACTTTCTGCAAGTGATCACATAGATAATCTGCGCAAATTTTCGGTTTAATGTCTTGAATAGTGCACTGGTGATTGTCTAAAAATTGGCAGGGATAAGATTGGTCAGCATCCATCAGTACGCGCAAAGCTGGAAAATGCTCAGGATTTTGCCATCTTGCGCGTTCAGGAAAAAGCTTGTGACCTTCCGGATACTCCACAAAGACTTCGTTGTATTTAGCTTCATCAGTTGGAGCTTCACTCATTTTAACCACCAGAATTGATTGATCTAATTGAAGTAGCCAATACTTAAATACCCAATATAGTCTAGTTTAGGTCAAACTTTTCACAACTGTAAAGCGCTCGTGCTCGCGAGCATAGAGGCTACCCGATAGTTGCCAGTCAGAGAACTGTGTTTCGTTAAAGAGCAAATGATTTTGATCGTGAGACTCTTTGGGCAAATCTGATACACAAACTGCTATTTTGGCCACTCTCATCATTTCGCTGATTGTTTCTTCGACGTAGGCTCTGTCAGGAAAATAGTGAAAAACACCGAAGGCGAATATATGGTCGATAGATTTGTCTTTGAAGAGAATATCGTTAGCGTCGCAGCGCAGGGCGCAAAATCTATTGATTTCAATGGCTTTCTTCACCATTGGCTCTGATCTATCAGTGCCGATATAAAGACACATGTCTTTCAAGTGTCTGCCCAGGAGGCCGGCTCCGCAGCCCAGTTCGAGCACTGTGTGTTCCGGTTTGATACCCATAATTTGAGTCAGGCGTACAGCCGCCGCTTCAGTGTCGATTTCGCGATAGCTTTCAAAACCGCTAATTTCTAAAGTGTCGGTGCTTTCGGTAGAGGCCTTGCGATCCCAGACTGCGTTCCAATCAAATCCCATTTTTATTGTCCTTTCTTACTCGGCCTCTGGCTTGCTCAGCAAGCTTAGTATATATTCTCCGCCAACCTGGCCTGCCTGCTGCCAGTTAGCCACAAGTTGGTCTCTCAGTTTTGGTACGGTGGCCTTAAACTCTTCTGAGCGCTCGAATAGTGATTCTATAACCCTGCTGGCGCCGGCTATCTGGTCTAAGTTAATAACCTCGCCCAGGGCGCTTCTAAATTGGGTCTCCACAGGCACCAGTGCAATCTTTGCCGCTTCTGGATTATCGATGCGCAGAGGGGTGTTGACGAGCAAAACAGGCCTTTCTGTAGCAAGAACATAATCGAGTGAAATGCTTGAATGGTCAGTAACGAGAATATCGGCCCGGTGCAGGCATTCCATAGAGGCCAGCTGTGTTTGTACGGTGATGTTATTGGATTTTGCCGCTAACTTAGTGATGGCATCCATTTTCTTTGCATATCGTTTGACAAATTCCGGATGGGGACGCAGCCACACCTCGAAGCCTGTGGTTGATAGCGCATCGATTAATGGCGCAGCACAGGCGTCAAAAATAGATGCGCGACCAAAAGGATCCCAGGTCGGCGCCACCAGACAAATTGGCTTAATGTTTGTTTGTTTGGCAAGTGGCCTTTCTGCTTTGAAAAGCTGATGTTCGCGATAAAGCCGCTCTGCTAGCGGGTAGCCAATAACCGGCAATTGTTTTGGTTTTAAATTATAAATGCGCTCGGTTTCGCGTACTTCGTCTACTTGATATTGGCCAACACACAATAGTGAATCGTAATGATCAAACGCACCCAGCCGATAACCTTGATGCACACTGGCGATACCACGAAAAGCGTAAACATGATGCACCGAATCTGGTGCACGCTTGACGGCACCCTTGTTTAAATCTGGATTGGCCATTATCAGAACTTTGCTGTCTAGGCGCGAGAACACTGCATTAAGTGTGTTCTTGATGAAAAACGGTTTGATGCGTTTTTTTTCGCTCTGAAAAATCGGATCGTTGGGGTCAGATGCAAGATAGCAAATCTGGTGCTGCGAATTTTTGAGAATATATTCTATATAGTCTTCATAATAGCGATATTGAATCGGGCTTTCACCATAGAAAACCAACTGCCTGACTTGTTTGTCCTCGGCAAAAAGCTTTTCCAGTTCTGAAAATTCTCTGGCTGTGTCACCGATAGATTTGATCACACCGGCCAGCATTTAGTTGTCCTTAATGATGTAACAGGGACGTGAGGCAAAAGGAAACTTCTGAATGATTACATCTTTGTCTCTAAAGAAATCATCGACGCCTTTGGTATCGCCATGTAAGCTGTGCCCGCCTGCATCTTCGCCGGCATAATTATCAAGTAAAACAATGCCGCCGGGCATTACTCTGTTCCAAAAATGTTCGAGCACACACTTTGTCGGTTCAACAAAATCGATGTCCACATTGAGCAAAGAAACTTTTAAACCGGGATGATCCTTTACGTATTTTGGAACTGTTTCAAGCACATCACCGGCGACAATTTCAAAATTTTTGATGTCCTGACGCTTGAGCACCTCTTCAAGCTGCTCTGGCGCAATAGAGCTGGGGCCGGCAGTGCTGATCCAGTAGTCGCGATACTCTTTGTCTTCGGCAAATTGCGTATCTGGATATTGATCGGAAAAGACGTCAAATGCGATAAGTTTGCTGGAAAAATAATTGCCTAAGAGTTCGCGAAACATGGCGAAACGTACAAAAGACGTGCCCTTGAACACACCGCATTCGACAATGGCACCGGGCACGTCCATCACCATTTTGTAGATTTCATAATGAGCGATTAGTTTTGCCAGGCGATCAACTTTCAAGGTCAGGTGGAAAAAAGTTTCGTAGTCATAAGAACTCTGCAGGGCAAAGTCAGGCATTTTGATCATGGCATCCTCGGTCAATAATCAGTGTGAGCATCTATCTTACCGCTTTTTAATCAGCGAGCGATGATGCCGGCAGCTTTCATCGCCAAAATTTGCTCGTCAGTGAGGCCAATTGATTTGAGCACCAGCGCTGTTTCAGCCACTGTATCGCTACATGACCAGTCATTGCCGTTGTTTTGTTCTTGACTGCTTGCCCGCTCAGACCTAGTTTGATTACGTCTAATCGGATTACTCAATTGAGGCACTTTGCCAAGCCCTTTATGGTCCATGTATGTCACGATGTGGCTCTGTCCTTCCGGTAGAAAATCGACAGCCTCACTGACTTTGTTCACCGGTGACACACAGCAATTGGCGTCTTTGAAGAGCTCCGCCCAATCTGCCATAGTTTTTGTTTTGATTACCGCAGCGATTTCTGTACTGAGAAATTCACGATGCTTGATAACGTCTTTTTCTGCCAAATCATTGCGATCAATGAGGGTGAGAAATTTGGTCCAAAATTCGGGTTCGACTGGGGCTACAGCCAGATAGCGGCCGTCGAGGCAAGGATAAACGCGATGATTCGGCAGAGCGTCCGGATACTTGGTATGAATCTCAGATGGATCAAGACCGAGATAGAGGCTCATGGTGCCTTTAACGCCCAGGGCCGATAGCGCACTTTCGAACATACTGATTTCAAGCTTTTTACCAATGCCTGTGTGTTCGCGCTCGAGCAAGGCGGCGACGACGGCCAGTGCTGCATAAGTCCCCGACATATAGTCTGAGACGAAGACTGCCGGCATCACCGGTGTGCCTTTCTCATCCTGGGTTTCATATAAAATTCCCGTCTCGGCCACAAAATTGAGATCATGACCAGGCCTTGCGCTCCACTGTGACTTGGAGCCGTAGCCACTGATGGAGCAATAAACCAGTTTGTTGTTAATCGCTTGCAGCGCTTCTGCACCCAGTCCAAGCCTGTTCATCACGGCAGGGCGAAAATTTTCAATTAATACGTCGGCGCTCTCGACCATTTTACAAACGGCCGACATACCGGCTTCGCTTTTCAGATCTATTTTGATGCGCTGTTTATTGCGGTGTAAGCTCCAGAAATAGAGGCTTTCACCATCTACTATCGGTGGCAGACGCTCGTTTAAGGTAGGCTCAAGGCGCTCGATACGCAGCACCTCTGCACCCATGTCACAGAGCAGAGTGGAGGCTATTTCACCAGGGAGCAGGTGAGTAAAATCAAGCACTCTTATATGGGCAAGCGACATTTGAGCCTCAATCTAAATGGTCAGCAAAAGGGCGCAGAATCTTCAAGATTATCTGCGCCCTCTAACTAATCTAAGTTACGTGTATTAGCCCATGTTCTCGATTAGAGCATTGGCAAATTCGCTGGTTTTCAGTTTGGTAGCACCAGCCATCAAACGCTCTAAGTCATAGGTGACTTTCTTTTGCATGATTGTCTTGCTGACTGATTCTGTAATCAAATCGGCGGCTTCAGTCCAGCCCATGAATTCAAGCATCATAGCGCCTGAAAGAATGACCGAGCCTGGGTTAATTACGTCTTTGTCGGCATATTTCGGTGCGGTACCATGAGTAGCTTCGAAAATAGCGCAATTGTCGCCAATGTTGGCACCTGGAGCCAAGCCTAAACCGCCGACTTGTGCAGCACAGGCGTCGGAGAGATAATCGCCGTTCAAGTTGGTGGTGGCCAGCACTGAGTATTCATCAGGTCTGAGCAACACTTGTTGGAACATGGAGTCAGCAATTCTGTCTTGCAATAGAATTTTGCCAGCTGGCAATTTGCCATCATGATCCGCCCACATTTTTTCTTCGGAAATTATTTCTTTGGCGAATTCTTTTTCGCCTACCTGGTAGCCCCAGTCTCTAAAGGCGCCTTCAGTGAATTTCTGAATGTTGCCTTTGTGAACCATAGTCACTGATTTCTTACCGCGAGCAATGGCGTATTCAATTGCTCTTCTAACCAGGCGGTCTGAACCAAATTTGGAAATTGGCTTGATGCCGATGCCTGATTCTGGACGGACAGTTTTGCCGTGCTTAGCGCAAAGATCGATGAATTCTTGAGCTTCAGGCGATCCGGCTACGAATTCGATTCCGGCATAGACGTCTTCAGTGTTTTCACGGAAGATTACTACGTCGAGTTTTTCAGGTGATACCACAGGGGATGGCACGCCCTTAAAGTGACGCACAGGGCGTATGCAGCAGTAGAGATCAAAGATTTGACGCAAGGCCACGTTTAAGCTGCGTATACCGCCGCCAACCGGGGTGGTCAAGGGCCCTTTGATGGCAACACCGAATTCTTTCAAAGCGGCGATAGTATCTTCAGTCAACCATTCGTCAAAATTGTCTTTTGCTTTTTGTCCGGCAAAAACTTCGAACCAGGCAATCTGGCGTTTGCCGCCATAAGCTTTAGCCACGGCTGCGTCGATAACGCGAACGCTGGCCTTCCAGATGTCACGACCGGTTCCGTCCCCTTCGATAAAAGGAATGATTGGCTTGTTTGGTACAACGGGTTTACCGTCTTTGAAGGTAATCTTTTCGCCTTGTGGAACGGTCACGCCGTTGTAGGTCTTGTCTATCACTTGTCCCATGTCTCTCCTTCGCCATATACCTGGTCTTGCATCTCTAAAAAGACTAACAGCAGACTGGCCATAGGCTTAAAAGGATCAACATTTACTAATTGTCCGCGGCACATTGGTTCATTTAGGGCCCGGGTTGCCAATAGCGCAAGGCTCTTTCTGGTGGCAAAATTAGATTTGGGCTGAGGTGCTGACTATTTTTCGCCATTTGCGTGTACTCTATAGCCAGTAGTAGCGCCATTTAATAAGGTAAGACCGTGCTCGAAAAAACATCGGCAACTCCTATTGGCTATCCTTCACATCGAATCAAAGCCGCATTTCTTATATCTAGTTTGTGCATGACTTTATATACATCTGGGTTGCTACCGTCTGGTGCACAGAGCAAGGCAAAAGTCCCTGATTCAAAAACTATTCAATCGGCAAACCAGCCCGCCGATGTGATTTTGATGGCCAAGGCCCGGAGTGCGGAAAGCGACGATCGTTATGATGTTGCTTGCGATTACCTTTCTCAAGCCATTGCAGTCAACCCCAAAAACGCTGATGCACACTATTTGCTGGCTCTATTTAAAGGACGGCAAAACAACTACGACGTTTCCATCGATCACGCTAAGAAATGCCTTGCTTTGCGGCCCAATTACGCACCGGCCCATTCAGTTCTTGGTCGCGCTCTGGCCGGCAAACGCAATCTCAATGATGCGGCTGTCGAATTAAGTGAAGCGGTGAGACTTGATCCTACTAACGCCACATCCTATTCGAATTTGGCGGCCGTTAAGGGAATGCAGGGCGAATATCAAAAATCGGGTGATATATACAGACAGGCTTTGAAGATAGCTCCTACCAACCTTACGGCCCACCTTGGCCTGGCTTCGGCCCTGGGCAAACTAAATGACAAAGCCGGCCAAATTGAGGCCTGTCGTAATGCCGTCAAAGTTGCCCCTAAAAGTTCAATTGCTCACGGCCGTTTAGGTTATGCTTTGACTCAAAACGGTGACACCATGGGTGGTGTTTCTGAAGTAGTTAAGTCAAATTTTCTCAGAGTACAAGAGTCGTGGAATGATTTTCTCGGCATGTTTCTTACTGCCTGGGCATCAGTCTTCTTGGCTTTCGCAGCCATTTTTGCCGTACTTTTCGCCGGCTCAAGGTTTAAACCCCAAGAAGGCGAAGTTGTTTTAAAATCGTTCTTTCTTACTTTCTATAAAGACAAGCCAGGCAGATTTGTGGTAACTGATACTCGCATCGTCTTTGTGCCGGAATCTTTCTCGGCCTGGTTCGGCGCTACCAGAGTCAGTATACAACGGCCTCAAATTGAATCGATAAATTATTTGAGCACTGTCGGTGGTGGCACGGTTTCTATTCTCACACGTGATAAAAGTGTTCATCAATTCCGCATGCCGTTGTTGGTCTTAGATCCGGTGCGCAGTCTACTCGTCAGTCAGGGGCTAACGGCCCCAGATCCTCTAGACATGCCTGCTGCTACCAGCGAAGTGGTTAAAGCCGAGCCTGCTAGTGATGAGATAAAAGTTGAGACTAATGTTGATGTTATAAATGCAGAGATTGACATAAAAGACGTTAAAAAAGACAGCGAGAATAGCTAGATGAGTGTAATAAAAAATGTACTCGGCACCAATCTCGAGCCCTGTTGTCACAACCCTGTAACGGGCTTTTTTCGCGATGGATATTGCTCTACAAGCTCTGAAGATCACGGTGTGCACACAGTTTGTGTCGTGATCACAAACGAGTTTTTGCAATATTCGAAATCAAAAGGCAATGATCTTTCTACGCCAAATGAAATTTACGGATTTCCCGGCTTGAAGGCAGGCGACGCCTGGTGCCTTTGCGCTGCTCGCTGGGCCGAAGCTCTGGAAGACGACAAGGCACCCCAGGTTGTATTGGCTTCTACTCACGCTCAAACGCTTCAGTTTGTCACGTTAGAAGAGCTCAAGGCTTATGCCGTTGAACTGCCGAAGAAGAAATAAATAGCTGTTGGAATAGAATTGCTATGGTAGGCACAGCTTTTGTTTAGAGAAGCTTGTCGAACTATGAAATGGTCTTATGTATCAGTGTACGTAAATATGTATATACGTATGAACATGTATTCGCACATTCGTAAAGTCGTTAATTAAACAGTTCAAGCGTTCGACTTGTTGACTAGTCTACCGATTGAATTGTTAAAGGGACGACAACTTGAATATCTTGTATTTTAAAATAGAGGAGAAGGCATGGCAGTACTGGAGTAAATTGATAAATTAATCGGGGACATATTGGTAGACAACCAGACGCCAGACATCCAGCAAACCTGCTCATGTCTCTCCTGAGTTCAATAACGCTATTAATGCCGGTGCTAAAGAAATTTCAGGCACCACCCTTTGCTGTGCCCAGCTCGGCTTTTCAGTAATGTTGATGCGTACTGTGGTGAAACGCACCACATGCTTCTTTTTGACGCAGGCCCTGAGGCAGCGGTTTTCCTTCGCAATTGTGAAAACTTGGGAGTAACTCTTGATGACGTAGAAGAAGTGGCTATCTCTCATGGCCACTGGGATCACATGGGTGCACTGCTAGGGGTAATGAAGAAAATAACGGCTGGTGGTCGCCGGGTGAAGTGAGCGATGAGCGCAGTTTGCTCGATAATTATTTCTATCTCAGTGGCGAAATAGCTCGAGTCACCACGTTCGAAAAGGGACGGCAGGATCATCTGGGCCGCGTGTCAGAGCACGCACCATGGCTTCCTGACCCGCTGCTGATGGACGAGCGTTATCTAGCAGTGCACGTCAAGAACAAAGGGCTGATTGTCTTCAGCTCTTGCTCGCATGCCGGCATTGTAAATGTTCTTTTCGGTTTGCAGGCCAGGTTCGCCGGCATTCCTATATATGGATTAATCGGAAGCTTGCATCTGGTCGACACTCTGGAAGCGATTATCCCTGACACCATTGAGCATTTTAAATCATTTTCGCTAAAGGAAATAGTACCGGCACACTGTACCGGTTGGCGCGCACAATGTGCTCTTATCGAGGCCTTTGGTGTAGATGTGGTGGTACCGTCGGCGGTGGATAGTCGTTATACCTTTTAGCCAAGGGCTCGCCAGGCGATTTGCTGGTCTATCGCGGTAGGGAGGAGGGTTGCCCCTCCCCACCCCGCACAGATCCGGACTAGCGGCTTTCCCGCATCCGGCTCCTACCTTAGGTCTTGACGCGA
>JADYXQ010000145.1 GCA_021772135.1 Candidatus Obscuribacter sp.
ACTTGATTGAGCTCGGCTTCGGCCTGAGGATACTGACTGGTGCGAATATGGCAGATAGCCAGACGCTCAAGATTGTTAGCGTAGGCTTGCGGATTTGCGCTTTGCGAAAGCGAGGGATTATTTAAAAGCTTAGACAGCAATTCTTCCGCTTCTTTATAGCGTTTGCCGTCAATCAGTAAATCCACCAGATGGCGAATGGAACGGTCGGCGTCACTATCGCTTAAGCTATTGGCGCCATCTCTTTGATCAATGATTTTGCGTAATACTTTTTCTGCGCGTTCAGGGTCTCCCCAATTATCAAAGCCATCGGCCAGGCTAATCATATCTTTAGTGAATCGCCCGGCAGCCTCGCTCGGCAGGCCGTGAGCACGTGACGTGGAGTCGACAATTTGTTCTGCTTCCCAGAAATGCCCCTGGTCAATTTGTTTCTCTGCTGCGCCTAAATATTTGTTGAACATAGATGCCTGATTGTCACCAGCAACGATATCAACCACCGGCACATTCGCAGCCAGTTCATCAATGGTAGTGGAACCGGCTGAAAGTGAAGTGATATCGCGAGCGTTTACAATCACATCAGTATAGCTAGATGTATTTGCCCCATCGTAAAATTTGACCGAGACTGTCGCAAATTGTGCCGGTGCGTAATTAACTAGCACCCGAGCGGCGCTAATGGCGGCCTTGCGCCTCGCCGTTTGGTCTGCGGGCATGTGAAAAACTTCTACTAATGCTTGCTTATCAATTAACTTCACCCGAGCACCTTGATGGGAGGCGAACACGCGTGAGCGGTGTAAGGCCGAATCGAGATTGCCACTGGCGCTGGCCTGAGCCGGCCAGTTGCTTGCCACACAAATAAGAAGCAAGAGAGCTCTGCAGATATTTTTACCCATCGATCTTAGACCTTTCTATGTGACTGGCGGCAGCGTTCAAACTTAGCAGCAATGCATCTTTGAGTGAAGTATTGCTCGTGCGGGAATAATTGACTAGATCTTCATACTCGGGATGAACATTGATAATGCGACCGTTTAAATCGCGACCAATTTTGATGCGAATACTGGGTCCGTCACCCAGGGTGACTTCCTGAAAGTCGCGCTCGAGCACGATCCTTTCGCAGAAATAACTACGCACTCCCAGGCTTGTGGTTTCTTTCAAGATTAGCTCTTGCAAGCGTCGGCAATCTTCCGGTGTTGCCACCACCGATAGTTTGTGACCAGGGCGGCCTTTTTTCATAGTTAGAGGTGTGATTGCGACATCGAGAGCACCTGATTCAATCAGACTTTCAACTGCATGGGCAAGAATTTGCGGTGAACAGTCGTCCAGATTGCACTCGAGCACTGCCACAACTTCAGAGCGATAAGAGGCCGGTTGACTGTTGGTATCAATTTGAGCGAAGTCGCTATTTTTTTCAACGCGACCGGAGCTTTCACCAATAATCAAACGCACCACATTAGGATGACCATCTGGATTGATGGTGCCGGCACCATATCCGATGGCATCAACATGGTTAAAGGCCGGATGCGCTCCCCAGCCCTGGGCGATAGTAGCAAGAATAGCGGCCCCTGTGGGGGTGAGACATTCATATTGCACATCGAACTGCCGAATGGGAGCTCTTGCAGATTTGAGCAAATTCAAAACAGCGGGGCCAGGCACAGGGAAAAGTCCGTGCATTGTTTTGACAGTGCCACCACCAAGGGGCACTGGCGAAACGTAAGACTTTTCTATGCCAAGCTCGTGGTACGCGATGGCGAAGCCGACGATGTCTACGATGGCATCGATTGCTCCCACTTCGTGAAAATGAATTTGATCAAGGGCCACGCCGTGAACTTGCGATTCGGCCAGACCAAGTTTTCTGAAGATATCTGCAGCCAATTTTTTCACTGCTACAGGCAGAGCGGAGGCGTCTATTAGTGCCAATATTTCTGTGAGCGGACGCTCCATGTCGTGGCTGTGAGAATGATTTCCGTGGTGCTCAGGTGAGTGATCATGCTCATGGACGTGTCCGTGGTCATGTCCGTGATCAGACGCATGAGCCTGATCATGATCGTGGTGGTCGTGGTCGTGATCGTGATGATTATGATCGTCGTGATGATCATGATTATGATCAGACTTGCATGGCACATCTTCATTGAGCAAATGCACATCAAATTTACAGGAGACGATACTGCAGCGATTGACTGCACTCTTCGCCAGTTTGTAACTATGCTCTGGCAAATCTAGTAAAGCCAATTGCGCTTCGAGCACAGCCAACGAGGCTCCGGCATCAAGGCACGAGGCCACTAACATGTCGCCGGCAGCTCCAAAAGCACAATCGAAATAAGCAGTCTTCAAAAATTCTCCGTTAATCGCTCTTGAGCGTATTGGTCTGCACCAACATATTCTCACGCACTTTTGGCCTCGCTGCACCGGGAGAACAAATTTGGGATATTTGTTATTGATCACAATCAGTGCTTAAAATCACACCAATAGAGCTTCTTCTTGTAAACTCTAATATGTCCTGTCAGTGTCGGTCTGCGGTTGCAGCTAGCTTAAGTATGCCTGTCAAAATTGGTCCCTTTACCCTTAATAGCCGCGTCTATGTGCCACCCATGGCCGGTGTCACCGACGTGGTCTTTCGCGATATCGTCAGGCGCATCGATCCCGATTGCATGATGTCCACTGAGATGGTCAGTTCGCGGGCCCTTCTAGCTAAGCCAGAATCGCGCATCATGGACTTGTTGCCAAACGAGCATCCCATCGGCATTCAAATTTTCGGACACGAGCCCGACGTCATGGCCTTTGCCGCTCAGCTGGCAGAGAAGCGCGGCGCTGACTTTGTCGACATCAATATGGGCTGCCCGGTGCCTAAAATCACCAAAGGCAAAGACGGCTGCGCCCTGATGCGCGAGCCTGAGCTGGCGCGCGAGATTATCAGCACAGTCAAAAGCGCAGTTAAAATTCCGGTGACAGTGAAGTTCAGACTCGGTTGGGACGACAGCAATCGCAACGCCGTTGAGTTTGGCGAAATGGTGGAAGAGTCTGGCGCTTCGATGGTCACTGTCCACGGGCGCACCCGCGCTCAGCTCTATTCGGGAACCGCCGACTGGAGCGCGATCGCGAAGGTAAAGGCGGCCCTTAGCATTCCCGTTTTCGGCAACGGCGACGTTTTCTCGCCGGAAAACGCTTTGAAATTGCTGGAAATCACCGGTTGCGACGGTGTGGCCGTGGCCCGCGGCAGTTTGGGTAATCCCTGGCTCATTCCCCGCATTACTAAATATCTCGACACCGGTATCTTAGACGAAGCTCCGGATGACATAGAGAAGCTCATCTGCGCCTATTTGCACAGCGTCGGCCTGGTGAAATACAAAGGTTTGCGCGTGGGCATCAATGAATCGCGCCGCCACACCATCAATTACACCAAAGGCATCAGCGGTGCTGCGCCTTTTCGCAACCGCCTCACCCAGGCGCTCGATTTGTCTGCGGCGGCGGATATTCTGGCTGAACTTGCCTTGATTGTCGGCGGTAAAGAAGGCGTGATGCGCTTCTTATTGTGCGTAGAGCATAATAATTTCGAAAATGGAAAACATCCAGGCGAAGGGTACGGCTACAGAGAAGGCGGTATCCAGGCCCCAGTTGATGTCCGTGCCGTCCTGCCAGTCGCAGTACCATAAAACGGCGTTGATGAAAGGCGTCATGGTCCATCCCATGATGCCGGCCATGAATGCAAACAGTAGTAGAGTTGCCCAGAAATCCATCTCGTCAGGTCTCTTGTTGGAAGTATCAACAAAAAGAGTTTAAGGCCCGCTTAGCGCTTTGACAATGTGGATTCTCCCATGGCCGGGAGGTTTCCAAGATATATCAGCGAAAATTAAAGCGCCGCCAGAGTATGGGGCGCTTTAAATGAAAAATCTGACAAACCCGCTGAGAAAGCCGGTTTAGTACATATATTGTCCCGATGGGGAGATCAAAATCGTTCCGTCGCCTTCAGCAGCTACCATTTGCAAAGCCTGAATCACGGCATTGGCAGTTTTATGCTGTTCGCGAGTTTCGTTCTTAATTTGTTTGGCTCTTTGGGCGACACGGAGAACCAGTTCATACCGGTTGACGTTCTCTTTGAGAAGCTGGTCAAGAATTCTAGTTGTACTCATGTGAGAAGGTTGCCCTCAAAATTACTGCTGCGGAGACGTTCAGCATACACGATATGGGCCAGATTAATGGCTGCGTCCTCGAGTTTGTCATTCACCACTTCATATTGAAATACATTTTTTTCTTGTAATTCTTGTTTAGCCTTCTGTAATCTCACCAGAATAATTTCGGCAGTCTCCGTGGCGCGGGCCCGCAGGCGGCCTTCCAGCTCTCGGAAATTGGGCGGCGAAATGAAGATCAGCACAGCTTTAGGGTACTGGGCGTGAATTTGCCTGGCGCCCTGCACTTCCAGTTCGAGCAAAACGTCGAGCCCGGCCCGCAACTGTTCATTGACCCAAGATTTAGGCGTACCGTAATAATTGCCGGCAAACTCGGCCCACTCCATAAAGTCATCGTGCTGAATCATTTTCTGAAAAGTATCGAGATCTCGATAAAAATATGATTCGCCTTCCACCTCACCGGGTCTGGGTGCCCTGGTGGTAACGGAGACGGAACGCACGAGGCCGGTCACCTGAGCCATAACCAGCTCGACAAGGGTGCCCTTGCCGACCCCTGAAGGTCCAGTCAATACGATTAAATTGCCCATTTTGAGGCGATGATTGGAACCGTCTTCTTTCTGACCGATTTTTGTAAGCGGTTCGCCGGTGTTCATATAAAACCCCCGCGAGTTTGATAAATTGTCAGCTATTAAACATCACAATGACTCACCATGCAACCATTCGACGCCTTATCCATCCGAGCAGTGCTGGCGGAAGCCCGCCCACTCATCGTCAACAGAAAAGTAGACCGGGTTAACCAGCTCGGCCGAGATGAAGTCTTGCTCACGCTCAGGGGCAAAACCGGCGTAACCAGCCTGTTTATTTCAGCTCAATCTATTCATGGCCGCATGTGCCTTGTGCAAATGAACCAGACGGTCAAGAGCAGCCGTGACGGTCAGCGTGAAAATCAGCGTGAAAAAGTCGACCCGGCCACCGACCGCTACGTTTCTCGCTATGGCAGCGGCAATTCGGTGCCTAATTTCTGTCTGCTGCTGCGCAAGCATCTGGCCGCCGCCACTTTAATTGCTGCGGATCAACCGCTCGGTGAGCGCATTATCGATCTTGTTTTTTCATGCGTTGATGAAGTGGGCACTCAATCAATCAAAATTCTTACTGCCGAAATTATGGGTCGCCATAGCAATCTGATTTTTTGGGAAAAAGAAAGCGGCAAAATTATTGCTGCTTCTCACAATGTTACTAAAGATATGAGCAGGCAAAGAGAAATCGCTCCTACACTGCGTTACGAGCGGCCACCGGCGCAAGATCGGCCCAGTCTTTATACGGTCAATCAAGAAAATTTCATGCAACTGTTCGGTCAGTTTAAGTTTAAAACACTAGAAAATCTCGCCCTGCCACCAGGGGAGGTGCCACCGCTCACCATTGAGCAATGGATCATTGCCACCTTCACCGGAGCCGGCAGACACCTCTGCGAAGAGCTTGTGCTGGCCAGCGGCCTGTTCTCTGAAACCGCTAAAGCACTGGCGGTAGAAGATGCGGGCATGAAGCTCTGGCAGCGCATTGAAGCCCTGAGGGCCAACGACAACTACCGACCGTTTTTATTCACTGACTTGAGCCGCTATTCGGTTTTAGGTTGGTATCCCACCACGGCACCAATCAAGTCGCTGCCTTCTGTAAATGATTTGATTGAAGAATACTTCCGTGCCTGTGAATTAACGGAGCAAGCCAATCAACTGCGCGAACGTCTGCGCGCAGACCTGTCCCTGGAGCTTTCAAAGATCGATGCCCGCATGAGAATGGCTGAGCAGCACGTTTTGCCCGGTGCTGATGTGCACTTGCAAAAGAAACTGGGCGACTTGATTTTAGCGAATTTGACCGAAATCAAACCTGGGCAAGAAGTGCTTGAGACCGATGATCTTTTCGGTAATGGCGGAAAGGTTTTAATCAAACTCAATGCTGCCTTAACTGGTGCCCAGAATGCGCAGATGTACTATCGCCATTATGCAAAATCGAGAGCAAGACACTCCACAGCCAGCCAGTCTGTCAATGAAGCCACTGCTCGCAAAGCCATGCTCGAAGGCCATCTGATCAAAATCAATGGTGCCAAAGATATTTTTGAGCTGCGTACTTTAAAAGAAAATTTGACTGGTCGCAAAGCTCATGAGATTGCTAAGCCAAAGGCCAAAGCGAAAAAGGGTAATGACAGCAAGATTCTTTCAGTCAATTCAAGCGACGGTTGGACTATTTATGTCGGTCGCAATCGCATGGAAAACGATTATCTCCTATCACGTCTGGCGCAGCCCAATGATCTGTGGTTCCACGTGCTCGGGCAGGGTGGTGCTCATGTGCTCATTCGCATTCCGTCGTCAAAACAAGAGCCGCCCATGACCACGATTTTAGAAGCGGCACAAATTGCCGCCAGACTTTCTAAAGCCAGTCATGGGGCAAAAGTGCGCGTTGTTTACACCCAGTGCAAACACGTGCGCAAATTAGCTAAGGACAAGCCCGGTCTGGTCAAGTATGAGCAAGAAAAAACTGTAGAAGTAGATACTTCACAGCCCATGCCCAAACCGATGAAACAGCTTTTCAACACGTAATTCTGCGTGCCGCTTACATTTTACGGAAAAGTGCCACCACTGTGCCCTGGATAGTCAGAGTTTGATTGCCGGCGACAAAAATTGGTTCCATTTCGCTGTTGGCAGGCTGCAAGCGGTATCCGCCACGCTCTTTAAAGAAACGCTTCAATGTAGCGCTGCCGTCTTCCAGCAGTGCCACCACTACTTCACCATTATTGGGCGAAGGATTAGGTTTGACGATGACAAAATCGCCGTCGTAAATGCCGTCTTCAATCATAGACTCGCCTTTGACTTGCAAGGCAAAGCATCCCGCTTCGCTATAGCGAGTGTCGATGTCTAAATAGTCGCGGCCTTCTAAAGCATCAATCGGTTGACCGGCGGCAATAGCGCCGGCCATAGGAATTCCTCTGGCCGGTGCATTGGCACTGACGCTGGTCGATAGGTTGTTAGCCTGACGCCGACTGTCTAGAGACACCACTAGAGCTGAGCCGTCATTTTGTTTATCTTCAAGTAAATCGCCGGCACCGGGACAATGCTTGAGACCTTCGGCCAGTACGCGCAGTGAGCGGTTTAAGCCCGGCTCCCAGTGAACCAAACCTTTTTTCTTCAGTGCCGCCACATGCTGGTGCACCGTCATTCTGTTTTTCAGACCCAGCGCAGTAGCCAGCTCAGCCAGAGTGGGCGGATAACCATGTTCGTCGCTCAATTTGACGATCAAATTAAGCACATCTTGTTGTCTGGCCGGCAGCGGCTTTTCTGAATCTAGCACTTAAATCTCCGACCTCAATTTGCTCAACCATACGTAAGTATAGTATCGATTGCTAATCTTGTCGAGTATTTAGCGAGTTTTTTTTAGCCGCCCTGGCGGAGGCTAGAGAATATTCTTGCCCAGGGCCGACTGCACTAGGTCTACGGCCAGCTCGGCAGTGCGATTCTTGATGTCTAAAGTAGGATTAAGTTCGACGATGTCGATGGAGCGCACCATTTTTGTATCGGCCAGAAGCTCTAGAGCAAAATGGCTTTCACGATATGTCAAACCGCCGCGCGAGTCGGTGCTGACTCCTGGTGCCACATCCGGATCAATTACGTCTAGATCAAATGAGACATGCAGGCCTTGAATGTCGGCGCCGATTGATTTTAAAGCCTGGTCTGTGATGCTCTTAATTCCCTGTTCATCAACATCTCGCATGGTAAAAGGCAACACGCCTGACTGCCTTACAAGATCAGTTTCGGCGGTATCAAGATCGCGAATGCCGATTAAGGCACAGCGGCGCGGCTGCACTTTAGGCGAAAAACCGTTGAGCTTAACCAGACTTTCATCACCTTGACCAAGCGAAATAGCGAAGGGCATGCCGTGGACATTGCCACTGGGCGAAGTATCTGGGGTATTGATGTCGCCGTGCGCGTCAAACCAGACAAGACCAAATTCTTCTTTACGCTTGCGATAATAGTTGGAAACTCCGGCAATACTGCCGATTGCCAGAGAATGGTCACCGCCAATGGTAATGGCTATGGTATCGTTTTCCAGTGCTTGCTCCACAGCTTCCGCCACTGCCTGACTGACATTAGCAATCTCGGGCACACAGCGGCTGTGTTTCGGTTCAGTACTTTTCTCCCACCAGGTGAGCACCTCCGGCACAGTGACAGACACTTCTTTCTGCACCGTATAACCCAGGGCTTTAATGCGACTGACAAGCCTGGCCACCTTCATCGCTCCGGGCCCAAGAGCCACTCCCGCATGTGGTCCACCCAGATGAATTGGGCAATAAATCAAAGTAACCGCTCGACTGCGCTTGACGCCGTTGCTTTCGACAACCGCATTGCTACTGACTTTGGGTGATGACACAAAATCCTCCAGTGATCTCGCTTATGTTGAGCGTTTTACTCAGGTCGAGTCTACAACTACGTTTCAGCTTTGTGACAATGTACGTAGTTGAGCCGACCGTGAGCATATAGTGTTGATACCTTAGTGTATAATCTTGGCTTGGTTTTTGTCTTGAAAAAGCCCTTACATACTGAATACTAGAGGTTGGGAAAGTGTTGCGACCGTTGATCAAGGTTTTCTTCTTAGCCAGCGCCGCCTTCGAAGTGGCCAGAGAACGCGTCGAGGACGCACTTGACACCTTTACCGCCAAAGCCGGCGAATATAAATCCAGTGAATCGGATCGTGTGCAAAAAACTCGCGATAAAGTCAAGCAATTGCTCAACGAAACCAGCCAGAATATCTGGCAACGGTCTGATGTTCTGGAAGGACAAGTACGCGAGAAAATTCGCCGTCAGGTTGCTGATTTTTCTCTCGGTGCTCTTGGTGACTCAACCGAGATCAACGAACTGCGAGCTGAGATTGCGACCTTAAGAGCAGAAATCGCCGACATCAAACAGAAATCACCGGTTTGAACTTTCTCAAACTATCTCATTCCTCAACCTTTAACCTCCGATACGTTATTCAATTTCATCATCGGTTCTAACCGTGGTCATGCATGAGCGACCCTCAGCCAGCATCTATTGCCCCTGTGGCCTCCGCTTCTGACGCTCAGAGCGACGATGAGCCTAAACTTGTCCACGGTGGCTACGATCCGGCTCTGGCCGACCAAGCCATTCGTCTCAAAGTTTTACTACGCGACAAACGCTTCTGGAAAAGTCTTTCCACACTTTCTCTACTGGCTTCAGCAGCGGCTATGGACCGCCTGGTAGGGACAAGAAACAAAAAACGGCCGGCTGACGAATCACGGCGTCGCAACGCCCGGCTGGTGAAACAAGCACTGATAGAGATGGGTGCTACATTTATCAAACTTGGCCAGTTTCTTTCTGTGCGCAAAGATATTATCTCTGAAGAATTAGCCGACGAACTTGTCTCTTTGCAAGACAGAGTGCCGCCTTTCGGCATTGACGCCTTGCGCAGCACGATTGAGCGCGAGCTGGGAGCAGCTCCGGAACAACTTTTCAAAGAATTCGAAGAGACACCGATAGCCTCAGCTTCCATTGGTCAGGTGCACAGAGCCCGTTTACAAGATGGCCGCCCGGTGGTGGTGAAGGTGCAGCGCCCCGATCTGGCCGATATTTTTTATCGCGATCTTGGCTACATGCGTTTTATCGCTCGCATCGGTCCCGTGATTCGACCGAAACAAGACTGGAGCGGTTGGCTGGCTCTATCCGACGAATTTGGACGAACGCTTTTTGAAGAAATCGATTATCTGAAAGAAGGTCGCAATGCTGATCGCATCAGGCAAATTCTCAAAGATCAAAAGTCTATGCGCATTCCCAGAGTCTACTGGAAGCTCACCGGACGCAAAGTGCTCACCCTGGAGTACTTGCCGGGGGTCAAAATCGACAATAAAGCAGAAATTATCAAACAGGGTATAGACCCGGTAGCCATCGGCAATAACCTTGTCTCCGCTTATATGGAACAAGTTTTGATGCATGGGTTTTTCCACGCCGATCCACATGCCGGCAATTTAGCGGTGGGTCCGGATGGTCACATCGTTATATATGATTTCGGCATGGTGGGCGAAATCAGCCTATCTCAACGCGAAGCCATTCTCGGATGTATCGCTTCTGTGATAAATGTTCACCCGGATGAGCTAATAAAAAATCTAGTTACCCTGGGCATCGTTCAAGAAGGGGCTAAACAAGAGACGATGGTGCGTGCTGTGCAGCCATTTATTGAGTATTACAAAGGCAAGCAGATAAAAGAATTGGATTTTAGCGATCTGGAACATGACATCGACCAGATTGCCATGGATCGCTCACTAAAATTACCCCCCAGCCTGGCCTATCTATTGCGTACAGGATCGTCTCTAGAAGGCATTGCCCGCAGTCTCCATCCCAATTTTTCTTTTGTGGAGGCAGCTAAACCCTCTGTGAAAAAGTGGGCTCTGGCCAATCCTGCGCAGGCCTATTTTGCCCTGGGTTATCTCACCCGCGGAAAACTTTTTGGTCAAAAAGGAGTCTTTAGCGACGAAGGCCTGGTGCGTCTTTTCTCCAGCAGTGGCACTTCTGACGATGGCGCCAAGCTTTTGCCAAGAGGAATGAAGTCAAAGTCTGGTTTGAAAAGCGGCTCCGTCAGCCAATCTGAGCTAGAATTACAGAAAGAGCATGGAAGAAGACTCCAAGAGATCCGAAAGTTAGAAACTCAAATCTATATTTTGGATAGAGAGGTTAAGAGTCTTGCCAAAAATCGGGTAAATTTACTATGGACTGCTCTGGCGTGGTTTTCGTTGTCTCTGGTTTTCTGGGGCATAACATCGACAACTAATGCCAGGCAATATACAGAGTATTATTTGATTGGAAATGGTGTAATGGTGGCTATTATTATTTGGCAAATAGTAAGACCACTGGGGATGGCTAATCGAAAGCGTTCCAATAGGTCGACTGGGAGACGGAGATAGACAATGCTGAAATGGCGTGCAGCGGCACGAACTGATGCGGGTTGCCAGCGTCAGAGGAACGAAGATAATTTCTACGTGAGTCCTGACAATCGCGTATTTGCCGTCGCAGACGGTATGGGCGGAGCTGTTGGTGGCGCCAAAGCGAGCAAGTTGGCTATGGAAGCCGTCGAGCAACAGTGGAAAGATTCTCCTCCTCCGGCCAAAGACAGAGAAGCAATTACCAAATGGCTAACTGAAACAGTTAATTCAGCGAACCACTCGGTCTGGCACTCGGCAGAGGAAGATGCTTCGGTGAGAGGCATGGGCACAACCGTAGTGGTTGCCGTGCAGGCCGATGATAATTACATGCAGATTGCCCACGTAGGCGATTCTCGAGCCTACCTGGTGCGGGAAGGTAAAACCAGATTATTGACCAATGACCACTCAGTGGTTCAAGAGATGGTTCGCGCCGGCCGCTTGACTGAAGAGCAAGCCCGAATCAATCCTTACAAAAACTTAATCACCCGTTGCCTGGGTCATGAAGAAAAAGTTGAAATTGATCACACGCCTGTCGACCTCAATGCAAACGATTGGGTCGTGCTTTGTTCAGACGGCTTGCCAACAGTCTTGCGCGACGAACAAATCGGCGAATCGGTTAAAGATTTGACTGACCCTGAAGGGCTTTGCGAAGAATTGGTGAAATTAACACTGGACGGTGGTGCTCCCGATAACGTAACTGTTGTTGTGGTCAAATTCCACGACGAGAGTTCCGACAACGGCAGCAAATAGTTCTTAAGTCGGTGATATGGCGGCCAACATCAATCAATGTGCAAGGTGCGGTGCGACGTTAGCGCGTGTAGGGGCAGAGTGCGGTGTTTGCGGTGGAACTGTGAACCTGGGCCTTGTCCAACCAACATCTGCCGATACCAGAGAAGATCCCCAGCAAGCTGCCTCGGCATTTAGAAAAGAGGTGAGACCAATGAAACCCGCATTTCTTTTCAACAAACTCAGCAACGAACGTTTCGCGTTGAACCAGTCGGTCAGCAAGATTGGTCGAGACCAGACAAACAACATCTCGGTCACCAGTGATCACTATGTTTCGCGCCACCACGCCTGGGTCTTACAAATGCAGGGCGCCTATTGGGTGGAAGATTTGGGATCAACCAACGGTACCCTTTTGAATGGCGAAATCTTGAGCGAACGCCGGCAAATTGCTCCAGGAGACAGACTGACTTTCGGTAAAACGGAGTTCGTTTTCGTCGTCGAATAAGCAGAAAAAATTCTCCATGAACTCAGATAGTCTAAATCGGTGCGGCCGCTACGAACTACTGGGTGAGATTGGGCGAGGCGGCATGGGTATTGTTTACCGCGCTGTTCATCCCGATACCGGCAAGTTTGTTGCGGTGAAAAAACTGGTATTAGAAAATCTCGCCCCTGAGAAAAAGGCCGAATTTAAAGACCGCTTTAAACGTGAAGCGTACACAATTGCGCGCCTCAAGCATCCAAACATTGTCGATGTTATCGATATTTGCATTGAGGGAGACAGTTTTTACTATGTGATGGAATTTCTCGACGGCGACAGCTTGCGCAAAGATTTAGCCAGGCGTGGCGGCAAGCTCACCGTAGAACAGCTTTATCCAGTGCTGGCACAAGTGGGTGAAGCGCTGGCTCTGGCGCATTCAATGAATATAGTGCACCGCGACGTCAAACCGGACAATATTTTTATTCTCCATGACGGCACCATTAAGCTGACTGACTTCGGCATTGCTCGGGCGGCCGAATACGAAGAGTCAAACTTGACCAAGACCGGCATCATGATGGGCACGCTCAATTATGTTTCTCCTGAACAATTGCAAGACGCAAAAAGCGTTGACCACCGGGCGGATATTTTTTCGCTGGGTGTAGTTTGCTATGAAGCTTTAAGTGGTGCCACACCGTTCACCGCCGACGGTATCGCCGCCACGATCGTGAAAATTGTTTCGCAAGAAGAAAAACCGCTGCACATAATCGATCCGGCCATTCCTGTAGAAATCTCCACCAGTGTGGCTCGGACCATGCGTAAATTACCTAAAGAACGCTACCGTTCCGTAGCCGAATTTGTCAAAGACTTCTCTGCTAAATTGCCCGAAGCTGTGAAAAATTCAGTGGCCACGTTAGCAGACAGATCGGGCCACAGTTATGATAATTTGCCGGCGCAAAATTTCCGACCGGTGAAAACCCAATTCGGCATCACTTCTATAGATGGAGCTCTGGAAGATAGCTCAGATAGCTCAGATAGCCTCAATCAAAACAGCGTTACCAGGCATGAATTTCGTGTTTCAAGTTTAGCTGACCCCATGGCCACTTCTGCCGGTATGGCCCTATCTAATTTTTCCGCGCCCCCTCCAGCTCTTCCTCCTCCAGCTCCGGCAAACCATCCACTGCCTGCGGCCTCACAAGCAGCTCCAGCGGTAGTGGCACCGATTGCGCCGGCCCACAAGCCGCAACAAACAGCGCTGAAGCATTTATTGACAGTGACTCAACAAGGCTCAGGCAAACGCATTGAAGAACCGGCTGCCGTCACGTGTAAAGGCGGAAGACTGGCCATAGCCGACGCGGTCACTCGCACAATCAATGTTTTTGCCTACGATGGTGCCAACATTGCTCAGACTCTGCGCTGGCTTTATGAAATTGCCTATAAACCGGCCAAGGGTGTCGACCCTGAAAGCAGTCGCACAAGATGCGGTAGCATCACTCGCCCCGGCGGTCTGGCTTTCGATATGAAAGGCAGACTCTTTGCCTGCGATGCTAGTGACCAGTACATTCGCATCTTCGACGGGCTAGGTGCTTATTTAAGCGAGTTCAAAAATATCCAGGCCAAAGACTCAGGCCTGGCGGGTATGGTAATTGATTCCAGCGGTTTGCTGTACGTTTCTGACTCAGCCAATGCCTGCGTGCAAATTTTTCAACCTGAAACAGGTGTCTGGCTGCGCTCGGTTAGTGGACGCACCGATCTCGATCTCAAAACCAAAAGTGCTTACGCACCACTCGAAGCAGGCGACCAGGCTCAAATACGACTGCCTGCAGGCCTTGCCATTGACCGCTTGAATCAACTTTATCTGGCCGATTATGGTTCTTCTAAAATATTCGTTTTTAATAAACTCGGCAATGTGGTGCGAACTTTCGGAGGCAAAGGCAGCGGTCCCGAAGAACTGAATATTCCTCGCTCAGTAGCGGTAGATCGTTTTGATCGCATTTATGTCTGTGATTCATTCAACAACAGACTTTCTGTTTTCGATGCCGGCGGTCGATTGCTTTATACTTTTGGCGAGAAAGGCAGCGCTAATGACCAACTGGTCAATCCTTCAGACTTAGCAATCGACAATCAGTACGGCCTAATATTCGTCTGTGATCGCGGCAATCGACGGCTGCAAATTTATAAAATACCGGGCGATTTTACCGGCCAGGAGTTCTAAAATGATACCAGATGCAGTGCAACCGCGAATCGTTCTGGCGTCCGCTTCTCCCAGGCGCATCGAACTTTTGAAAAACCTTGGCCTAATATTCGAAATTTTTCCTAGCGACCTCGACGAAATAGTCGAAGTTGGGCACACTCCGGCCCAGGTGGTAGCCGAGCTGGCCGAAAGCAAGGCTTTACGGGTGCAATCGCTCATACAAACCAGGGGAGGAGAACCGGCCCGACAAGATCTTGTGATCATCGCCGCCGATACCATCGTAGTTTTCGAAGGTGACATTTTAGGCAAACCAGTCGATCGCACAGACGCCATTGCCATGCTCAGCCGACTGGAAGGGCACCGCCACCAGGTTTACACAGGGGTGCATATACTATCTGTATCTGCGCAGGCAAATAATGGGTCAGCAAGTGCTCATCACGATGTCGAAATCGCTTCTGTGGAATTCCGCTCGCTGTCGCTAAGTGAAATCGAAACTTACGTCGATACCAAAGAGCCGATGGACAAAGCCGGCTCTTATGCCCTGCAAGGAATTGGCGCGTTTATGATTGATAAAATTGAAGGATCACCGTCAAATATTATTGGTTTGCCACTGGTTTTAACAACACGAATGCTGCGCCGGTGCGGCATTAAAATCATGGGCGAATAACGCCGCTGCGGTTTACCAGAAGCTTACATAAGCTCTATTTAAGCTCTATTTTTTACCCCTTATGGCTGAAAGCGGTCAGAAGGGGTAAAATCGTTTTTTGATAAGCGCAGATGACAGTTACGGCGGTACCTTCAGTGAAATTCCTTCCCCTAATACTGGCGCTCTCATTTACTTTAAATGGCCAGGCCTGGGCTCAGACTGATTTAAAAAGTGAGAGCGAAAGTACAGCCACTAGCGATAGCGAAGGCTCAATGAATTCGCTGTGGACAGAAGAAAGCAAACCGGCCAGTACAACTGACAACAGCAGCCTGTCTACGCCGATTTTAGTACAGCCTGCCGCTGGTGCAGAAACCACTATTACAGACGTAAGCGGCCTTTGCTCCCTCAACTCTTTTCAAAGCAGCGAGCTTCTTACCAGCTCAGCCTGGCCAGGCTTAGGACCATTCAATAGCGGCAGCGAAAATCAATATGTCGATGCGCAGCAAAATAAATTGAAATTGTTTTTGGACGGTGATCACATCACGGCGTGTGAGCTTTTCATCGCCAACAGCGGCACCACCAACCAAAATTTTCTCAATTTGGAAATGGTTTGTGACTTTATGCTTGAAGCCCTTGGTGCAAAAGCCAGTAAAATAGCCGATTTCAACAGCTATCTGGAAAAAAATAAAGACGCTCTGGGAGGAGCTCTGCCTTTTTCCAAAAGTCCAGCACCGATAATACCCGCAGCCGTGGCTAAATATTCAGCCATGACTGTAGGCCAGCTGGTCGGTTTAGCGAAAGCATATGAAGCGCGCACATACAAGGTTTCGCCGGACGAATACGAAAATCTAATTCGAGTTTATCAGCAGAAAATAGCTAAGATTAGCGGCGAAACAGTACCAGACGGGCTGAAGACAAATGCCGGTGCTTACGCAGTGGCTCTGTTTCCAGCTACTCAAGGTCCAGGCACTCTGCTGATACAAGTGACCAGCAAAAGCGGCAAGATTCCCAAAGCCGAGAGCATTGCTTACGCTCAAACCGCCAATCAGACTTCGGCAGATGTCCAACCTGATATAGAAAATCAAATAACGGATCCGCCCGCTAAAAATCCAAAAAGCGCTGGCGGTGCCGTTATCAAGCCGCCGGTAAAAGCAGTCAAACTACCGGTTAAAAATGTAGCAGAAACGAAACCGGAAAAAACGGAAAAGACAGAAGACACCGAAAACACTGATGCGCTTAAAAACGAGCTGCGCGACGTCATTCGCAACTGGCAGACAGTTAAAAAAGCAGCCGTCAAAAGTCGTGATACTTCCGCGCTTGGCACCATTCTTTCAGGCAATGCTCTGAAACGGCAGCAAGACTCGATCAAATGGTTGGTGGACAACAAACAGCATTACGAACTGACGCCCAAAAGTGTAACCGTCGATAAGTATGAAGAGATCCCCAGCAAAGGCGCGAAAAAATATGCGGTCTTCACTGTGGTTAAAGAACTCACCAAAGTAATGAAAGATGGCGTCGCCGGCGCGGCGAAAGAAACAGACGATACTTACAGCGTTAAATACACCATTGAGCGCACTGGTGACCACTGGTTCATCGCCGACTCATTACTTTTGGTCAAGAAGAAATAGGATTTTTGTTGTTCACCCGTAACCTTAAAACTAGCAAAGCCAGAGAAAGCATGACGCTTTTTGCTTTGTTGTTTTTAGCCTCTTCAGCGCTCTTAACCAGCTGTAGTCAAAGGGTCGCTGATGGCACCAGTCTTCCTAGAGTTGCCAGCGGTGACGAAGCTCTGGCACACACAGGTACGCCGGCCCTGGCAGCTTCCGAAAATTTCCAGCCTGCAGCTGAGCCCGGTATAGTGACGCTCTTCAATGAAAAAGGTCAGCCTTTCGCGCCAATCAATTTTGTGGAAGCAAAGCCCGGGCAATTAGTTTTTCTTGGCGGCGACTGCCTCTATCTGGCTCAAAATAAATTACCGGACGCCATCACCGGTGGTTCAATTCAAGCGCGCAGAATTCCCGCTCCGGGCGCTTTTGGTGCCAATAGGCTCTCGATTCCGGTGCATGAACTGGCCAATCTAATTTATTCCCCTTTGCGTCAATCGATTATTGTACTGGACAAATCTGGCGATCTTTTTGAATATAATCTGACTAAAAAAAACTGGTCGGTGTTGCGGGCAAACATGCCTATTTCCAGTTCGCCCGATCCTGAATTTATCGACTTTTGCTTGACTGATCAAAATCGCACATTGAATCTGCTCGATCCAGAACGCAATCAGATCTGGCGACTGGCCCTTACTCCCGGTACAGCTCCGGTAAACCAGACTCTGCAACCCAGCTTTAGCGAAGTTATGCCGTGGCGCGTCAAGGCCGGTGATGCGTCTGTGGCCGAATGCATCGCCATCGTATTTGATCAGCGTTTTTCACTGCTCAAACAATTTGGTCAGCTCACCACAATTATTCCTCTTGGTCAAAACCGAGTGGCGCAACAGCCATTGCCCATTAGCCCAATGGGCTTCAAACTGGGGAGAATCAGACCATCACGCATGATTAGCGCCACTGGAAGCGACATGCCACTTCTGGTAGTGGAGAGGCAAAATAATCGCATTCTGGCAGTAGATAAAAAAAGCGGCTATACCAGGCCTTTTTTGTTTTCAACGAACTCAAGCCTGCGCGGATTATTGCCGCAAGCAGGGGGATTCTGGGCCATTGACGGTGAACGCTTGAGATACCGCAGCCTTGCAGAAAGCAGCTCGCCGTCCGGCGTCCTCGAGCAAAGGCAAAATGACCCTCGTCTCTCTAAATTGAAATCTCCTATGCGGGGCATGCGTTTACCTAAACATTCAGGCGTATATCCTGGAGCCAGGCGACTTTACCGCTACGGGGTGCATGAAGGTCTAGATCTCTTCAACGATCGCTTTCGCGTCAACATGGACACGCCGGTAATAGCTGCTGCAGCGGGCAAAATTGTGCGGGCGGACAGCAATTTTAGGGATATGAACCACAGCACCTTCAGTCGCGTCATGAGCCAGTGCGTCATGGAACATCGCACCTCTGACCACAATGAAGACCTGCTCCGCGGTTGTCAGGTATGGGTCGATCACGGTGACGGAATGATTACCCGTTATGCTCACCTGAATAAAATCAATGCCAAATTACGTCTTGGACAATCCGTAAAGGCCGGCGACCTGTTAGGCTTTGTGGGCGTATCTGGAACAGGGCAGAACTTATCGGGGCGCACCAAATATCCTCACCTGCATTTTGAAATTTTATTGGATGGAAAATACTTGGGATATGGCCTGACACCGGCCGAGACCGTTGGAATCTTTGAAGACATTTTTGAATCTGGGCATTAGAAAGAGGGGCTACATGAGTTCGGAGCGTTCATCAGCAAGCGACACAACCGCTACTACGGCCATTAATCATTTTAAGACGGTGCTGGCGGCAAAAAGTTTGCTTACGGCTTTCAGCTTTAGTTTGACTTTGCTGCCGACTTGGTTAAACCTTGCTACACCCGCAGCCTGCGCCAGTTCAAAACACCAGACGAAATCGGGGCACAGTCGAAATCTAATTGCCGCCAAATCTGGTGAGAGCAAAGATCAAGAAGATGACGACGAACCGGCCAAAAGCAAAGACAAAGGCAAAGCAGAAGACAAGAAGTCAGACGAGAAAGTAGACGATAAAAAAGCTAAAGCCAAAGAAACTAAGGCAGAAAAAGAAGCTAAATCAGACAAAGACGACAAAAAATTAAAAGCCGACAAATCCAGAGACAAAGACGATGAACCCGTAGCGACAAAAAAGGGTTTCTTCAATCGCGGCAAAGATCCAAAGGCTGACAAAGAAGAAAAGGTCGTAAAAGCAACAAAAGAAACAAAAGAAGTCAAAGAAGTTAAAAACGAGAAGGCCCCGAAAAAAGAAATAGTCAAGGCCAAACCGGCACCGGCACCAGCACC
>JADYXQ010000146.1 GCA_021772135.1 Candidatus Obscuribacter sp.
AGCGCTTGCGCGCAATCTTATAAAAACAGGGAGCGCTTGCGCGCTCCCTGAGAAGTGGGTTGATTTGACGAATTCTTACCTAATCCATCCTAATCGTTTTATCGAACCGTTGAAAAATTCGATAAAAAATTCGCTTCAGCGATGCCGAAGCAAACTAGATCCTATCTTTTTTTAGCGCCTTTTTTAGCGGCGGCTTTTTTGGCTGGTTTAGCAGCAGCTTTTTTAGCTGGCTTAGCAGCGGCTTTCTTAGCTGGTTTAGCAGCTGCTTTAGCCTTAGCGAGGACTAGTGTTGGTTGCTTAGAGCGACCGTTAACGATGTCCTTGAGTTCTTTACCAGCGCGGAAAGCTGGAACGCGAGCTGCCGCAATTTTCAACGGAGCAAGTGTTCTAGGGTTACGGCCAGTACGGGCTTTGCGCATACGACGCTCGAAAGTTCCAAAGCCAACTAAAGTGACTTTGTCGCCTTTTGCAAGAGCGCCAGTTACGGTGTGAATGAAAGCGGACAATGTACGTGTCACTTCTGACTTGGCTTGGCCTGTTGCTTTGGCCACATTTTCTACGAGCTCAGCTCGGTTCATCTGATTTCCTCCTTATTGGAAATACTCATCCCAACCCACAGCCAGGGATGATAACACCATGTAACTCATACTACAAGCGATTCTGGCGGGAAAGTTTGAGTTTTTTCCTTTTTTGTTTTTTTGAAATTACGATCGGCAGTCGCTCAATTACTACGACTAAAGCGCTGATGGAGACTGCGTTACAAGGCTTTAGATCAAATCAAAATTGCAGCAATTGCGAAAAAAGAAATTGTAAAATCATCAAATTTGTAGTCGCAGTAACTTGAGCAACTATAATAGAACCCTGTCGGAGTGGCCCTGGCGAGAGCTTTCACAAACGACCAGTCGACTGACCGACAAATCACTAATTAATCCATCAGCGGTGCTTATCATGACAACTGTTCTCAAATCGGCAAGACGAGCCACTTTCTCGCTAACTCTATCCTTATCTATGGCGTTGGCGATGGTTCCGATGGCTTTGGCGGCAGATGCCGAAAAGCCATCAGCCAAGCCTGTTTCAGCGAAATTAGCACCGGCTCCCGGAGGTGCTGTAGCAGCGACTGCCCCCAAGGCCTCCAATATTCAAACAGGCTCGGTATCTCATGTTGAGCCCTCATCTAAAGCTGTTCCGTTGACCGGTAATGTACAGGCGGTTGGTGATCACGGCAAGGCTTACCAGGCAATCGTATCCCAGTTCCGGGGCTCATGGCAGATGTTTTTGCAGAACCCATGTCACACCGGTAACAGCGCCATAGAACTGCCACCTGTCGCTCAAGGCAAGGTGCGCTGGACGTTTCCGGCCGAAGGACCAATTGACTCATCGCCGGCGATATATAAAGGAGTGATATATGTAGGCTCGGATGATGGGCATGTTTACGCCATCGACGAGCGAAATGGTCGCATGATCTGGCGCTCCAAGCTCGGTGACAAAGTTAAATCGTCACCGGCGGTAAGTGACGGCATCCTGATTGTAGGCTGCGAAGACAAACATATATACGGTCTTGATCCCAAAGACGGAAAGGTCGTCTGGTCATTCGCCACCGGCGATCGCGTCTCTTCCTCACCAGCTGTATTCGAGTCTACAGCCTATGTTGGTGGTTGGGACGGTATCGTCTATGCACTCGATGCACGTACTGGAAAATTGAAATGGCAATATCCTGCTGCCGGATTAACTCAGCCGACAGCTGCTCCGACCACTGCCGCCGTGGATCCTGCTACCACCCCTGAGACCACTCCTGCGGCACCTCTTGCCCCTGCCAAGCCCCTGGTTTTAGGACGCATAACTTCATCGCCTTGCGTCAGTGCAACTTCAGTGATCGTCACTTCGCAAGATAATAGTGTCTATTCGCTTTCCACAAAAGATGGCAGCTTGCACTGGCAATTCAAGACCCGTGGCCGTTTGATGGCATCGCCAATGATTATGGAAAGTACTGTCTATTTAGGTAGTTGGGATGCCGGCTTCTATGCGATCGATATATCTACCGGCAAGCAACGCTGGAAAATCGGCGCCCCGAGCAGTTTTAGTATCGCCGCCACCGGAGCGAACGGCAAAATTTTTGCCGGCAACGATGATTTAAAAATGTATTGTCTCGATGCTGCCAGTGGTCGCATTATGTGGAAAACCCAACTCAATTCGCCCAATCCGCTGCTTTCGTCGTCGCCTGCTATTGCCGGCAACATGATTTTTTGTGGTAGCACCGATGGTTATGTCTATGCGATTGACAGTCGCAACGGTGCCATTAGATGGAAATTCAAAACTCAAAGAGCGATCGTCAGCAGCCCATCAGTGTCTCAGTCAGGCGTCTGTATAGGCAGTCAGGACGGCAATCTTTATATGATCAACTAAGGCTCAATGCTGGCCGGTGGCGGCTTCTCTTTGCCTTTTTCATCTTTGCCGGTTTTGCTCTCGGGCAAATCTTCAGATTCTGAATCGATCAATTTTGTGTCGATTTTCGGCATCCGTTTTAAATTTTGCGACATGGCAAGCTGAGCCTGAGCTGAGTGCAGAGCACGCACGTATTGCGGCACCTGTTTGATGAATTGCATAGGCTCCACATATTCGCCGTCTTCATTCATCACGGTATAGTGCACGTGGACACCTGTAGACCTTCCCGTCGAGCCTGCATAACCGATGACGCGGCCACGCTGCACGAGCATTCCCGGCATTACCGCATATGCGTTCAAGTGCCCTGTAATTGTCCGCAGGTTCGGATAAGGGTGATAAACCTCAACAGCAACGCCCAGATTGCCTCGCCAGCCCACCCTCGTCACCACGCCGTCCATGAGGCAGTAAACTCTGTCGTTTAATTTGGCTCCCAGATCAACGCCACTATGAAAATCGCCTCGGCCGGTGACCGGATGCACGCGAAATCCGGCTTTCGATGTAATCACGCCGAGGCCGACAGGGGTGTAGGTCATATCGTCGCGCATGGGTGAAACCAGCACCTGCGGCGCATAGTAACCTTTGAAGTTATATGCTGAAGCGGCGTTGCACGCGAACAAAGCGGCAAGCACAGTCAAACATTTCAAAGGCGACGACAGCAAGCGCATTCTCCGCTTAGAGGCTACGTTCTATTAATACCACCAACTAGGGCTAATTACGCATAGGGCATAGGTGAAGGCTGTGATTACGTTTAGTGGTCCATGAGAATCAGCTTCATGCCGTCGTCTGACTGGCCGCTCAAGACCAGGTCACTGATGGAGTCAGCTTTTTTGAAATTGGTGGGCAGAGCATAATCTTTTGCAGTGGCATTTGCGGCGGAAATTTTTGCTGTTGTCAGGTAGTGATGGTGTGTGTTGATCATGTTGTAGTAACTGGCCGCTAGTGGCAGTCCCGTTGCATCAGGCAGAGCGTAGTACACACAGACAAAATGAATAGCTTGTTTGTTTACAGGAATTTTGGTGGAGGTCAACATCTCAAATGTTTTGGGCGACGCCCGAAATATTTCGCCTCGCGCTCGCAATGCCTGTTGCCGCTCACTGGCCGCTTTCGACAATACCCATTGCTCAGCCGAGCATCCTTTATATGTAAGCGCTCGCATTTTGTTGAGCTTTAATTCCGTGAAAGTGACACCTTTGATGGTGGCCATAGAAGTGGCATAGGGGCTGACAAATTTGTTCAACGGAACATGAAATAGGCGTTTAGTACGAGAATTGTAGGCGTGTACTTCGCTGTAGGGCGGAGGCAAAATCATCACCACCTGGGTGGCCGGATTGCTTATTTTGATTCCAAACGGACTGATCAAAATTTCTTGTCGGCCGGCAGACCACGAGCCTTGCAGCAAGCGCAAGCTATTGCTGCCGTCGAGAAAATTCTCAGAGGTGGCCTCTGTGGATTGGATAAAAATTTGACTGCCGATCAGGCTGGCGCACAGGACCAGGAAAAGATGCAGAGTGCGGCGCCAGGCCATTTTAACTTTCAACCGCAGGCAAAAGCTCATCAAGCGTTTGATTGATTACAGCCGGATTAGCCTTGCCTTTGGCCGATTTCATTACTTCGCCAAAGAAATACTGCCGCAGTTTTACTTTACCGCTTTGATATTCTTGCAGCTGGCTGGCGCTGCGGGCGATTACTTCTTCTACCAGAACGCGGATTGCACCTTGATCTGAGACCTGGCCGAGGCCGCGTGACTGAATCAAATTTTCCACGTCGCCGCCATCTTTCAGTAATTCCACAATTAGTGGTTTGGCAGCAGTGGATCCCAATTTTCCCGAGGCCACCGCGGCACACAGAGCATGCAAATTTTCTGCAGTCAATTTAGTTTGTGTAAATTCTAAAGTGTTTTCTTTGAGATAAGCCTGGGTGGGACCCTTCAGCCAGTTGGCCGCTTCGATTGCGGGAGTGCCAAGCGCCAATACGCAATCGAAAAAGTCGCTCAGATCTTTAGATTCGGTCAGAGTATTTGCGTCTTCGGCGGACAGCTTATTGCTCTCCATGTATCGCTTACGCCTTTGCACGGGCAGTTCGGGCAAAGTTTGTTCTACGGCTGTAACCCAGTCGCGACCAATAGCCAGCGGCATTAAATCAGGCTCGGGGAAATAGCGATAATCATGGGCGTGTTCTTTCGAACGCATGGGGTGAGTTTTGCGATCGCCTTCATTCCATAGCCTGGTCTCCTGCACCACCCGTTCGCCCCTATCAAGCAAATCAGACTGGCGCTCGATTTCCGAGCGAATAGCATTTCGTACCGCTTGGAAACTGTTCATATTTTTGATTTCGGCTCTGGTACCAAATTCGGTCGTGCCCAGTTTGCGCAACGACACGTTGGCGTCGCAGCGGAAGCTGCCTTCTTCCAGGTTGCCGTCGCACACTTCTATATATCTAAGAATGCCGCGTAATTCTGTTAAATATTGCGCTGCTTCTTCGGCACTGCGAATATCAGGTTCACTGACGATCTCCAGCAGCGGCATGCTTGAGCGATTGTAATCGGCCAGGCTGTAATCAGATCCGTGCAGGCCGGCTGCCCCGGCGTGCACAAGTTTGCCGGCATCTTCTTCCAGGTGAGCGCGAGTGATGCGGATTTTGTTGTCGCCTATTTGCAAATAACCGTTTTCGCATATGGGATGTTCGTACTGCGAAATTTGATAGCCCTTGGGCAAATCGGGATAGAAATAGTTTTTGCGATCAAAGTGACATTCTTCGGCAATATGGCAATTAAGGGCTAAACCAGCGCGGATGCCGAACTCTACCGCTTGCTTGTTGAGCACCGGCAAAACGCCAGGCATACCAATGCATACGGGACAAATCTGCTCGTTTGGAGCCATGCCGAATTCGGTGGGGCAACCGCAGAATATTTTGGTTTTTGTCTTCAGTTGGGCGTGTACTTCCAGCCCAATTACCGGCTCCCAGGTCATGTTTACTCCAGTGGTCAGTGGCTTAAAACTCAGTAGGTATGGTAAAAGCTGGAGCGATATCGTTCCAGCTTTTGCGACAGACTAGCCGTTAACGGGGATCTTTAGGCGCTTCAACTTCAACAACGCCTACCTCAGCCTTTTCCTTGAGAATTTTGTTTTCTTTCTTCTCAAGTTTATCCAGCTTTTTAACATCTTTAGGGCTGGCTGCTTTTACTTTAATACCCTTACCGAACATCAGTTTCCACAAAGGCCTTGGACCCGAAATTGCCGTGTTGAAATTCGCAGCGGCCATATCGACTTCGTCGGCAGCCGTTCTGACTTTAGTCATGGTGGAGCGAATATCGTCTTTAAAGCCCGGTTCGCTCACCAGACCATCTAATTTCGTCATCGCTTCTTTTAAGTTATTGACGGCTACTTTAACATCGCTGCGCAATTCTTTGTCTTGACTGATGGTCTTTACCGACTCGATGGATTTAGCAATTCTTTCAGTAGAGTCGTTGACCCGACCAAGCATAGTGAGAACATCTGTACGCAAGCCTTGATCTTTTAAGGTGCTGTTCAGATTTTGCATAGTTACCCCGATGCTGTCCGCTGTTTGTCTGGCGAGCAGGGCGGTTTCTTTGAGGTCACCGCTAAAGTTAGGGTTATCAAGAATTCTATTCAGTCTTTTTGATGTAGTGTTCAGATTTGTCGCCAGCAAGCTGATTGAATCGGCGGTTCTCGTGCCGCGGCTAAAGAAAGCATTGGCGCCGACCGAAACATTCTTATATGAGTCAGCTACCTGACCAACTTTGGTGGAAGTAGTGCTGAAATTTTCAGAAGCGATCTTCAAAGTATCCATGTTGCTGTTTAGCTTTTTGGCTGCTTCGTTAATGTTGTGCACTGTTTCGCCTGAGTGGCGTAATGCTTCTGCCAGGCTTATTCCCACATCGTTGCCGCCTACGTCATTGACGAATACATTGAGTTTGGTGGCAATTTTATTGGCGATTAATTCCAGGCGCACCGGATCTTGACCCATGACAATGGCGCCGGGCTCAATGGCTGGAGGTGACTCTCCCTGCTTTGTTTCAGGCAAAGTAATTTCTATGTATTTTGCTCCAACCAGACCTTGAGTTTGAATAGTGATCGCTGATCCTTTGGGGATAGTAATGTCTTCACTGCTGATCTTCAGATGTACTAATACCTGGCCCCGGCCCTTGAGATCAATTCTTTCCACCTGACCGATGCGCACGCCGTTAATGTTTACCGGTGCGTTATTGTTCAAGCCGGCAACGTCATGAAATTGTGCGATAAAGCGTTGTGGCTGGTGAGTAAGCGAAAAGCCTTTGAGCCAGCCCCAGCCGCCCATGAGCATGAAGGCTGCCGTCATGACGAACAGTCCTACTTGTGCTGAGATTTTGGGTGAGAGCTCCATGTTTTTCCTGCGATTTGATTCTCTAGCTTCGGGCTTTTGAACTGATTTTTGGTCTGGAATAATCGGTCTTAGTTGTGTAGATTGCAAAGTGGCTATCTGTCTCCCGCTCGATTGTTGTCATTCATATTTTGGTCGCCAGCATAGGGCCTTCTCTTGAACCGGTGGCAAATTGTTTGATAAACGGATCGTTTGATTTGATGCCTTCTTCTGGGGTGCCTTGCCAGACGATTTTTCCTTCGAACATGAGCACGACTCTATTTGTAGTGCGTGTCCAAGTGGAGTGCTGGTGAGTAACGACGATGCTGGCGGCGGATAGTTGCTTTGATAAGACAATCATATAATCTTCGATTACAGTTGACATTACGGGGTCGAGGCCCGTGGTCGGTTCATCGTAGAGAATAATTTTGGGGTCGTTAACGATGGCGCGGGCAAAACTGGTGCGTTTTTGTTGACCGCCGGAAAGCTTCGTGGGCGAGGCATACATGAAATCGGCCAGTTCGACGAGAGCAAGTTTTTCACGAATAATTTTGTCTTCTTCTTGCC
>JADYXQ010000147.1 GCA_021772135.1 Candidatus Obscuribacter sp.
CTGGAACTGGAACTGGAACTGGAACTGGAACTGGAACTGGTGCTGGAACTGGTGCTGGAACTGGAGCAGGAACTGGAACTGGAACTGGTGCTGGAACTGGAACTGGTGCTGGAACTGGAACTGGAACTGGAACTGGAACTGGTGCTGGAACTGGAACTGGTGCTGGAACTGGTGCTGGAACTGGAGCTGGAGCCGGAGTACCAATCGAGTCTAAATCGCCCCATTTATTGCCGCCGTTGGACGGTGCTGCTGCCTGTGCGACCGGCTGAGCCTGTACTTGTGGTGCAGCCGTCGGTCTAAATCCTGCTTCGGCAGCAAGGTGAATTTCGCCGGTAGCTTCTTGTGCTTTTGCCGCCGGTGCACTGGCTGTGGCCCCGGCAACTTCAGGAGCTGGAATTTTGTCTAAATCACCCCAGCGACTACCACTTTCAGCTACCGGAGGTGGAGCCGGTTGAGGGGCAGGAGCGGCTGGCGCAGGTTGAGGGGTAGGAGCAGCCGGAGGCACCACTGATGGTGCCGCGGCGGCTTGCAGTTTTGCCACCACAATTTTTATCTGGTTGACCCAGCTTTGCGGATCTAAGAAGTCGAGAGCACCCAGATTGACTGAAGCTCGCACCATGTCTGCATCTAATACACTTTTGCTGACGATGACAGGCAATTGAGGAAAGAGCTGACGAGTCTCAGCCAACAGATTCAAGCCCTCAACCGGCTCATCATCAAGATCGATCCAGAGTAATTTGGTGCCAACTTTAATGGCCTGCTCAACTGCGCGACTGCCGTCTCTTTTGGAGACTGTAGCAATGTAGCGCAATCCCGGCTCATTTTTTATTAGTCCTTCCAATAACTGCTGCGTGGGCTCATCGCCGTCGCAGACTAGTAGGGTTGGAATGCTCACGATTAAGTCGCCCCTTTCGCTGAAACCGAATAATTTGACTATAAGTGTACTACCTTAAGGGTATCGCTTACCGGGCCCCAGTAGCCGCTTGAGCAACATTGCTATCAAGTGGGAAGCCAAGCAGTCGGCCGCTGGTATCAATCATGCGTTTGCGCATTTCATCAACCGGCATGGTGTTTAATTCAACATCTTTATACATTGAAAGCAGCTGCATAGTTGACATCAGGCTCAAATGTTTTTTACCGGCAAATTCTTGCAAGGCTGGGCTGAAATCTGGTTCTGAACGCTCGGCAGGGTGTTTTGACGACCAGGTCTGGGCGATCAGTATTCCCTTTGGTTCAACTTCGTACTCATCCCAGAAAGCAATTACAGATTCGGCCAGCTGTGCCACTTCTGTACGATTGGCAGCGCCAGGGCTATGTACAATTCTGGCAATCGCTTCGACCTGGTCGCCCCGTGACAGCCACAATTCATTAACGTTGCTTCTTGACTGTTGTACTTGCCAGCCCAGTCGCGTCAATATTTCTTGACTGCCACCAAGCAGGGCGTCATTTTCGCCGGTCAGTAAAATTACTTTCAGCGTGTCTACCGCTCTAATTCTTGCTTCCACAGAACTGAGTTTTGCTTGCATCTGGCGAATTTGCTCGGCCATTTGTAAGTGTTCATTCTTTAGCAAGTCAATGAATGGGAAGGAGAATTCGTCGCACCAGGTAGGAGGCGCGGTCTTTGTCATTTCTTCCATCTTCTTTATCAATTCCTTCGGTTGCGGTGCTTCATTATCTTGTAGGGCGGAAAGATCCATGCCGCGGGGGTTGCCATCGCCATTGGTGCCTGGAGCATGGGCCGGTTGGCCGGCTGGCTGTGGCATTGCCTCAGGTTGTTTAGCTTGAGGCTGTTCCATTCTCGGCTGTGGCGTTTCCGCCATGGACATTAATGATGGTGGTACCGCTGGCGTTACTGGAGGTGCAGGCGGCGCAGGGGGCTGATTGGGGTTTTGGAACTCCTGATACTGCTGCATTTCAGCTCCGGGCGCCGCAGGGGCAGCCGGAGCTGTTTGCGGCGCCAATTGAGGCGAAAACTCAGGATTGGACATGGCCTGGGCGGGCACAGTTTGTTCTCGCAAACTTTCTTCGTGCATGGCTTGAACTTGCGCCGGCGAAGGTACAGGCATAGGTAATGCCGGCATTACCGGCGGTTCTGGCAACTGCTTGACAAAATCATGGACAGGAATCTTGGCAGGTTGGGCAGGTTGTTCGGCTTCCGCATAGGTAGGCGTTTCGGTGCGTTCAGGAGCCTTGCTTTCCTGGTCTTCCGACACCGGTGTAAAGGATGAATTCACAACTTGCTCCTCTGCTACTGCTTCAATTTGTTGTTCTAGTGGTTGTTCTAATGGTCGCCCTAGTGATACTTCTAAAGGCTTTTCTGAAAACGCTTCCAATGACGGTTCTGATGGTTGTTCGGGCTGGTGACTGGCCGATGGCACTGCCGATAGTGAGTCATGAGTTTCAAGGGCAGGCTCTTCTTTCTTAGGCGTTGCTTGCGGCTCTAATCTTGATGCACCAAGTGTGTGGAGCAATGAGCGCAGGCTGGACCGCTCTTGTGGTTCTGCCACCTGTGGTGGCAGAGGTGCTTTGCCCTGATAAATTTCGGGTTCGGGTAAAACTGGTGCCGGTGCGCTTTGCTGGCTGATTTCTACTGCCGGCAAATCAGCACTGGACACACCGGCTACAGAATCAGTAGCGTTGAAAACATCAGTAGCTGCTTGCGATGATTCCGGTTGATAATTAAGGGCAGCAGCATCTTCTTCTTTGAGAAACTCAAAGCTTTTGCGAAATTCTTCAATTTCTTTAGCTTCCCTCTCAGCAGTCAGACGAAGCAATTCTTTTTCTGAAATGGTTGGCATTTCCGGTTCGCTTGCTGTCTCAGCTAAAGCCACAGGTTCAGGAATGACCGAAACTTCTTCTTGTGACACATTAGTAGTCTGCGGCTCTTCGGCCAGTTGGTAGCGACCTGTGTCTAGATAGTTACGCGGGGCTTCCATTACGGGTCTTAAAGCCGACTCCAGGTCTCGCGAAGCCGCTTCGATTTCGGCACGTTCTATCTCGGCCATGGTTGGCTCTTGATGCGACGTGGCGGCCGGGGACGCTGGCTGTACCACATTCAAGTTATCTAATCCGCTGCCGGCATGCAACGATTCCATCAACCGTGCAGCTTCAAATTCAAGAGGCGGTGTTTCATCGCGATTTTCGGATACTTCTGACTTGGAACTAAAACTAGAATTGGTTTCTGCCATCACCGGAGTAGAAGTGACATCGGTAACTTCAGGCTCGCTAGGTTCGAGTTCATCTTCTTTATCGTCGCCACCAAATTCTAGACCTTTTAAAATGTCCGATATTTTTGGTTTGGTATTGCTTGTACTGGTAACATTAGGATCGCGTGTGGCGGTTTCAATTTCGTTGGCTTGCTGCACCAGTTGTCTGGCGGTTTCGGCAAACTGCGAAAGGTCCATGGCTGCGGTAGCTTTTTTTAGTTCAAAATTATTAACTACGGCAACATCTGGAGCTGATTGCGTGGCTGCCTCAGCCGGCACTTCGTCAGGGACAATAGGCTCCATTGCTTGAAAAGCGGCAGGATCTTCAGCAGTTAGTTTGGCTGCTACCGGCTCGGCTGGCGATGGTGGAGCGGTGGCAGCAGTGATGAATTCATCATCGTCATCAAATGGATCAAGAGCGTCGGAGGAGAATAATCCTTTTAAGGCGCCTTTCGGCGGCTGTTTTGGTGGCAGGGGCACAGTTTGTGCTTGCTCCAGATTTTCTGCCGGTGCGCTGGCCCTGGCTTCGGCCGCGGCTGTGGAGCTGGCATGGTGAGACGCCAGGCTGGCCATGATTTCTTCTAAACGAGCTTCATCCATAGTCTGAGTTGGAACCTTGTCAGAGTAATTGGGAGTGTCTACTTGAGATTCCATTTCGACGGCCGGCGCAAATGGCACCGAATCATCTTTGATAAATCCTTTAGTGATGGCGTCTTGATACCACTTGTTCACACAGTTCATCAACACCCGATCAAAATCAGGCGAGTATGGTGCCGGAAGAAAAATAACTTTGCCACCGTTGTCGCCGGCCCAAAATTGAGCGGCAACACATTTCTTTTGAGCGGCAGTGGCAAGCACTGAATAATTCGATGAAAGAAAATCAGTGCGGATGATGGTGTTCCATTCGATGCTGCTCTGATCGAGATATTCTGCCATTTCTGAGGTCTTGCCCTCGTCGGTGGCTTCCACAACTCTGCCGTGGCTGAGCGCGCTCATCTGACGGCTGCCATTATCAGGCGGGCTTTTCACTGCCGGTGCATAAACCGACAACCAATCGTAATTGTCTACAGATATAGTAGGACCGGCCAGCACAAAAGGTCTGCAGAGAAAATAAATTAGCAGACCACCCTGAGATAGAAATGGTATCAACTCTTCCAGACGTGAATCAGACTCATTGATCAGTTCTTGGATCAAAGCGTCATCCGGAACGTTGAGCTGGTTTACTCCTTCGGAGAGCAACTGGTTGATGCGGCGAGTGGGTTCTGGTCCCTTGTCGAATAAGTGGAGCAAGCTGACTGGATTGGCAATGATGACTTGATAGTTGTCGAGCGATTTAGCCCTGCCCAGATTGAGGTGAGATTCATCACCAAAACCGGGGCAATTTAGCCTCAGTACTCTCTCCCTATCGATACTTTTCATCAATCCTCACCTTTCCTGGCCAAGTTTTTGCCGACCTCTCACGAGCGATTCACGATTAATCGCGGCGTACTCGGACTAACTCCCAGATTCATATACCCACAATTGCTTGACCAAACCTAGAGATTGCACCGATTACTAAGCTCTACATGTCAAGCGGAGCTGACGAAACGGCCGATAAAAAGAAGAAGAGACCCTCAACGAGACTCTTCTTCTTTTAGGCTGCTATTTTTCCAGAGACTTATTCAATTTCTTCGTCAAGGCTCAATGTGGCCAGGCTGAAAGGATGTTCTGCGCTTTTACCAAATGCGTTTTTGCCACCATAATAGAAACCTTCGCCAGTACCGACAATCAGACCAGCTGGCAAGCTCAACACTGAGGCCATGAGCATAGGTGGAAGACTTTTGTGACCACCGATACTATCGGCCATGCTCTCGTTGTACTCAACGCAATGCTTTCCTGAGCGGCGCATAATAGCCACAGGAATTCCTACTGCCAGACCGGTTGCTACACTGGCGGCTCTTACAGGCAACATGACGGTGTTGTGCACCATTGATTTAGTGTCGTCTGCCATTGCCGGACTGGCCACAAATGGATTAACCACAAATGCCGTTGCCAGTGTAAAGAGAGCCAATTTTAGAGCACGTGTTTCTTTGAAACTAATCACCAATTTTCCTCCAGTCTGAAGATATGCGATCGAAAACGTCCTATTAGGAATAGTGGGTTCATAATAGCATCGTAAATGTTTAAAGAGCACGAACTCTACTGTAAGATGGTTGCCGAGTGGTTTGCCTATATGATTTGTATATGACCAAAGAAAATTCTCCGCACAACTCTAAACCGGCTGCCAATTACCATCGCAAAGGCTTTGGTTTAAAAGACGTTGTCGATGTCGAGTTGAAAAAAGATTATGATTCAGATTTGATCGCCAGGCTGAGAGCAGGAGGCAACGTTCTCACCGTAAACGGTATCACCATCAAGCTGGCCGAAGCTTTTGGGTTTTGCTGGGGTGTAGACCGCGCCGTTTCTATGGCTTATGAGACTAAACAACATTTTCCTGATAGACGCGTCTGGATTACCAATGAGATTATCCACAACCCTGTGGTCAATCAAAATCTTAAAGACATGGGAATCGACTTTATTCAGACTCGGCCTGATGGCAGCAAAGATATAAGTCCAATAGGGGCCGGCGACGTTGTAATTTTGCCTGCCTTCGGAGCTTCTTTAGAAGAGCTGACGCTTCTCGATACTCTCAATTGCGAAATTGTTGATACCACTTGCCCCTGGGTTTCACGGGTGTGGAACCGGGTGGTGAAATACGACAAAAGCGATTTTACCGCTGTGATTCACGGTAAGCCCAAGCACGAAGAGACTGTAGCCACGGCGTCGCGAGCCGGCACCTATTTGATTGTTCAAAGTTTTGAAGATGCCGAATGGGTTTGTCGCTACATCATAGATGGCGGTCGGAAGAGCGAATTTTTAAAACGTTTCGCCAGTGGAGTTTCGCCCGGTTTCGACCCTGATTGCGACCTGATTAGAATCGGCGTGGCCAATCAGACCACAATGTTCAAGGGTGAGACCGAGCAAATCGGCAAGCTTTTTGAGAAGACCATGATCACCAAATATGGTCCGGCAAAAATTGACGAACATTTTCTCAGTCCTGGCGACACCATCTGCGATGCCACTCAAGAACGTCAGGACGCCATGCTTAAACTGGTAGAAGAAAAGCTCGATTTGATGCTTGTTATCGGCGGCTTTAATTCATCCAATACCGGGCACTTGCAAGAGATTGCCCACAAGCGTGGCTTGCCCTCTTATCATATTGATGGCCCAGACTGTCTGGGTCCGGGCAATGTCATTCGCCATAAACCGTTAGAGAGCGATCAGTCGCAATCAAAAGAGCTGTTTTTCCCACAGAGCGGCGACGTTATCGTTGGTGTCACATCCGGTGCTTCCACGCCCGATCAAGTGGTGGCAGACGTGCTGGAAAAAATATTTGTCTTAAGAGCTTAGCTCGTTATTGACTAAAGCTTAGCTCGTTATTAATAAGAGTGATCACTCCGGCAGCGCAAGCCATGCCCTGGCCCACGGCGGTACCGATGCGCGGAACCGTGCCCGCCGTGATGTCGCCGGCCGCAAATATGCGCTGCTGCGAGGTTTTAAACTGATTATCGACGATGATATAGCCGCGCTGGTCTAATGCCAGAAGATCGCCAACGGCAGCCGAATTAGGTACATAACCAATTTTCGCCAGAACAAAATCTACTTTTAGATTTACCATTGCAGCCTGCGTAGCCACCGTAATCGACTCAACTTTATCTGTGCCTGCCAGTTGCTTAATTTCGCTCAGCATCAATGTCTCCACATTATTTAAAGTTGCCACTTCGGCAATCAAGTCTGGTCTGGCATTGAACTTTTCTCGGCGGTGAATGACAAATATTTTCCTCGCCTCTCGCGATAGTTTAATAGCCTTAAGTAGAGCGCTGTCGCCACCGCCAACGATTGCCAGAGTTTTGCCTTGCAAATTTTCATCAATATGGTATCGCACCATCTCATTGATGGGCGTGGGCGGCAAAGCAAGCCTGTTCTCGCTTAAGCCGGTGGCGACCAGCAAATAATTGCAGCTCCATGCTTGATTGACGAGCGGAAAACTGTCGCCACCAATTTCCACCTTAAGTACTTGAGCTTGCCTGATGTTTACGGTACTTTTGGCCACTACCGCTTGCAACCGCAATTGAGCTTCTGCACCATTGCTGAACCAACCGAGAGCAAAATTGCTGATGGCACTGGGAATAGCTGTCAGCTGGCCGCCGCAGGCAGGCTGCTGCTCAAGCACAAGTGCCTCTATTTCTGCTTCTTTGAAGGCCAGTGCGGCTGAAACGCCCGCCGGCCCGGCTCCTAAAATTATGACCGGATAGTGTTGGCCCATTATTACAACGAATCTCATTTGCTGCATCTTCTAGTGCCAGAACGAACTACGATGCTACTATTTCGCTATGCAACCTCAATACTAGCTTTTAAGTGAAAGAATCGATCTTAGAAAATAATATCTTCATGCGAGCTCTGCGCTGCGAGCCGGTAGAACGCACCCCTGTATGGCTCATGCGCCAGGCCGGGCGCTACCAGCCGGAATACCGCGCCATTCGGCAGAAGCTTAGCTTTTTAGAGCTTTGTCACAATTCTCAAGTGGCGGCCGAAGTAACGGTGATGGCCGTGGAGATGCTCAAAGTCGATGCCGGCATAATTTTCGCCGATATTCTTTTGCCCCTGCAGTGTCTCAATGCAGGTTTACGCTTTGCTCAGGGTGACGGGCCTGTAATTGATAATCCCGTTCGCTCAAGCGCTGATGTGGACAATTTGACAGCATTCGATGTGCAAGATGGCCTTGGTTACGTGCTCGAAGCCATCAAGCTTTTTGTTAAAGAAAAACCGCTTGTACCCTTGATAGGTTTTGCCGGTGCCCCTTTCACTCTGGCTTCTTATTTAATCGAAGGCGGTTCGTCCAGGCACTTTGAGCGCACCAAGGCCTTTATGTATCTCGAGCCTCTGGCTTTTGAAAAACTGATGGCTATTTTAACCGACGTCACCATTGAATATTTGTTGGCCCAAGCTGCAGCTGGGGCCAACTGTCTGATGCTATTCGATAGCTGGGTAGGCACTCTTGGTCGAGAAGATTACACTACAGCCATACTGCCTCATTCCAGACGAATCTTTGCCGCCCTGCAAAATGTTGTGCCCACGATTCACTTTGGCACTGCCACCGGTGGCATGCTCGACCTGGTGGCATCGGCCGGATCCGATGTAATTGGCGTTGACTGGCGCATGAATTTAGCTTCCGCCTGGGATTTAATTGGCCCCAAAGCAGTGCAGGGCAATCTTGACCCCACAGTATTGTTAGGCGATCGAAAACTGATTTATGATCGCACCAGAATGGTGTTGGAACAGGCCGGGGGCCGTAGTGGGCACATTTTCAATCTTGGTCACGGCATCGGCAAAGATACGCCGGTAGACAACGTCAAATATCTGGTGGAAAGTGTGCGCGAACTCTCCACTCGAAAAGCACTCAGCTATGAGCCATAGAGTCGCTATCATTGGTGGCGGCATCACTGGTCTGACTTGCGCATTTAAACTTTCACAGAGTAAGGAATTTGAAAGCGGTAACTTGCACATCACGGTGCTGGAGAGCCGGCCGCGCTTTGGTGGCGTTATTGAAACCCTTTATACCCATGGTTGCATCATTGACTGCGGGCCCGACTCTTTTATCACTAACAAAACCTTTATGCTTGATTTAGCCAGACAACTGGGCATTGAAGAGCAAATTATCGGCGTCAATAAGAAGCATCGCGGTGCCTTGATAGTAAACCAGGGCAAGTTCGTGCCCCTGCCGAAAGGCTTTGTCATGCTTGCTCCCACTAACTTGCGCGCTTTTTTTCAAAGCCCGATTTTGAGCATCGGCGGCAAATTAAGGGCTGCCCTTGATTTAGTTTTGCCCCGCCGATCCGACAATAAAGAGGAGAGTCTGGCTGCTTTCGTGCGCCGAAGATTCGGTCAAGAGTTGCTTGACCGTCTAGCTCAACCAATGGTGGCAGGCATTTATGTTGGTGATGCCGATTGTCTCTCGGCAAATTACACCGCCGCCCGTTTTGTCGAAATGGAGCGCACTGCCGGCAGTGTTATTAAAGCGTTGCGTCAGGAGCAATCGGCCGCCGATGGTTCTAAAAATGAAGGTGCTCAAAGCAGCGGGGCACGGTACAGTCTGTTTGCAAGTTTCGAGCAGGGCATGGCAGTTATCGTCGATGCTTTAATAGCAGCCCTGGACAAACCAAATATCGACCTGCGTTTGAGCGCCCCTGTGCAATCAGTCAGTGCTAGAAATAGTGAGGGCCGCAGCTTTGCCATAAGCCTGACTGACGAGCTGATTGAGGTTGACCAGCTCGTTATTACTACCAGTGCCGCCACTGCCTCTGCTTTATCAGAGCAGCTCAATGCTAAAGTGAGCGGCGCTCTCAAACAAATTCCGGCTGCCTCATCGGCTGTGGCTACTTTTATTTTTGAAAGCAATCAGTTCGGCCGCCCGCTTGATGCCTTTGGTGCGGTGGTGCCTGAGGTGGAAATGAAAAAATACAAAATCAATTCGCTGGCTTTTAATTTCGCCAGTGTCAAATTTCCTCGCGCGCCTGAAAATAAGGTTGTGATTCGCGCCTTTTTAGGCGGTATCAACAAAGCTGACTTGCTTGCTTGCGACGACAACAAATTAATTGAAATGGCGCTGAGCGATCTGCGCCTTTTACTCAAATTAACGGGCCAGCCGCAATATCAGGCGTTGCACCGCTGGGCAGATTCCATGCCCCAGTATCAACTCGGTCACGAGGCTTTAATAAAGGAAATTGAAGCGGAGCTGACAGGCGGCGCACTGCACCTGGGCGGTGCTTATTTCAGCGGTGTGGGCTTGCCTGATTGTGTCGCCAATGGCAGCGATTGCGCGCTCCGTGTGCTCAAAACTTCAGGTTCAAGTTGCAACTTACCTAATTGAGTGTATAACTAGTCTATGACTGTACAGCCTAATACTCCTAAGACCGGTGCCGGGCAAGAAACTCCCACTTCAGAGCGGCAAACAGAGCGCAAAAATTCATGGGTCAAAGTAAAAGGCGGCCCGGTCATTGCCGTTATCGACATGGGTACCAATTCATTCCATATGATTGTCTGCCAGGCCAGTCCTGATAAAGATCATTTTGAAGTGCTGGCAAAAGTAAAAGAGGCAGTGCCCTTTTTTCGCCGTTCGCTCACCGCGCATTATATCGATGAGCCGGCTATGCGCGCCGCCTCGCGTATTTTGCGAGACATGATTAAAAAGGCAAAAGAACGCGGTGCCAGTACGGTTGTAGCCGTGGCCACCTCGGCTGTGCGCGAGTCTAAAAATGGTGAGGAATGCCTGCGGCGTATTCGCCAAGAATTGAAAGTTGACGCTCGCATGGTCTCCGGTAAAGAAGAAGCCAGGCTTATTTATCTCGGTGTACTCTCCAATCTCAATTCTTCACGGGCGAAACTTAAAGGTCGGTTTTGTATTGTTGATATTGGTGGGGGCAGCACTGAGCTAATTGTCGGTGATCGCGGACATATATATTTTGCAGAGTCTTACAAACTTGGCGCAGCCAGGCTGACACAGCGTTTTTTTAAAAGAGGCATTGTCACCCGCGAATCAATTCGCGAGCTGCATGATGAAGTAAAAGGTGTCTTGCGCCCTTCTTCAAATGGTATTACCAATAGTGGCGGCTTTGAGACTCTAATTGGTACTTCCGGCACCATTCAAGCCCTGGCGAAACTCGATAGAGTCAGTTGCGGCACGCCGCACGCTGAGCTTGATGGTTGGATTATCGACATCGATCGCTTGAAAGAACTATTGATCTATCTGGAAAATGCCGCCCTCAAGGGTGAAAAACCCAAAGGCGTTTCTGCTGACCGCAACGAAACTGTGCTGGCCGGATCTATTGTTCTGCTTGAAACCATGCGCTCGCTGAACGTAAAACAGTTGTCTGTCTGCGGCGCCGCCCTGCGTGAAGGTGTTGTGGTTGATAGGTTCTTGCAGACCGGTTGGCTTGAAGCCGGGATGACCGTGCACCGCGATCCGCGCTCAAAGAGCGTGCACAATTTGCTCGAGAAGTACGAAGGCTCTCTCGAGCATGCGCAACAGGTTGCCTTTCTTTCTCAACTGCTTTTTACTCAAACCCGGGGTATTCTCCACAATCATTCAGAAGAACTTGGGCATCTGCTCTGGTCGGCATCGATGTTGCACGATGTAGGCATGTTCATTGGGCGCAACGGGCACCACAAGCATTCCTTTTATCTGATCAAAAATGCCGGTTTGCTTGGCCACTCTGAAGAAGAAGTAGCTTTGATTGCCAGCATTGCTCGTTATCACCGCGGCTCTGAGCCCAAAGTTACTCACGAGGCCTGGTACAATCTCGATCTCGAAGGCCGTAAAACTGTCTATGATCTGGCCTCCTTTTTGCGCATCGCCGAAGCTCTTGATCGCAGCCACAAACAAGTGATTAAAGATCTGCGCGTGATAGTAAGCGCGTCCGATGCTGCTGCCACGTCCACCAATATCAGTGCCGCGCCAGCTAGTAAAGAAAATCAAAATGCGCGCACGCTCAATTTGTTTTTGAATTTGCATGACAATACGCACTGTCAGTCTGAAATCTGGGCCCTCAACGAAAAGAAAGCATTTTTCGAAGACCATTTTCAAGTTAAGCTGGAAGTGCTGGTGGAGGCCGGTGTGGCCATGGCGCTGCCCGATTAACTATTTTCGATCTTTTCTGATGCCATTGCAGCGGTGTTCGGCGTCGTCCATGATCTTTTGAATTTGCTGATCATATGGGGCGAGAAATTCACTTTCGAACTCTGGTTTAAGACCGAACTGCCGTTCATAGGTGTCGCCCTTTTGTATTTTGTACCAGCGGCTATTGACCTCTTTGTAGCGCTCCAGCCCTTCCTTTTGCTCTACTTTCACTCTGTCGGCTCTAACTTTGGCATCGGCCATAATGCGTGCTATGTCTTCTTCGGCGCGTTTGCGCTGGGACGATACGGCTTCACCCTTCTCTTCGCCCTCAGCACCGGTTTTTTCCGCGGCCGTTTTGCTGGCGCCGGAGACGCCGGTAGTGGGTTTTTGCACCACAGGCGGAGTCAGAGTCAGACCAATGCGCTCGATGGCCTGCAGGCAATGTTCGCGTACAGTAGCGTCGGGTTGATTGGTTAATGCCAGGGCATAGCAATGCTTGGCGTTGACCAGATCTTTTAATTGCACGTAGCAATTAGCGAGCATATAGTAAGCCTGGTATGAGTTGGGATTTGCCGCCAGAAACTTTTGTAAGCTGACAACGGCGTTTGCATACTTGCCCTGGCTATAAAAGTTGCGGCCCAGAGCAAAACCATCTTGTGCCACTACCGGCAATGCCAGACTGCCCATAATTAGTGTGGCGACAACGGTTGAAGCTAGATTTTTAGACGACCACATATAATTTGCAATCAGCTTATTGTGAATTATATTTCTTAGCTGAGGCCAGCTTAGCATTGATGGTTTCGGCAGCTTCCTTGACGTTCTTGAGGCGCTTCTGCAGCTTCTTGGCGGTGAAGCCGTTTACCACTGAGCGCGGCACGGGAATACCGAGATCAAGATTAGTAGACAATTGCAGTGTGGTGTTTTTGCCGTCAATGGAAGTGAGCACCCAGCTTCCTTCCATTTGTTTGAAACGATCTGATTTGATCAACTTGTAGTCGATGCGTTCAAGTGGAACTTCTTTATTCTGCATCTCGCAGACGGCAGAGCCGAACACGGGTATCAAAACCATTTTCTGCTCGAGAACATATTCATGCTCGCCAGGTACGATGATTTTACTGTAGGCCAGGTCAGGATCATGCTTACGTTCTTCGTGCACAGCCTGCCAGACTACTTCCCTGGGCGCCTTGATGTCAATTGAGGCCTTGACCCATTGCGGCTTTTCTTTTGACCCTGCTTTGGCGGCAGCTGGTTTAGCCGCTGCCTGCTTCGCCGCCGCCTCTCGGCCCGACTCAACTAGAGCCTCCTGAGCCGACGCATTACTCGTAGCCAGACAGGCGCTAATAATCGTCAATAGACCGAGAATTTTTGATTTATGCATTAAGGCAATCCAACGTGGTTGTAAAGAGTTTAGCACCACTTAGCCCAGGGGGCTATTAGAACATTTATACGCCGATAGGGAAAAAGCTTGGTACGAGGCGGCGCCATTTGAGTTTGGTGGCATAGTCTTTGTACTTTTCGCCAAAGGTTTTGACGAGTAGCTCCTCTTCGTACTTTGCTCGTCTGAGCCATAGCGGAGCAACGACAAAAAGGGCAAAAAGCAGGCTCAATGGCGAAAGACCGGCAATAGAGGCGCCTACAAGCGATTGAATAATGCCCGAATAAGCCGGATGCATAACAAATTTGAGCAAACCTGAGTCTTTCACTTCCTGACCTTCGAGCAGCTCCGCATCTGTGGAGAAGGCCTCGCCCAGCGAGTACCAGCCGCCAATCATAAAGATGAAGCCGCTTATCATAATCAGGACGCCTAACCACGAAATCACCAGCAGTGCGCCGCTGGGTTCGCTATTGGTGAGCGAAAGCACAGGTGTCAGCCCTGGGATACCTGAAATGACATTGTTGTAAACCATAAAACTCAAGACAATCAAAGCCACATTGACTCCGGATAGAAGTTGCGGTGCTCTTTGAATCAAGAAGTTCGATTCATAAAACGTGCCTTTGCCCCGCCTCGAGAATCCTTTATAGAGCACAGGCACCGACAGTGCGATACCAATGAACAATAGACCAACAACGGTCATTGATGGAATATTGAAGGTCATTTGGTTTTAGCTCCCTTGAGTGTAAACAGATCATCGGACAGGCCGACATTACCTTTGAAATTATTCCAGACTGAGTACGAGCTGAGCTGGCCGTCTATATAGTCCCACCACTCCACAGGCAGCATGCTCTTAGGATCAACAGCCACACGTTTGAAGATCTGGCCCTCAAGCGACTTGTGATAAACCTCGAGCATATAATTTTTAGAATCACCGGAGGTGGCAACGGGATTTTCAGTCACCCTGGCCACACAGCCATCTTTATCAATAAATTTTTTCAGCGCTTCTGCCAGTGACGTCAGATCTGAATCAACCATCGGATAACCGTTGGCACCGCGCAATAGATCCGAATTGGGCGCGAGTTCAACAGAGACAAACTTGAAAGTGCCGCCTGGTTTTGCTCGCACTTTGCCATTGGCGCCGAGCACCGCTACTGAGCCTTTGCGAAAGTTACCTACTTCTTCAAGACGAATCAAACGTGGTTTTTTGAAATAGAACTTGCCTACTTCTGTTTGTTTTTTGCCTTTGATATTCACCATAGTGAAATCGAAAACATAATCAGGATAGCTGTCCGCTGCTTTGAGCATGCGATCGATAAATGGTGAGGCGTCTTTGTATGCGGCACCTTCCGATTGAGGTGCTCCGTGGCTGCTGATCATTTTATTCTTTGTTGCTTTGACACCACTGGCGGCATCAACTGGTAACTGGGTAGTGAGGACTAGAGCCGTTGCCAAAAGCAGAGTGGAGGTTTTGTTCTGGCTTATTTGCATTTTATTTTTCACCGAATTGCTTGCGAACGTGTACCCCTTCTAAAGCAGTGCCTTCTTCGCAATAGTGACGCATGGAAGCAATCAATCGTTCCGATGAATGAGGTATTTCTAAAGATTGGCGCAAAACGGTCGGTTCTAATCCGACCAGTTGGCACTGTTGGAGATAAAGATTCTGGTAGTGCAGCTCTTGATCAGCTAGCTGATTGAGAAAATTGCGAGGGGCTTCCAGTTTAGCCGGCAATTTGTCGGTAACCTTGACAATATTGGCAGGCAATTCGCGAATAAAGGGACAGAGTTCTTGACATATCTCCTGAGCGCCGTCTATTTCATCTAAGCGAACTTGCTGCACCCAGCCGCTGTGGCTCAATCCCAGATCTAGTTGCGCTTGAAAATCAGGTAACCAGTGATCCCGTTTAGGTCTTTTCGTGGAGGTGTTGTGGCGCCTGAGAACCGGTTCCTGCAATGCTTTGCCTCATTTAGTACCGAGTCTGCCACAGCCCACACTCTTGTCTACCGATTAAGTCCGTGGGCGACAAGCCCTATACTTTACTACGGCACCCTTCAGTGGAACCATGCATTCAGGGATGTTAAACTTTTGATTCACTAATGATTTAGCCATATTTTGAAAGATCTCAACTCAACTTCGACACCATTGCCTGCCATGACCGGCGTCACTCACATTGCTCCAACAATGGAATGGCAGCGCTCATCAGACGATTTGCAATTGGCCTGTCGGACGTGGAAAGGCAAGCCTGGGCTGCCGGTTGTGGCTTACTTGCATGGCATTGAAGGTCATAGCCTCTGGTTCGAAAATACTGCCTCTGCTCTTAACAGTCAGGGGATGACCATATATGCACCAGATAGGCGGGGTTCCGGTCTCAATCCCCGCGATCGAGGCAATCTTTCCAGCTATAAACTCTATCTGGCCGATGTAGTAGTATTTTTGCGCAAAATTGCCTTTGATCATCTCGGACATTCAATTATCGTTCTGGGAAATTGCTGGGGGGCCAAGGCTGCTTCAGTTATATGTCAAAAAGATTACAAATCATCAACGGGCCAGGATGTCAGCTTACCCATTGCCGGTCTGGTTTTGAGCAGCCCGGGCATTTACACAAAAGTTGATTATGGTATGGGCACCAAGTTGCAGATTGCCTACGCTTCGGTTGTGGGTGATTCGGGACGCAACCGCAAATGGCCGATTCCACTCGATGTGGAGATGCTTACCAATAATCCTACCTATCAGGGTTTTCTCAAACGCGATAATTTGCGCTTGACCGAGGCCACGGCAAGCTTTTTTGTGGAGAGTTTTAAGCTCGGTAAACTGGCGGAAAAAGCGGCTCCAGCAATAGAAATGCCTCTGCTTATTTTGCAGGCCGGCGCCGATATGATCGTCGATGTTGATAAATTAAAAGGTTGGTACGGCAAATCTCCTTCGGCGGCTAAAGAGTTGCGGATATTCCCGGATGCTTCACATACTCTTGACTTTGACTCCACCTGGTTCAAAGAATATGTTCATGTACTGAGCGAGTGGATACTGGCTCAACGTCCAGTCGTAACTTGATGATTGTCCAGTGATCGGGATCTTGCCATGTTGATTCGTTCAATAAATTGCCAGGCAGTAAAGCTGCCTTTTCGATTTTCCTTTGGTCATGCTCTGGCCAGCAGGAACTTTTCAATCAATTTGATTGTCTCTGTACGAGTTGTCCTCGAAGATGGTCGAGAAGTCACTGGTTGGGGTGAATCCGTGCCGCGCGATTATGTTACTGGTGAAAGTCCACAAGGCGCTATGGCTGCCATAAATTATTCTTACGCGCCGCAATTGCAGGGTCGCTTTTTTGCCAATGCCGCTGAATTGCTGGCCAATTTAAGTGCCATTTTTGAAGACAATATGCTCCACCACAAAGCTGCCGGTGCTTCATTCTGCGCACTGGAGCTGGCCGTGCTGGACGCCCTGGCGAAAATCAAAAAACTATCCTTTGCTCAGGTGCCGGCCTTGATTGCCGCTCACCTGCCCTCGCAATTTAGCCATATCGCCTGGCCGATTATAGACGTGAGAAATGAGGCTATGCGTTATGGCGGTGTAGTGCCATTCGGTAAAAAAACGGTGCTCAAGCTTTTGCTCTCGTTTTATAAAAGTTATGGTTTTAAGACTGTGAAACTCAAGGTAGGCGGTTCACTAAATGATGATCTGGCGCGCATTAAACTGGCGCGTGAAATCATGGGTGATGATGCCATTTTACGTGTCGATGCTAACTGTGCCTGGAATCTTGACCAGGCAAAATGGAGCCTGGCGGCTTTGCGTCCTTATAATGTCGCTTCCTGCGAACAGCCGGTGCCGGCCGATGATATTGACGCCCTTATCGAACTAACCAGTAGCGTCCCTGAGACTATAATGGTCGACGAGTCGCTCACAACCCTGGCTCAGGCTCAAAACCTGATAGAGCGCAAGGCCTGTAACGCCTTCAACATTCGTCTTTCTAAAGTAGGCGGTGTTGCCAGCGCCATGAAGATGGTGGAGTTAGCCAGGTTGAACGATATCGAATGTCACCTGGGCGCCCAAGTAGGCGAGTCGGGAATTTTAGCCGCAGCGCAAAGACATTTTGCCCTTTCTTGTGGTGACTTTGCCAATGTGGAAGGCGCCATGAACATATTTTTGCTCAAAGGTGATCTGATTAAAGAATCGATGACAGTGCCACCGGGCGCGGTGGCAAAAGCTCCGGCAGCGGGCGCCGGGGGCCTCGGGGTCACTGTTGTGCCTCGTCTGGTCAGCCGCTATGCAGACTGCGGCAACGAATTTGTGCAGGGCCGATCAAAACAACAAAAAAGTGAGATTAATGCAGTTTGCTAATTTAGACATTCATGCCGGTCAGGCCTTACGCCGTTTGACACACATCAAGCGCTTTTACAAGGCGCTCAAGCAACCGCAGCAAACTCAGTTGGCTAAGCTTAAAACGATTATTGAGGCTAACAGAGATACCGCTTTTGGCCGAGCTCACAATTTTAAGTCTATTAACAGCTACGACGATTTTAAAAAGCACGTGCCCCCGTCACGTTATGAAGATCTCGAACCTTATATCGACAAGCTGCGCCATGGTGGAAAAAATCAACTCACCGTAGAAGAGCCTTTTATGTTTGCCACCACAAGTGGTACTACGGCCACACCTAAATATATTCCTATTACTGAGACTCACCTGAAAGATTATCAGCACGCTTTTCAGGTGCACAATTATCATTTGATCAATGATTTTCCGAAAGGAGCCTACGGCAAATTTCTCATTATATCGAGCAATGACGAAGACGGTTTTACTCCTTCAGGGCTGCCTTACGGTGCCGTTTCAGGTGTGCTGAACAAAAGGCAACCTGATATTATTCGCCGCCACTTTGCGCTGCCTTATGAAATTTGCAAAGTAAAAAATGTAGACGCCAAATATTATTTGCTTCTCCGTGCCGCCCTGATGCAGAATGTCACTGCTCTTTGCGGTTGTAATCCGTCGAGCTTTATTTTGCTTGCCGACCAGCTTAAAGAACGGGCGGAAGACTTGATCGCCGACATAGCGGCGGGCACACTAAACGGTCTCACTGACGATATTGATCCGATGGTTCGCAAGGCTTTTGATCCCTATTTAAAAGCTGATATCCCGCGAGCTAAGCGACTGCAAGGTTTGCTTGATCAACATGGAGTTTTGATACCAAAACATGTCTGGACCGGTATCGACATCATGTCTTTATGGAAGGGCGGACCGATGTCGTTTTATCTGGAAAAATTGCCCCAGCTTTTTGGCCCTCCATCGCAAAGAGACTTCGGCTACATGGCCTCGGAAGGACGCGGCACTGTGCCTATCGACAATGACGGTGCCGGTGGTCCACTGGCATTAACTTCCCATTTCTTTGAATTTGTCGAAGAAGACCAGATGGATTCGCCCAATGCTAAATATCTTACTGCCGAAGAACTGGTTGTGGGCGGACGCTACTACATACATTTCACAACCAGTGCCGGTCTTTATCGCTACAACATCAATGATTTGATGGAAGTGGATAAAATGTTGGATGCTACTCCAGTGCTCAGATTTGTGCGCAAAGGCGGCGGCATCAGCTCAGTTACCGGTGAGAAGCTGACCGAAGAACAGGTGCTCAGTGCACTTGGCCGAGCTGTTAACGAACTTGGCTTACTGGAAATTAAACACTTCACCGCCGAAGTCGAGCTTGGTTTGCCGCCTTATTACGTTTGTTATGCTGAAACCGAGCGCGAGTTGCCCGTCATTGTTGTAGAAAGCTTCTTGCGAGCATTTGATCAATCGCTGCAAATGCAAAATCCTGAATATTTAGATAAACGCACAAGCAAACGTTTGGGTGAGCCCAGGCTAAAATATCTACCGGCCGGCACATATGCGCGCCTGAGACAACAAAGGGTGCACCAGGGCGCCCCGGAAGCTCAAGTGAAAATACCTTTGCTCAGCGCTCAGGGCAATTTCTCCCAGAGTTTAAAATCACTAGAGCGTGTCGCTCTGATACAAGCTATATAGAACACAACTAAAATCGATGATGAGATGAATATGGACAATCTTAAGACGACTGTGGCGATCACGGGGGCCACTGGCCTGGTAGGTCAGGCTCTGGTAGCCGAGTTAAGCAAAGAGTACAAGGTTGTAGCTATTGGTAGACAGAAGGTATTGCTGGATGCAATCGTGGCTAGTGTCGGCACCGAGGCCTGTGCTCGTCTGGCGGACGTCACTGATATTGAAGCTCTCAGCCAGGCTTTTGTCGGAGTGGACGTTGTCATTCACGCTGCCGGATTTGTGGACCCTCTTGCCAAGCGCGAGACAATTTTTGCCATCAATGTCGGTGGCACTGAAAACGCACTGGCAGCTGCGACTAAAGCCGGCGTCAAGCAGTTTATTCAAATTAGCTCTTTATCTGTGATCACCGGTCAGGGCGATCAGTTTAATCTCGATGAAAGCGCTCCGCTTATGCTTTGCGGCGAGGCCTATGCTGATTCTAAAGTCGAAGCGGAAAAACTTGTCAGAGCTGCCAAAGTCACCTATACGATTTTGCGTCCGGGCTTTATTTACGGCCCTCATGAGCGCTCATGGCTACCGCGTGTTAGTCAGGCCATCGCCACAGGGCAGGCCATGCTCGTGGATGGCGGAGTGCGAGAGACCAATGTGGTTTATGTAGGCAATCTGGCGGCGGCGGTGAAGGGCGCCATTTTGAATGAGCAGGCTTTTAACCAGGTTTTCAATATCACTGACGGTGAAAAGGTCAGCAAAAAAGAACTTTTTGATGCCATTGCCGATGGCCTGGGCCGGCCAAGAGTAAAAAAGGATCTGCCCCGCTGGTTGGTTAAGCCCGTCTGTCAGATGGTTTCAGGAATTACACCAATGTTGCCTCAAGCCAGTCAGACCAAGCTGGCCCGTTTCTCTCCTGCCGCTTTTCGTCTTGCGGCAGTTAATCAGGGCTTCAGTATTGCTAAAGCAGAGCGCATTCTGGACTATAATTCTAGTAAGCGCCTACCCTTTAAAGAGGGTATGGCCGTGACCATGAAAAGCTTTACTGAGAAGAAATAGCGATGAAAAATAGAACTGGTGTGCGGAGAATCGGCAAAGCGGCCTCGAGATTTGCCGTAGATTACATGCACCGTCACAAACACCCGGTCAATGCTGCTTTGCACATCGTCGGCGTACCTGCTGCCTTCTATGGTTTCTGGCTAATTGGCAGCAACCTGTTGGCCAGACCGGCCAGAGGCGAGAATTCCGTCCAGCAGTCTAATCTGGCTCTGGGTATGATTTTGGTATTTTTCGGTTACCTGTTTCAATATTTAGGTCATCGCAGCCAGGGCAATGAAGTGGGCGAAGTGACTTTAATAAAGAACATTAGTCGCAGATTCGAACTTGGTAATTTGCAAGCAAAAATCTGGAGCTTGCTTGATGGTGGCGCATTTGGTGCGCGAGCGTCAGCGGGTAAAACTGTTGCCAAAGCCTCTCGCCCGCATAACGGTCATAATGGCCATGCTAAAGGCGACAGCAACGGCGAAAGCGCATCCTCGCCATTCACCAGTCATTCACTGGTGTGGTGGAAACGGCAATAAGCAAATTGAGCACCGGCGGAAATACCAAACAAATTGTTCTGGTGGACGGTGCAACCGGTTACCTGGGTAATCATGTTGTCTCAGCTCTGACTCAGCAAGGGGCAAAAGTGCATGCTCTGGTGCGACCGCAGGCGACGGCCGCTGATGTTGCTTTTCTCGAGCAATGTGGCGCTCAAATTTTTCAAGCTGACCTGACTAATTTTCAGAATACTCCTGCCGGTCAGAAGCGCAAATTAGAAGAAGCTTTTGCCGGCACCACCGCCGCGGTGCACCTTATTGGCTCTGTGGCACCGGGAAAAAACGAAAAATTCGCTCAGCTTCATCTTGATCAAAGTCGCGCTTTTGCCAGCTGGTGCGTGCGAGCTAAAGATGTAAGCGGCTTTGCTCACGCCGCTATGATTACTTCTCTGGGAGCCGATTTAGACTCACCGAGCGAATACTTGCGCAGCAAAAGAGAAGCCGAATTGGCATTACTGGCTGAACTTGATGGCGCTCAAATAACTTCCACCATTTTCAGGCCGTCATTAATTGTCGGTCGCAAGGTTGGCCGACGTGACAGCAAGCTGGTGAAGCGCTATCGCCATCTGGCTAAAACTCGGCCGATGGTGCCACTGATTAACGGCGGCAAAAATCTGGTGCAGCCTGTTTTTGTAGCTGATCTGGCCGACGCTATTGTGGCAAAAATTTCGGCCGCCGGGGTGAGCGATATTTGTGAAATCGGCGGCACGGCGCCCGTTTCGATGCGCCAGGTGGTGAGCGAAATTATGAACGTGCTCAAGATAGAAAAATCATTTTTTGATATTCCCGTCCCGGTGGCACTGTTTGCCGCTTCTATGATGCAACGCTTTCAAAACGTGCCGCTGGTAAGTAAAGATCAGGCTCTCATGGCTGGTTTTGATAACATTTGTCACGACAATAAATTAGCTGAGATCATTGGCCGCCCACCTACAAATTTGGTAGAAGCGCTTTCAACCTATCAAAGCTGGGATGGCGACTAGTGACTGAGCTTGCGTCACCGTCTGTTGGCAAAAGAATTTTAGTAACCGGTGCCAGCGGTTTCATCGGTTCGCACCTGGTACCGCGCCTGGTGCAAGCAGGACACATTGTCAGCACTCTTGGTCGGGCCAGCGGGCAGTCAAAACAATTCAACGAACTGGGCGTCAAACACTACAGCGGCGATGTTACTAATCTCGAGCAAGTGCTCGAAGCTTGTACCGATAAAGACGTAGTTTTTCACATGGCCGGTCTGGTCTCTTATCGCTCTTCAGATTTGCCTCGCCAGCGCGCGGTCAATGTCGACGGCACCCGCAATGTTATGCGCGCTTGCCTGCTCAAAAATGTAGGGCGCGTAATTCATACCAGTTCTATAGCGGCATTTGGTATTCCACCAGAAGGCACCACCGCTGACGAAACTTTTAAATACAATCTTGCCGGTCTGGGTCTCAGTTATTGCGATACTAAGCATGAAGCCGAAGAAGTGGTGGCTGAATATTTTGCCGCCGGTTTGAATGTGCTACTGCTCTGTCCCGGTATTATATTTGGTGAAGGCGATACTCATCCGCACCATCATGTGATTTTCAAGTCGCTCTCAAAAGGTTTTTTGCTCGGTGTGCCCGCTGGTGGCACACCATACTCCGACATCGTCGATATAGTGGACGCGCACGTTAAGGCCATTGACCTGGGCCGGGCCGGTGAGCGCTACAGTCTGGTATCGGCCAATCTTTCATATAAAGAAGCCGCTCAGCTTTTTGCCAAAATATATTCCCGCCGGCCGCCGCTTATGGTTTTACCGAAATTCATAGTGGTTTTCGCCGGCACTATGGCAGAGCGTTATTTGCCAATGCTCAATATTAAAAGTGCTTTGACCTGGCAAGTGGCCTACCTCTCCAATTACAAGATATTTTTTGATTGCAAAAAGGCCCAGACTGAGTTGCAGTTTACGCCTACGCCTTTTGCTACAACCATTAAACGCACAGCCAGCTATTATCTGGCCGAATAATATTGTTTTGCGTGAAGTGAGCGTGCAGCTTTTGTGAAATCTGCGTGAAGTATTTTTGGGGTACCACGAAAGAGCAAAAAGATTGTTAGACTCAGGTTTGAAGGGGTAGAATAAAGGAAGGATTCGGTTGCGTTTCAGCAATCGGCCGATCTCAAATCGATGGTGCAACTAACAAGTAGAGGTATGGATGGTCAGCAGCAGCATTCCCAGTTCAGGACTTCCGTCCTCCGGTGTTCTTGAGCCTTCGTTACTGGACCCTACGGCTAAGCCCGATGCGCCTCTGGCGTCAAATCCTGCCGGGCCATACCCGTGGATTATCTCGCCGATTTTTGATTTTATGTTTGTCTTCGGTGGTGGCGCCATTGCCCTGTTGATTTTGAATTATCTCTATCTGGGTTGGCGTGTGCCTGATGGCCTGGCTACCAATCCGGCGGCCTGGTGGCTCATGACTGTGGGTTTCCTTTCGCAACACATTTTCGCCGATTCGCATAATTCAGCTACATATTTGCGCATCTGGGGCAGTGACGAAGACCGCAGCCGTTTTAAATTCCACCGCACCTGGCTTGCTTACTCAACCATTCCTATGTTCATTATGGGCCTGACTTTACCGGGTATGACCGGCACTTTCGTTTATATCTATCTGGTCACCGTTTACTGGCATTACGTTGCTCAATCATTCGGTATCGCTCTAATTTACTGTTATAAGCGTGGCTATATCTTCAACAATATGGAGAAGGAAATATTCCGCTGGTTTATGTTCTCCATGGTGGGCTATACAACAATTCGTTTTGTCAGCTTCAGAGAATTCAGCCCCCGTAACTGGTTTGGGGTAGATATGCCTTTCTGGGGGCCACTGCCTCCGGTACTGACTGATATCGGTCGCTTCTTGATGATCGGCATGACCATTGCTTTTGTGGTTATGCTGGGCCGCAAGTACTTCAAAGAAAACAAATTCATGCCCCTGCCGGCTTTAATGATTGTCGGTACTGTGGCTGGTCTTGGTCTCAGCCGCGATGTTGCTAACTCGATGTTCTGGTTCTATGTACCTGGATTTTTCCACGGCAGTCAGTATCTGGCCGTTTGTATGGCCTATTACATTAAAGAGCGCGGCATGCCTAAAGGCATGAATACCTGGGAAATCACCAAAGCTGCTCTTGGTTCGCCCGGCATGAAATATCTTGGTCTAGTGATTCTCTCCGGTTGTTTCTTCTATGTAGGTATACCGCATTTCTTCGGTCAAATCGGCTTCCAGTACTCGTTGGTGGCAGGTTTGGTGCTGGCATGCGTTAACTATCACCATTTTGTTACCGATGCGGCCATCTGGCGCCTGCGCGATCCGCGTTGCCGCAAGATTCTTCTCGCTTAGGGGGGCCTTAGATGGTCAGCACCACTTTCACACGTGACGGAGATACAGCACCCCTCCATCCACAGCCGGCCAGAGTTGAAGAAAAGGTTCTAGCAAACCGCTGGATCGTCAATCCGGTTTTCGACAGTCTGTTTGTCTTTGGTGGTGCGCTCTGGGCGATTTTTGCTCTGCAAATATTCTGGTTTCACTGGGACACCATTAACCCCGCATTGCCTGGAGCGGCAGGCACCACAGCCTGGGTGCTGCTTTTTATGAGCACCTTCGGTTCATATTTGTTTGCTGATTCGCATACCATAGCTACGTATATGCGCATCTATGCCACTCCCGAAAACCGTGAGCGCTTCAAGCTTTACGCTTATTATTTGCCCTGGTGTTCAGTGCTGTTATTCAGCCTCTGTCTGCTTTATCCTAAAGCAGCCGGTTTCTGTGTTTACCTGCATCTGATGTGGGTTTTCCAGCATTATGTCGGTCAAACTTTTGGTATCTCTCTTATTTATTGCTACAAGCGCGGCTATTTCTTCAAACCGTGGGAGCGTGAGACTTACCGCTGGTTTATGCATTCGTTTTCAGCCTTTGTGATCAGCCGTATTCTATGCTTCAGAGAGTTGTCGCCCGACGATCTCTACGGTGTCAAATTACCGTTTTACGCTTTACCCTACCAGCTTTTCAGTTGCTGCAAAATCGCTCTGATAGTGATGACCCTGGCCTTTGTCACGGTTGTGGTGCGCAAATTTATTTTAGAGAAAAAGCTCATTCCCCTGCCTACCCTCTGTCTGATTTGCACTATTCTCGGCATCGGTATGTCCACAGGCGCGGCCAATGCCATTGTCTGGGTTTACGGACCGCCGTTCTTCCACGGTAGTCAATATCTGGCTGTGTCTCTTGGATTCTATCTCAAAGAAAAAGGCCTGGAAGAAGGGCGCATGTCTCACGTCGGTCGTCATTTGATGAAAGAGTTCATGGGCAGCACAGCTTTGAAATACTGGGCAATTGTGATTATGGCTGGTATCTTCGTCTATGTCGGCATTCCCAGCATTTTGGTTCCCTATGGTTTTGGCTTTGTTTATGTGGCTACTGTGATTCAGGCCTGTATCAATTTCCACCACTTTGTTACCGATGGCGCTATCTGGCGCCTGCGCGATCAAAAATGTCGAGAAATATTGCTAGCCTGAGCTTCTAACGGGCTTAATCAATAGCTGGTAAACTGTTTCATTGCGGCCTGGTGCGGTCACGCAAGCAATAGGAGCTTCAAGGTGTCATCAAAACAGCTAATACTGGTTATTGGACTCGTTATCCTCGCCGTAGGCGGTATGGGCTTTTACACTAAAAATGTAATCGAAGACAAAATGAAGTTCTATCCAGACAAGCTTTTCGAATCGGCCTTTGACGAGCCCATGAACCGGGCCACCGATTTTGATGGTAAACGTGAAGAAGGCTCAAGTTATGAAGCTTATCTGCATTTCAAGTATCCGCATGAAGCTAAGCCTTTGCACGAGTCAGAGTGGAAAACCACCTGGGTAGGCGAAGCCAGAGACTGGTTTGAACGCAGGTATCCCCAACATCCTGGCCTGCAAGAAATCAACCGCTTGAAGTTTCGCAAGCGCACTTTGAACGAAACAGCTACTGTAACTAATGAGTGGCTGATTTATAACCCGCGCACCGATGATCACTTCTATCGAACCTGGGGCACCATGCGCTAACTGCAGCAACTTAAATCGAATCACTACCACGTACGGAAAATCTGGCCAACCAATATGACAAACGGAAAAAGAATCGTCTTGAAAACTATGGCTCTGATGTTGGCTCTTGCTGCATCAGGGATGTTCAGTTGTCCGGGCGTTTTGGCAGACGACTCAACTTTTGAATGTGGCCGCAATCTGTTTAACTCGAAAATGTATAAAGACGCTTTGCGCTACTTTAAGGCTGCTCAGGTTGAAGCCGGCTATGACAGTAGATCTTATTATTACGAAGCCCTCTGCTACCACCAGATGGGCCAGCTGCAAGCAGCCCTCACGGCGTACAACAACGTCATCAATAAATTTCCAGGATCCGACGCAGCCGAGCAATCACAAAAGGCTGTGGCTTCCATGGGTAAAAGTTATTCCGCAGCCAAATCGGGCAGCGGAGTCGGCAGTCTTGCCAATTTGCGCATGGATCAAATACCACTGGTGAGCACCGTCAGCGCTACAGAAGTTGACGGTAAGCCTGTTGTAGTTGCCCTGGTATCGGGAGCCAAAGTCAATTTTGTAGTGGATAGCAGCGTGCCTAATACCGTAATTGGTGCTGATATCGCTAAAGAAAGCAGATTTCCTGATGTCGCTGCCTTAAAAAAAAGCGACAAAGACAGCTCCTACTTTCTCCATGAGATAAAGCTTGGCGCCATGTCTCGTGTCAGTTTTCCCGTGAAAGTTTCTACGAAAAACCCTAAAGCTGCAGTGCTGGGCGCTGATTTCTTTGCGTATACAGGTCAGGCTTTTGACCCCAAGACCGGATTGCTCACCATCACAAGAGCGCAGGGTTTCAGCAATCCATTTGAAGTCGGTCTAAAATATTTCAACAAGAAGCGATATAAAGAAGCCTATCCACTCTTGCGCAAGGCGATGATTGATCGTCCCAGTGATCCACGCGCACTTTATACTCTGGCGGTGTGTGCCCATCGCCTGAATCGAATTGACGAAGCCCGCGGCTATTATCGTCAGGTCTTGCAACGCTTTAACGGCTCCGAAGCCGAAACCTATGCCACTGCCGCTCTCATGGCCATCGATCCCGGCTTCGCTCAAAAAACACGGGTAGCAGCAGCGACCAAAAGTAATCAGTTACTGGGCCCTGCACTTAAAAAACAAAACAGTGAATTTGAGGTGCCGTACACAGCTGAAAACGGCAATTTTAAAGTATCTGTTTTAGTCGATGGTGTGACTACCGAAATGTATTTTGTCGGTAACGTCAACGAACATTTATTTTCCAGTGAGCAATTGCGAAGAATCGACCCTTCTTATTTAGATGTTCTTGCAGACAGTACCAGCTCCAGTGCTCCTGCAGAACCGAACAATCCCAACAATTTGAATGCTGTTGTTACTCACTCGATCAAAATCAAGCGAATAAAATTCGGCAAAATTGAAGCCCTCAATACCAGTGCTAAAGTTATCGATTCGACTACGCGCTGGGGCGCCGCTGACAGCACTTCCGAGAAGCCAATTCTGGCGGGCATGGAGATATTACGAAATTATCGCTGGGATGTAGTTCAGAATCGCCGTGTTTTACACTTCGTACAATTGAACCAGTAATCATGAGCGTTTGATGTGAAAGGACAGATCTGCGCTATTGGTTTAATAACCATTCTTTCTTTGCGCATGCTGGTTTCCGTGTGCTTGCATCCTTTGCGCATCGGCTGGGATCCGGCTCTCCATCTACAGTGCGCTCAGTTGATTGTGGGCGGCGGCCTTCCTTATGTTGATATGTTCGACGTCAACCCTCCTCTAATCTGGTATCTAGACACCATGCCGGCGGTTGTCGCCGCAGTGTTGAACATGCCGGTCACTCTTGCATTCAATCTCTTTATGCTCGCTCTGATGGTACTGAGTGCTGCACTTTGTGCGCGCATTGTTTTGAGCAAATTGCCCCTGGCCGATTTGATAGTAAACCTGGCTCTGGTTTTTGGTTTGCTTTATTTCAACTTTTTTCTCGGTTTTGATTTTGGTCAAAGAGAGCAAATTTTTGTTTTGCTTTACGCCCCGTTTATGTTTCTGCGCTTTGCTCGCTACCAAGGCGCTGCCATAGCACCTCTAGAAGCACTGATAGTGGGAATACTTGCGGGTATCGGCATCTGCCTGAAGCACTATTTTTTGTTCAATGCCCTTTGCATTGAACTGTTTTTGCTTTTTCACTTCCGCTCAAAGTTGAAAGACCTGGTAAGCAATCGCATTCTTGTCAGAGAGAATTTCGCCGCACTTGCTTTTGCAATTGTTTATCTCGGTCACTTTTTGTTTCTGCCGCAGATTGTCAAAGACAATTATTTCGGTTTTCTGGTGCCTGCTTTTGCCCGCGGCTATCAGTTTTGGGATACGTCACTGGCTGCCAGCCTGGCTGCACCAGATAAGCGCACAGTGTTTCTGTTGCTAGCAGCCGGCCTTGTTTTAGCCCTGGCTTTTTGCCGCCGCTATCCGCTTTTATCATGCCTGGCCGCCTTTGGTTTATCAGGCGTGGTGCCATATCTGATGCAATTCAAGGGCTGGAATTATCAAGATATTCCTGCTTTTGCAGGGGCCGTTATCTTATTGTGCGGCGGCTTAGCAGCTTTGGTGAGCGTTACCATACAGACAATATTTAAATGGCGCTCTGAACAGCAGCTGCCGGCTTTGACAGTAGTAGCCCTTTTACTTACAGCCGGTTTTTCCATCGCCAGCGCCAGTGATGAATTTAAACAGGTAAGTGCCGATCCAAAGTTTGAGATGGCACGCCTTGGTTACAGCGGCACGTCGCCATGGGCTGATATAGATTCGCCTTTCACCAATATCATTTTAGACAATGCTAAAATTTACGATCCGATTATCTTTATTTCAAATGCGGTGGCACCTGGTTTTCCTCCGCTGACCCAACTGCGCATGAAACCCGGATCAAGGCACCTGCACTGTTGTATTCTTTCTGTTCTACAGTACATTCAAGCCGTCTGCGATCCTGGACCTGAAATTACGCGTCTATTGTCTTATCAGGAAAAAATCGCCAGCCAGTATGCAGAAGACATCGCCAAGAATAAACCCGTCTTGATTTTCATGCAAAATGCGCCGTCGGCCGAGTATCTGGCACCATTTGCTTTCGACCGAAATTTTAAAGACTATAAAAAAATAGAATCAGATATCGCCGGTTTTTCGGTCTATAAATTGCAACCATCTGAGAAGGTGGGGCCATGAATAAATTGATTCTTTTTTTCAGTTGTTTGCTGCTCTTGAGCTGGTGCGGCTCTATGGGCGGTTATTTTGCCGCCCACCAGGTTTTATCGCCCGCCGAGCCGGCCATGCATATTTCATGCGCCTCTATGATTTTAGAAGGAGCCGAGCCTTATATCGATTTTGTCGATAATGCCACACCGCTCTTACTCTATTTGTTTACTATGCCTGTTCTCTTGTCTAAACTTTGCTATCTCCACCCTGTTTTGATTTTTAATTTGCTCATTGTTTTATTGACCATTGGCATTTTTTCGGTAGTTATTTTTGCCATCAGACAAAGTGGCCGCAAGGGTCTGCCGGTGCTTTTCTATTTGCCTGCACTGACTGTTAGCCTGGTGATTTGCCAGGCTTATTTTCTTGCTGATTTCGGACAAGAAAGTATGGTCTTTATGCTGCTATTTTTGCCTTATCTGCTTGAGCGCTATTTGACCAGCACCGGTGCCCGGGAGCCTGAACAAAAGCCTAATTCGACTCTGCGTAAAATTATCGCCGGAGTGCTAGCCGCTTTTGGCCTTTTGCTTAATCCCGTTTTTCTACTGGCCGCTCCGGCAGTTGAGCTTATCTGTCTAACGGGTCTGGGAGACGTAACTGTAGGCAAGCTTAAGCGCCGGTATCTTGGTGTCGAGCTATACGCTTGTCTGGCGGCCCTGCTTTTTACCGGGGCGGTTATTTATTTTAGCGCACCACTTGTGGTGGTCACCTATCTTGGACCAATAACCAGCCTCAACTGGTTATCTTACGATTATTTCTATGACAATCTTGGTTTTGTGGGCAAATCTCCCGACCGCCGTGATCTGATTTACGCTTTTGTGGTTTTCTTTATCATGGCTCTGCCGGCTGCGGGCCGTTGTCTTCTGGTGCGATTGATGTGCGCGATGTCTGCTCTGGGCTTTATCTGGCTTGTTTGTTCGGGTACCGTCTATACCTATCAAGCTTTCATTATGACTGCTTTTGCCATCTGCGCTTTTTGCCTGGCACTCTCTCGTTATCTGCGTTCAATGCGATTTACTCACAGGGTTGCTCGATTATTAGGCCGTGCAGGTGAACAGGCCGGCCGGCTCTATATCTGGCAAAGAAAACAGCCTCAGCTAAAGACCGCTTTAGTAGTTGCTTTGCCAGTGCTTTGCTTTGCTGCCGTCAATTATTTCAGTCTCAAAAATGTTGCCTCTGATCAGTATTTCAGTCTGGTCAATATCAACTATTACGGTTTTGGCTTAAAACATGATCTTTCCTTTTTCAGTGATGTAGTGGAGAAAAATAGTGAAGCAAAAGATCTCGTGTGGATCTTTTCGCAACACGCCAGACCTGGTTTTCCTCTCATTACGCAATTGCGCCGCAGGCCAGGCTACCTTGTCTGGGGCTTCCCTTTGCACACTCTTAAAATTTTGCACGAGCGCTCCACCCCAGCGCAAGCAGCGAGCTTAGTTCAATTTGAAGCACTGATGTACGATCATTTGCGCAGTGAATTGAATTCGGTAAGGCCCCCCAAACTTATTCTAATAGAAGACAGCGAGATCTGGGAGAGTCTGAAAGCAGCAGGAATTTGCGCTACCGTTCAAGACAAGTATGAAAGTCTAGAACCGTTAAGCCCCATGAATGGTGAGGAAATAGAGCGCCATCCGCCGTTCGAGTATATCGGCCACCGGGTTAGCTTTTCTGCTTTTAAATTGCGCCGCTAAAACAAGATCAAACCAACAGTTCGCGTACTTCTTTTTTTCTGATGCGCCAGACAAAGGCATCAGTTAAAAAGTGGTGGCAATTTGACATTGAGTAGAGTACACAGAGACAAATATTTTCAGTAACACCATTGCGTATCATGCCTTGAGGCAAGCCGATGGAAAGCATAAAACCAGCGGCAACAAGCACGACGATATAGCCTAGCGATCGGCCCTGGAGGAACTCTTTGAGATGGCTGCCGGTGATTGGCCTGCCTTCTTTTTGGGCTTCTTCTTTCAAAAAATAAGAATAGGTGACAGCCAGATATTGACTGGCATGATAGAAAGTGACGCCCAATAAAAAGAAGGCGTCGCGCTGCGAAAGAGTCAGTGCCGCTACTGAAAAAATAGTAACCAGGGCCGGTAACGGAAAGATCTGTTTCGTTCGCAGATAACGCGCCACTATGAGGAAGACAAAAGCCAAACAGCACAGAGTCAGGACAAAGGCAGCGGTGTACATGGGCCAGAAGGGCAGAGGACCGTAAAATGGTATCTCCATACCAAGGAAGTTTTTCAGGTGGCCGTAAGCAGGCACGGTGAACATGCGCAAGATCACAAAAAACATCAGCGATCGCAAGAGCCATTGCACCACTGCCCGTTCAATTTTAGATAAGACAAAATTGCGTTTCATGCAATAAATCAAAACCACGCCAAATGTCTGAGCGATGTAGTGCTGCACCAGCCAGACTAGAGTGATTTTGGTGAATAACTGTGCCAGTGGCTCGCTTTGTAAAGCGTAAAGGGAAAAGATAATCAGCGCCATCGCCCAGGCAATTACAGCGACGCGCACCGTCATTGGTGTGGTTTTACTTTTGAAGACGCGCACCAAAGTTGCCGGTCCGTGGGCCTCGCTCAGTAGCAAACTGCCCCAAAACAATACACCGCCCAGAATAATCGAAGGATAAGTCTGCTCGCCGGGTTTAACGCCGAGCTGTTCTATTCCTGCCAAAATCCACATCATGCCGCCGCAGCAGAATAGATAGTCTAAAATCGGTGACAGAATCCATGGATGAGGTGTGGGCTCGGGCACAGTTTGCGCGCCGGCTGAGAGATTTGAATCTATATTCGAGGTCTGCATTGGCTAGCTCTTTTATATCTATTAGGGCTCACGACAGACTCGATTGAGCGACTTGTCGATTGCTTGAGCTCGAGTGCGATACTGATTTGCAGCACTCTGATCACCGAGATCGCGGCAGGTGAGAAATAAATTCCATAAAGTGGCGGCCGCTCTGGCTGATTGGCCCAGGCCAATTTTTTCTTGTAGTGCCAGCGCTTGCTCAAGATAGTCTCGCGCCTTTTTAAATTCTACGGCGCGCTCTGGCATTTCAGCTTTGCCAAGGCCGACCATGTACTGCATCAAGCCCATGTTGTTAAAGTCGCGAGCAATGCGGCTGTCTTCTGGCGGCAGATTCTCCTGGTCATATTTGAGCAGGCTTTCGTAACAAGTTAGAGCGGCGCCCTGGCTGTCCAGATCTTTGAATGAACCGGCTAGATGCAAATTGGCATTGGCCCACTTTTCGTTGTAACCAGTGGTTACAAGGCCCCAGGTCAGCGGTAGTTGAGAGGCGTAAATATTAGAGGCTTCGGCAAATTCTTGCGAGCTTGTCAGTGCGGCAGCATGCGCGTCTCCTGCCGCCAAAAGCTCGGCGATGTTGGCCGGATTTTTCTGAGCCGATGCATAACGGGCGGCGGTATTTTTTAGTTCGACCTTGAGCAAGAGGTCGTAGTTGTTGGCTTTACCCTCTTCTACGGCTTGCCTTTGAATGGGATAGGTGGCGCCCAGGACTACGCCAAAAATTGCCACCACAATCAAAATTTTAATCACGGTGCCGGTCATGTTGTCACCTCGCACGCGACAGATCCTGGCGCGCAACTTGAACCCAAGATGTTTTTGCGATTGGCTGCCACCAGCTTGTAGACGATTTCGGCAAAATAAGTAAC
>JADYXQ010000023.1 GCA_021772135.1 Candidatus Obscuribacter sp.
GAAATTCAATAAAATTCGACGGCTGACAGTGTTTTACTGGCTGATTACCATGACGGTATTGTCATGGTCTTTTGCTATGCTTTACATCTACTCGTGGAAAAACAGCTGGGCGGGAAAAACCGGTGTTGAGTTAGCGGCAAAGACCGAGGAAAAAGAGTTACGGGCAAGAATTCAAGCGTTAGAAGAAATGGAAGCTCCTGATGCCGATATTCTAGATTTGCGAGTCAAACTGGCCCAGAGACTGATGCAATCAGATAAGCAATTGGAGGCCCGTGACGTTCTCACTGACGGCGAAGCGAGATTATTAAAACAAAAATCGCCTGAAGGTAGTGCGCTTTCAACTTTGCTTCGGCGCGCAGAACTGAACAGGCTGGCCGCCATTGCCTGCCGTCAGGCCGGTCTATATAAGTTTGCCGCAGAAAAATATGACCTGGCGACAAAATTATTAGCCGGCGCAGACAATCGAGACGCCATTGTCAGATTTAGCAAACTGGCTCTTCTTAACGATCAAGCCGTGTTGGAATATATCTGGGCCAACGCCTCAAAAGATGGAGGCGAACGTAAAAAACATTTTGTTGCCGCCGAAGGCAAATTTCAAAAATGTTTGGCAGAATGCCGCTTTTGCTTGAGTGAAACTGAAGGCGATAAGTCTCAATCTGGCTCTGCCGAATTTATGCGATGCAAAAGATTAGCCAGATTGAGTGCCAGCAATTGGGCGGAATTATTGAAAGATCTCGGACGAGGCGACGAAATCGAAGCAATCAATAAAATGGCCAATGAACCAATCAAACGCGGTGCTTGAGCTTTTTTCGTAAAGAAGTGAGCATCCGGGCCAAATCATGATTATCAATGAAAAGCACATAACTGATAATCATGAGATATTCAAACAGGGGTATGTTCATGGTCCAATCGATAGTCAGGTGAAAAATCACGGCCATAGCAATGACCCAATAACGAAATTCTTTGATCCATATTAGAGTCCATAAGGAGCATTCTAAAAACAGTGTGGACCAGCTTAAAAAGGCAATGATCAAGCGATTTTCGAAAATGAAGGGGATAGGTAACCTTTGCAAATCTTCCAGCCGTGAAGAGGTAAAAACAGCGGTGCCTTCGATCCATGGACCGCCCACAATTTTGCAAAAGAAGGTGTGGCAGTAAACGGTACAAAGCTGGAGTTGCAGCAGGCGCAGAGGCCAGATGGAGACGAGTCTGTAGTTATCGAAATTGGCTTGCGGATTCGCTCTTTTTGCTCGTCCGTCCAGTGACAACGCCTCCCCCGAAGCGGAAAAAATCAGCCAGAAAGTGGAGACGCGCAAGTAAGTGTCGCCCGAATTGAAAATAAACGGGTCGCGGTGATAAAGCGTGGTGAGGCAAACGAAACAGGCTGCAGCAGCGAATCTGGTCTTATATCCGAGAGTAAGTGACAAGGCTGCCAGAAAAAAGAAGCAATGAAATGCCGCCAGAAATTTATCGTTGTCCGGGGCGAAAGACAAAACATTGAGAAAAACGGATCGGCCGTTAACCCAATCAGCTACTGCCTGGTTCGAGCATATTCCCTGTGAGCCGAAATAAACAAAAAAGTCGGGGATCAATAGCAAGACAAAAGCCATCATCAAAAGGCCGAGTAAAATCCGATAGACTGCCACCGAAAGCGGTGAAGTTTCGCTGTACCAGAATTCATTCCAGGCGGTAAGAATGACACTCAGTCTCACTTCACTTTCACCCCGGCCAGATCTTCCGGTTTAACAGTGTAGACAATCAGTGATTTCGCTTCCGACTGGGGCAGATTCGGTTTACCGAGGCCCACTTCCATAGGTAAAACTCTTGAATGAAAGCGGGTGAGGGATACAATCACTGGCGGATTGCCGGGAGCGTCGTAGCTTACACGGGCGACGTATCTGGCAATTTCAGGCCACAGTAATGGCATGCTCCATGCGGCATTGTCGTTGAAAAATTTGCGATAACGCTCTTTGGCAATCTTGGTGAAAAAGTCGAGCCTCTCCATGCGCGGGTAAGTCCACAACCGCGTGGTGCCGTCTGCGTAGGTGATTATTGCCGTAAGGTGAGCGTTGGTATCGCGCGGCCCGGGGGCAAAGACATTCCAGGCCTGTTCTAAACCAAGAAAGGTGTAGTAGCCAAAGAAAAAATGGTTGACGTTATTTATATAAGGATGGTTATTGAAGAGATAACAGTAATTGAGCAGGCCGTGGAAAATGATGAATGTGTTGATGATTGGCTTGCGAATACGTGTCCACTCTTGCGGACTGAGTAGTTCGCTTAATATGGATTGCCCCGGCCGCTTTTCTGGATTATTGTTAGGCAATTACTACACAATCTGTAGCGACGCGACAGTTACTTGACCTTGTGACTGTCTTCTAGTGCTTTAACATCGGCTTTAACAACTTTGATTTCGCCGAACTTCTTCTCAGCGGTCAGCGTATCAATAAGCTGGTAGTAACACAACCGGTGCCAATTCCAGTCTACCTGACCAGCAGGGGCACCGGCGGCAATGTTAATGGCTTTTCGCAAATGTTTTTCTGCTTCAGGGTAGATGCGCAACGCCTTGTAACCCAGGCCTTGATGCAAATGCACGTTGAAAAACAGCATAGGCAACGGACGTTTTTCTGGCGGCTGTTTGTAGAAAATGTGGGTGGCAATAATGGCGTACTTCATCGCTTCTGTTTCTTTGCCTTGCATGTGCAGGCAATTGTTTATGCGCACGCAATATTGACCGAGTCTGGTTTCACCGGCAGAAGATTTGACTGCCTCGTCTAACTTACTCTTCAAAACTTTTTCGCCTTCGGCCGGCTTGAGCAAATCTCTCAGCTTTTTCCCTTTAACAAACTCTTCTTCAGGAAATTTGACTGAGGTATCGGGAGTTCCGTCCACAAATCGCTTCTCTTCTTCGGGGGAGACAAAAGTCTCCTCACCCTTGAATGTAGAGCCGGGTCCGCCTTGAAGGGCGGGCTTTGTACTGGTTGTGGTGCTTGTCGTGCCGCCTGTGGTGGTAGATGGCTCGGAACATCCGGTCAAGCCAAGGGGTACGCTTGAAGCCACGAGGCATAGTAAAAACGGCAGTGCTTTTTGGGCTCGATCATTGCGAAGACGCATCTATTCCCCTACTTTCTCATTAGCCTTATGGAGACCATCAGCTGGTTATCCACTTTTAGAATCTAGAAAATCATAACTCATATTGTGGCTTATTTCGGCCAATATTTTGGCCGGTTGCAAGTAGCCGTCTGCAGGCCGGTTACGGCAGATCTCTCAAGTGTGAATGGCACTATCACAAATCGGATACGCTTATCAAGTGTATATGTAATCGCTATTTGACCGTCTTCAATTTGTCATTGAGATTGAGAAGCAAACCGCGCAGCAAATCAAATTCGCGCTGGTTGGGTCGCATTTTCTGCAAAGCACCACGAATTTGTACTTTTACTTTTTCACTGTTGAAGCGGCGCGAAAAATCGGCTTTATCCATAAGCTCGGTCAGCAGGTCCATAAGTTCGTCTTCGCTTTCACCAGGAGGTAAAATTTCGGCCTCGGCCGCAGAAGATGCTGCCGTCAAAACTTTGACGCCTTGATTGCGACTCAGTTCGTATGCCACTATACCCAGTGCCTGGGCGAGGTTGAGGCTGACGAAAGTTTCATCAGTGGGAATGGCAATGAGCTCATGACAGCGAGCAATTTCGTCGCTGGTCAGACCATTTCTTTCGTTGCCGAAGACAAAAGCAATTTTATTGGCGGCACTATAGTCTCGCTCTTCAATTTCTTGCACAACGCTGGCCAGGGCCCTGGGAATGTCTTTGCGTTGCTGGCAAGATGACGTGGAAAAAGCCAGGTTGACGTCGGTCAGTGCGGCAGAAAGGGTGCTCTCTACTTTCGCCTTTTTTAAAACATCAAAAGCGTCAACGGCCATTTTTCTTGCTTCGGCGTCAAGATAATTGCGCGGAGGGTTTACCAGCCTCAAATTATGGAAACCAAAATTTTTCATTACCCGGGCGGTAGAGCCGATATTTCCTAAAAAGCTGGGTCTAACCAGCACAAAAATAACGTTTTCTTTTTGCATCCTACTTTTTTAAAACCAGAGGTGCAAGCAATATCGAAACCACCGTCAGACCGGCGCCTAGCAGGTTCAATTCTTTGAGGAAGTAAAGGCTGGAAACCACTGCCAGGGTCTTCTCAACTGGAATAGTACAGAGGGCATAAATCAACACGAGAATAGTGTCTTTAGCCGCCAGAAAATGCGGTAATTGACGCAGTGAAAGGTGAGTCAATAAATGATGATACCAGTCGGGCAAAATTAAACCGGCTATTGCGGCCATGGCAGTGAGAGTTGTATAGCAAATAACGGAATTGTGCGACCAGGCGCCGAAAAAATAGAGCGTCAGGGCAACTAGAGCAATAACCTGCAAAATAATGCGCTTGCGTGCCAACTTGTTGAGAAAAATGGATAGACAGGCGCCTACTGCGCAGGCCAGACTCAAATTGGCACTGAGCGTACTGATAATCAATGTGCCCGCCTGATTGCACTCAATAGAAAAAAGCAATGTTATGAAGATTGGCGCAAATAACGGTAAAAATAAAGCCACGGTAGCGAGCAAAAATCTGGCCAGCTGCCAGGGCCGCATTTCGGCAACCGTAAGGGAAAGAGTGAGAGGCGCTTTTGCTATCAGGGGAGAGTTCTTAACATCATCATCTTCAGTCTCTTGCTGGGCGATGGCGAGGCGGGCCAGGTCTTCTTTGTCTTTAAAATCTTGCAGGCATTTAAATCCTAGATAAGCCAGGGCCGTAGCCGCAGCGTAAGTGCCGCCTAAAAGTAAATTGAAATTTTCACCGGGAGGTTGTGATACCAGGTATGGTGCCAGTCGAAGAGCTGCCCATTGCCCGAGAAAAAATCCGCAAGTAAGTAGGCACAGATATGGCAAAGGACGGCTGGCGGTGGCTCGCAATTGTACAAATGTGGTGGCAAGAGTTAACTGGCCCAGTAAAAAAACACCCGATAAGGTCATGCCCACCGCCGGCTGCGAGCCGCAGAGCAATTCGCGCGCTGCCGGCAGGGCCGAGGTGAGCGGTATGAGAGCGCGCAACAAAACGGAAGCGGCGATCCAGTGCACTCGATTTTTACCCGTAGACAAAGAAGATGCCGCCAGGCTTAACGGCAAGGCGAAAACCACCAGAGGCAAGAAAATGAAAGCTGCTCCAAGACCAAGGCTGTCTCCACCTGGGCCAAGAAAGACGGTGGTTGCCCCCGTGCTTACGGCAATAATACGATCGCAAAGGGTTACGGCAAAGATAAAAATGGCAAGTAATATCACGGCGTGCCAATCAGATCGGGCGGCTAGCTGAATGGCCGCCAGACTGCGACCAGCCGTCTTAGGATCGGCCTGTTTGGATGGTGCGTAGAATATTGTCGATTTCAGTGTATCGATCCGGTGGAGATTGCCGCTCTCTTGGATATAGAGGCGAAAGCTAGGCGCAACGTAGTGATAATGAGGATTTAGCTCCTCAAATTTTCTATTATTTTGCTTAAAAAATGTCCAATACTAGGGTGAAATAATGCTGCAGTTGGTTAAGAGACTCTTAGTTGACAAATTCTTCTTTCAAGTGTGGGCGATTGTGCGAGAATACTGGCTATCGAGTGACATTACCTACAGGTCGACAGTGAGCCAGTTGAGCAAGTTTATTTCTGCACTGCTAGCAATTCAGACTCTTTGCTTTCTTTTAACGCAGACATCTGTCAGCGCCCAGAACGTCGCCCGGCGAAAAAACCGCACGTCTGCTCGTACTACCTATTTAAGACAATTGGGGCGACAAGAGCACAAGGTCAACCTTGGTTTAGCCTACTGGATAGAGCTTAATCGGGGCGGAAAGTATTACAAAACCAACAATAAAGCGCGTTTTCGCTCGGGAGATCAAGTCTGGTTTCATCTAGTTCCTAATGCTGACGCTTATGCCTACATTATTTTGCGACAGGGTACTAAAGGCACCAAGACTGTCCTTTTCCCTCTAGAAATAACCGGTATGAATAATATGGTCAAACGCGGTCGCGACTGCGTTGTGCCCACCGAGAATACTTTGCAATTCGATGAAAACCCGGGCGTAGAAAATGTGGCTCTTTTACTCAGCCGAAAAAGAATCGACCCGGCGCTCTTCCTCGATTATCCCGTGCAGCTCACCGCCTATGTTTCAGGCCCGGCTGATCATGCCGGTGTAAGCCAGGAGCCCGCTCAAATCGAACACAAATTGCCTGAGCGCACGAAAGTTTCAGTCGAAGGTTCTGCCAACGGTCAGCTGGCAAAAGTGGCATTACCAGGTATTAAAGCCGAGAGCGAGCCTGGCCAGCCGATTGCCTCTCGGTCGCAAGTAAAAGTCGACCTGCTTGACCTTGAAGGTAAAAAGCGCGGACGCCAACTCTGGCGCAGTGCTTCTGCCGCGCTGCGCGACTCGAACATGATCGTGGTAGTGGGCGAAGATCCCGATGCAGTAGTGTCAGTAAACATTTCGCTCATTCATGACAAGTAGATGAAAAATGACTTATCAAGCTTAAGTCATCTTCCGGCGCGCATGTCATAAACTAATGCTTGTCTTTTCAGCTGCAGGTCATCTAAGTGGGCGCGCCATTGTCACAGTTAGACAAAACTTCCTTTGTGCAAAGTCAGTGCTTGCCTCTGCTTTCAGGTGGTCTCTTCGATATTTTGCTGCAAAGCGTATCTGTCCACTCTGATGCCACTGTGCTTAATCACGATGGAGTGCGCTTCACCTACAAGCAGGCTCTGGCCCGCACGCTGTCTCTGGTTGAAGTATTGTCCGCTCATGGTATCGGTCGTGGTGACAGAGTGGGTCTTTATTTTCCTAATCATTTCGATTTTCTTGCTGCATTTTTTGCCGTTAGCGCTCTGGGTGCCACAGTCGTACCTATCAACCCTCTTTTGAAAGCTGAAGAAATTGGCCATGTGCTCGCTGATTCGCAAGCCGTAGCATTAATTTCTCATTCAAAATTTTTGACTGGTGACGCGGCAAAGGCTTCTGAGGCAGAAAAAGAAGTGCGGGCCACGTTAGAGTCACTGGCATCGCTCAAGACTTTGTTCTTGCTTTGTGCCGCTGCTCAAGAGAGTTCACAGAATGGGCCCTATAAGATAGTCAGTTTGACAGAGCAGTCTTTAGACGATGGCATGCAGCGCTGGTTGCCGCAATTGCACTCAGTAACCGCTTTGACTTTGTCAGCACAAGAAAACGCGCTTGATGTTGAAAAAGAACTGGCCTTGATCGTTTACACTTCGGGCACAACAGGCAAACCTAAAGGGGCGATGCTTTCTTTTGCTAATATCCTCACCGCAGTAACTATATATCCAGAACGTCTCGATGTTAATAAGAGTGATCGCATCGCCGCGGTTTTGCCGCTCTGTCATTTATACGGCTTGATTGTGGTTTTGCTCGGCACTATTAAACAAGGTGCCACTATGGTGATGCTTGAGCAGTTTGAAGCAGCTAAACTGGCCGCTCTAATTGAGAGTGAGAGAATCACGGTACTGCCGGCGGTGCCGACAATGTATCAGTTTCTTTCTCTTGAGCTCGATCGAGCACCGCGTTCACTTAACTCTTTAAGGCTCGGAATGTGCGGCGGGTCAGCCATGCCGGTTGAACTGATGAAAAAACTGGAGAGCCAGCTCAATATACCGATACTGGAAGGCTGGGCCTTGACCGAGTGTTCGGTGATTGCGACTCTAAACCCTGTGGAATTGCGCAAGTGCGGATCGGTAGGCATACCACTGCCCGGTCTGGAAGTAGCGATATTAGACAAATACGGCAAACAACTGCCAAGTGGTGCCGAAAATATCGGCGAACTTTGTTGCCGCGGCAAAAATGTCATGCAAGGTTATCTGGGCAAACCCGAAGCCACAGCTGAGACCATTCAGAATAACTGGTTGCATACAGGTGATCTTGGTTATTGTGACATCGACGGTTATCTCTATGTTGTTGGTCGCAGCAAAGAAATGATCATTCGCGGCGGTATGAATATTTATCCGCGCGAAGTAGAAGCAGTGCTCTTGCGTCTAGATTCTGTGCGCGAAGCCGCTGTGATTGGCGTGCCCGATCAATACATGGGCGAGCGGGTCAAAGCTTTTGTGGTGCTCAAAGAAGATGCGGCTACTACTGACCACGAGCTCAAAGCATTTTGTTCAAAACACATGGCCGATTATAAAGTACCGCGCATCATCGAGTTTGTTGAAAGCATTCCCAAAAATTCGACTGGTAAAGTGCTCAAACGACTGCTTTCCTGACGGCTATTTGCCGCCATTAAGGTAGTGCATTTCTTCCAGTCGCTTAATGCGGTCGGCCATTGGCGGATGGGTGGAAAACAGGTTCATAAACCAGCTGCCCTGCTGTGTCTGGGCAATATATAGCGATGACAACGCCGGATTGGCTGCCGTCATCGGCCGTATCTGACTGAGCTGATCGATTTTGTTCAAAGCCGACGCCAGGGCCATGGGTCTGCCGCACATATGGGCGCCGGTAGCATCAGCTTCGTATTCTCTTGAGCGGCTAATACCTAAATTGATCAAGCTGGCAGCGATAGGCGCGAGAATCATCATCAAAAGCACAAATACAGGATTGGGCGCCGGTCTGTTGTCATTTCTATAACCAGAACCCATGTACATGCCATAGTGAGCAATGGTGGTCACTACCCCGGCCATAACAGCGGCAATTGTCGAGATCAAAATATCCCGATTTTTCACGTGCCCCAGTTCGTGAGCTAGAACAGCTTCTAATTCTTCTGCGCTCAGTAGTTGCAATATGCCGCGAGTAACGGCAATGGCAGAATGGGAAGGATCGCGGCCGGTAGCAAAAGCATTAGGCGAATCGTCGGCTATAAAATGAATGGTGGGCACGGGTATTTTCGCTTCTTGGGCCAGGCGATTGACAATTTCGTACAACTCTGGTGCTTCGGCCTGGCTGATTGGCTGAGCGCGCGACATTGCCAGTGCCATTGGTGCGGAAAACCAGTAGCTCATGATATTAGTCACCATGGCAAAGACAGATGCCATGATTACGCCGTCCCTTCCACCCATGACGCCGCCGACGGCCACAATCAAAGTGGTAAGGATTCCCATCAAAACGATAGTTTTTAACGTGTTCATATTTAGACTCTAGTAGAGTACTGGGGCACGCGCTTGAAAGTATGCAATTTTTTTAAGCAATGGCACTTATGTTCAATGACACTGGAGTTGATATATGGCGGAGCAAATGCAGACCAGAGTGGAGCGCGATTCGATGGGGGCCATGGATGTCCCGGCGCATGCTTATTATGGTGCCAGTACTCAGAGAGCAGTGTTGAATTTTCCGATCTCGACTGTAAGATTTCAGCGCTGTTTTATTCGTGCTCTGGGGCTTATAAAACTTTATGCCGCTGAAGTCAATAAAGAGTTCGGCGATCTCGATAACAAAGTGGCTGACGCTATTGTGGCAGCCTCTAAAGAAGTGGTGGCCGGTAAACTCGACAACGAGTTTGTGGTAGATATTTTTCAAACCGGCTCCGGCACTTCTACAAATATGAATGCCAACGAAGTAATTGCCAATCGATCGATAGAGATCATGGGCGGCAAACGCGGCGATAGAAATCTGGTGCATCCAAATGATCACGTCAACAATGGCATGTCGTCGAATGATGCCATTCCCACAGCTATTCATATTGCCGCATTAGTTGCCGTAGAAGAAAATCTGGTGCCTGCCTTAAAAGGTCTCCTGGCCTCTTTGAGGATCAAATCACAGCAGTTCATGCCCGTAATAAAAACTGGTCGCACTCATTTGCAAGATGCCACTCCTATCAGGCTGGGTCAAGAATTTAGCGGCTATTGCGGACAGATAGAGCGCGCCCTTGAGCGCCTTGAATATGCCAAAAACAGACTCTCGCAAGTAGCTCTCGGCGGTACGGCCGTTGGTACTGGCATCAACACCCGTCCTGAGTTTGCCGCTAAAGTGCTGGCCAAAATTTCTCAAGATATTGGTATCACATTACATGAAACCTCTAACCATTTTCAAGCGCAAAGTACTCTGGATGAAATTGTGGACACATCAGGCACATTGAAGACTATTGCCGTGAGTTTGATTAAAATCGCCAACGATATTCGCTGGCTGGGAAGCGGCCCTCGGGCAGGTTTTGGCGAAATCGCCCTGCCTGAAGTGCAGCCGGGTTCTTCAATTATGCCGGCCAAGGTCAACCCGGTAATTGCTGAGTCACTGTGCATGGTCAGCGCTCAAGTGATTGGCAATGATGCCACCATCGCTATTGCTGGGGCATCAGGTAATTTCGAATTGAACGTAATGATGCCTGTGGCTGCATATAATCTAATTCAATCTATCGAGCTTCTTGCCGCAGCGGTGGCCAATTTCACTACTCAGTGCATTGACGGACTGCAGGCCACGGAAAAAGGGCCCGAATTGGTAGAACGCGGCCTTGCGCTATGCACCGCTCTAGTGCCGGCGGTGGGGTACGACCAAGCTGCCGGTATCGCCCATGATGCCCATAAATCAGGCCGCACTGTGCGCGATGTGGCCCGTGAGAAAACAAAATTGTCCGAAGCGGAACTGGCAGATTTGCTTGACGCCAGCAAAATGACAGGCTTTCATGAGTGAGCAATTTTAACGGAGTTAAGTGCGGCACCTAGTTCGTGGGCACTGGCAAAACGCTCTTCTGGTTTTTTTGTCAGACACTTAAAGATGATTTCTTCTAGCTCCTTGCTCACTTTTGGTGCAGCGTCAAGTTTTTGAAAAAGTGGTGGCATCTCATAAAGATGCATGGCAAAAGTGTGCATGGCATTGCTTCCGCGTAGCGGTGGGCTGCCGGTAAGCATTTCGTAGAACATGCAGCCCAGTGAGTAAATGTCTGATCTGGCGTCCAGATCTGCACCCATGCATTGCTCAGGGCTCATGTATAGCGGGCTACCGAAAATATAGCCCGGCTGAGTCAGTTTCTGAGCAGGCTTGCTGTCGTGCGTAGATTGACATTTAGCAATACCAAAATCGAGTAATTTAACATTGATTTCGCCTTTAGTGAAAGCTGCATCATGGTTGGATATCTGATCAACAATCATGACATTGCTGGGTTTAATATCGCGGTGTACGACGCCTAAATCGTGGGCAAAAGTGAGGCCGTCAACCACAGCTTTGACTATGTCTAGTGCTTTCCCTTCGGTGATCGGGCCATCGCGGTCAAGAATATCGTCGAGGCCGCAGCCTTTTAAATGTTCCAGCACCAGATAAGGGCGAGGGCTGTCTAAAGTGACGGGCTCAAGGCGGTGCGGCTCCTGCTGTTTTTGCGTGGCATTGAGATTGGCTTGCGGAAGATCAGGTTCTCGTAGATCTTGGTCAACATGTAGATCTTCGTACCAGGTCGACTTTTCAACATCGCCGCTGAGCACGCCATGAGAAATCATGTGCACGATATTGTGATGGTTGAGAGCGTTAATAATTATTGCTTCGCGCTTGAAACGCTCGAGGCTTTCTTCAGTGTCTGAAAAATGTGTGTGCAATATTTTGACCGCTACAGTCATATCAACACGGTTGTGTTTGGCCAGATAAACCGTACTGATGCCACCTCGGCCAAGCACGCTCTGAAGAACAAAGCGATTTTCTATGAGGGAACTCACAAGAGCTTGATCTTCTAATTCTTCTGCGGGCATGGTCAGTCCTCTGATTCCACTTTATTTCAATACTTGTTTTTATATTAGCCCACGTGCACTCTTGGCCGCTGGCTGCGGTCGCTTTCAGCACCTCTCAAAATTTCTCTGGTCACCGGTGCCGTTTCACCTTGACCCAGGAAGATAAATCTAAAGACGTATATAAGCGGATTGCCTTCAGTCCATCCCAGATAAAAGTGAGCATGTCTTGAATGCTTCGCTGTGTGGTCGCGCACATAGAGCAGTATAGCGGCAATGGCGTTGGGAATGGCGGGGCTGGTGCATTTCAAAATACGGAAATTGCCCCTCTGTTCGCCATGCACCTCAAGTTTTTTGAAATTGAATTCGGAAGCGTCTCCTAAAGTTATCTCCACAAAGAGCAGATATTTGTCTCCCAGGTTATGCACCTCACGGGCGTTTCTATCGGCCTCAACAAGGTCACTATCGGGTTTGTGAGCTACGAGGCGAAATTCAGCATCAGGATTTTCAACGATAAATTGACTGGCCAGATCGTCGAAGACCACTTCTTTAATGCGCAGTTCAGTGGAACGCACTGATCTTGAAATAATCGAGGTAAGAAGAATGGCCCCGATAAAAAAGCAAGCGATATGCAATCCGTCAGGGCGCTCGCGTATATTTTGCAAGGTTGTATATAAAAAGATCAAAGTGATGGTAGCGTAGGAAAAACGCGCCACAGGTTTCGTCGCCCAGGCCTTCAAGGTGACAGCCAGAGCGGCTGATGTGATTAATACCAGAACGCCTGTGGCATATGCTCCCGCTTGAGCGTCTACCTTAGCTTTGAAAATAATGGTCACAGCCAGGGCGATGGCGGTGAGGAAAATTACCAGTGGATTTTTTGCGCTGGCCCAGTCGGGCGCCATGCCATAACGTGGTAAATAGCGTGGCACCAGATTTAGCAAACCGGCCATGGCCGACGCACCGGCAAACCATAAGATCGAGATGCTGCTGAGGTCGTAGACCGTCCCCATTGTTGGACCAAGTAAATGATGACAGAGGTACGAAAGAGCTCGACCATTAGCCTTGCCGCCGTCGGCGAATTCGGCTTCAGGAATAAGCATGGTGGTGGCAAAGGAGCTGGCCATGAGAAAGAAGCTCATTATCAGAGCCGAGGTCAATAAAAGGTTTTTTGTGTTGGCAATTCTGGCTGATAAATCTTCTTCGTGATTAGCTGCAGCTGTATTTGAACCTTTGACCAGGGGCATAACCGCCACCCCTGTCTCAAAACCAGAAAGACCGAGCGCCAACTTGGGAAAAAGCACCATGGATATGCCAAGCATGCTCCACCAGTTGTGATGAAGTTTGAATAGTTCAGTGCTCCAGTTGCTTAAGTGCTCCGGGTAATGGCTCAATTCCACCGCCGATGCACAGATAATGGCAAAATTGAGCACCAGATAAATGCTGACCAGTACGACCGAGAGACCGATGGCTTCATCAAAACCTTTGATAAAGATCGCACCAAGACAGAGAATCAAAAGCACCGTCAGTATCATCTGATTAAAAGGCAAAATATGGTTGAGAATGTTGTTGGCCGTTATGTGTGCTGCCGCATCCGCCGCCGAAAGGGTGATGGTAATAATAAAATCAGTGGCGGCAAAACCCAGTAAGCAAAGTACTAGAGATTTGCCCTGCCAGCTGGGTAATAATTTTTCCAACATGGCCAGGCTGCCCTGACCATGGGGAGAATGCTTCGCCACCTGATAATAGACCGGTAGTGCGCCAAATAGGGTCAGCAAAACCAGAATTCCCGTAGCTACCGGCGAGAGCAGCCCAGCGGCCAGAAAAGCAATGCCTGGTTGGTAACCCAGGGTTGAAAAGTAGTCAACACCGGTCAGGCACATGACTTTCCACCAGGGCCCTTGATGTTGTTCTGTCTGAGCCTTCAAATTTTCTCCACCAATGCATTAAGCTATCTAATTGTGCCCACTGTTCAGCTATTTCATCTCAGTGATCGTTTATGCTCAAATCATCTGACTTAAGCAACGTTATCAGAGCAGCAGAACGGGTAGGCTATTGGCAGACGGCAGTTTAGCCAAGCAGGTCAGCAATGAAATGGGCGTCTGTTCTTGAACTAACAGAGGATAATTCGTTCTCCTCGGGCGCTTCCAAAAGCAACTGGTCTAAAGTTGTCAGCGCTCTGGCCGACGATTTGCAAAGTCAGTTGGATGGAAAAACGCCAGATTTACTGGTGGCATTTATTTCGCCGGACTACAAGAAATATTTTGAAGAACTCGTTGAGCAGCTGCGAGAAACACTCAATCCTGCCGCTTTTATCGGCTGCACTGCCGGCGGTTTAATCGGTGGCGGTCAGGAAATCGAACAACAATCAGCCCTGGCACTGACTGGAGCAATTTTGCCCGGTGTGAAAGTCAATACGTTTCACATCGCCAATGACTCGATGCCTGATTTAGATGACGCACCTTCGAGCTGGGAAAAATTGATGGCGGTGGAAAGCGGCGAGCAGCCTGCCTTCCTTTTACTTAGCGATCCTTTTAGTTTTAAAATTGATAGTTTTGTCCAGGGCCTCGATTATGCTTATCCGCGCTCCATTAAGCTGGGCGGGTTGGCATCAGGTGGCCACAAAGCAGGCGAAAATCGCATGATTGCCGACACTCAAACTTTTCGCTCTGGTCTTGTGGGGGTTTCACTGACCGGAAATATTCATGTTGATTCAGTGGTGGCACAAGGCTGTCGAGCGATCGGCAAAGCCAGTCGGGTAACTAAATGCGATCGCAATCTGCTCTATGAATTAGACGGCAAGCCAGCGGTGAACGTTTTGCGGGAAGCAATCGAGCGCTTATCTGATCGTGACCAAAAACTGGCTAAGGATGCCATTTTTCTCGGTGTGGCCATGGATGAATTTCAAGACAGATTCGTCAATGGTGATTTTCTTGTGCGTACTATTTTTGGCATTGAGCCAATGAGTGGGGCACTACTGGTGGGCGAAGTTTTGCGACCGGAGCGCACGGTTCAATTTCATTTGCGCGATGCCAGTTCTTCGGCCGAAGATTTACGAACCATGCTCAAGCGTTATGTCGACGCCAATGGCGGTGTCGCCCGCGGTGCTTTGCTCTTTTCTTGTCTCGGTCGCGGCCAGTATCTTTACGGTCAGGCAAACCACGATAGTGACTGCTTTCGTGAATATTTCGGTGAAGTTCCCATTGGCGGATTTTTTTGCAACGGCGAAATTGGACCTGTAGGAATGTCTACATATTTACATGGATACACATCATCCTTCGGTATTTTCAGAGAAAGAGATTAATGACATGACTACGTTTAATAAAAACCTTCAACTGACTTTGGTGCTTACGCTTATAGCTTCTGCTATCTGCCACTCCAGTCAAGCAGCGTGGAGCGCACCCACCAGGGCGGTGGCCAGACCGCCTGGCCGACCAATGTTAATGCGTCAGGCGCCGGCTAGCGACGCTGCGGCCGGTCGCGAATACAGCGGCCGTCTGTGGAATCGCATCTTGAACCAGTGGGATTATCCGAATGGCAATAACCATGTCACCTTGATGGCGACGCTTTCTGGCGAAGGCAATGTCGAAAGCGTGCAACTATCTTCGTCGCCTAAAAGTGCCGAAGCCGAGGCTAGCGCTCAGTCTGCTTTTGAAAAAGCAAAACCTCTCGATGCCCTGCCTAAAGGCATGGCCTCGGCCAAGGTGACCATTGTATTTAATTCGAAATCCGATCCTCACGGTGACTCCAGCTCTGGTGGCAGTGTGCGTCTTGACCCTATTAATAATGTCAGAGTGGCGCCGGTTGTGGAGGAAGCAAGGCCAGAAGCAAAACCGGAAGCAAAACCGGAAGTTAAGCTTGAACCTAAACAAGAACTTAAAGTAGAACCTAAAGTCGAAATTATCCCTGAAGTCAAAACTGAGACGGAAACTAAAGTAGAAGTTAAAACTGAAACCAAAGTTGAAGACGAATTCGGTAGTGGTGCCGGCAATATAGGCAAATAACTTTAAAGTTGGTTAGCGATGTTTGGTACAAGTAAAAGGCCGCTAAAATTTGCAGGCAACTGGTATACCTCCAATGCTACGTTGCTTGCTGCTCAAATCGACGAATTTGTCGTCCGAGCGCAAGAACAAATTGATTGTCGGCAAAATGTTTTAAGCAAGCGCAAAATCCTGGCCCTGATTGCCCCTCATGCCGGCTATTTATATTCCGGTCAGACGGCTGCTGCCAGTTATCTGGCTGCTGCCGACGCCGGAGTTAAGCGCGTCTTTTTGCTAGGCCCGTCCCATTATGGCGGTTTTCACGGTGCCGCTTTACCTCCCTACAAAAGCTTTGCCACTGTCTTTGGTGACTTGAGCGTTGATACTTCGGTGATCTCAGAGTTGCGACAGTGTTTGCTTTACGATCAGAGAGCCGACCTTCATTTGCAAGAGCACTCTCTGGAGTTGCAGCTTGCATTCATTCGCAAAATATTCGGCAACGTAAAAATCGTGCCCATACTATTTGGCAATTCAGAAGATCTATTCGAAAGCAGATTTATGGCGAGCAAGATTGCCGAGCACTTATGCGATGACGATCTAATTGTAGTCAGCTCTGACTTCACTCATATCGGGCCTCGCTACGGCTTTACACCTTTCCCTTCTCAGAACTTAAGTGAGCTTGAGCGTCTGGACATGGAGGCCTTCAGTTGTCTGCAAAAGCCTGATCTTGAAACTTTCCTGTCATTTTTTCTGCGCACCGGCGACACCATCTGTGGTGTTTACGCCATTGCCGCACTGCTTGGCCTGTTGCCTTCCGACTGCGAGGGTGTCCTTCTCGATTATCGTACTTCGCAAGAGCAAGCGCCTGAAGAAAAAGAAAATTCGGTCTCTTATTTGTCCATTGCTTTTACCTGTGACCGCAGCTGGAGCCAGATCAGAAGCGAAATTGCAGCGAAAGAGCAAACTCAAACCTGCCTGACGGACGCAGAGAAAGTGTCACTATTAAAGGTCGCTAGAATCACTCTAGAAAGCTATGTGCTTGATGGCAAAGTGCCGGCTGTGGATGAACTGATTAAAAACAATGTGGCCCTTACAGATAAACTGGTTAGCCCTCATGGAGCTTTTGTCACTCTCTACAAAAAAGACGTAGTGGCCCAAGAATCAAAGCTGCGGGGCTGCATCGGCAATATATTGCCGACAAAGCCCCTTTATCAAGCCGTGATTGATAATACGGTAGCTTCGTGCTCTCGTGATTATCGCTTCAACCCGGTGCATCCTTCAGAGCTCGCTAATCTGGAGTTGGAAATCAGTGTGCTCACCCCACCCAAACGCATACATGCGGCAAAAGAAATCAGGTTGGGTGAAGATGGCATTTTATTGCACGTAGGCGAACATCAGTCGGTGTTCCTGCCTCAGGTGGCCACTGAGTACGGCTGGACTCTAGAAGAAACTCTGGAGCAGTTATCGCTCAAAGCAGGGCTGGAACGCTCTGCCTGGAAGCGCAACGCCCGCTTCGAGGTCTTTCAGACCGAGTCTCTCCACGAATAAGTTCCAGTACCGTACATTTTTGTCCAACTATTGGCCTGCGTGTGCTTGATAGTGCCGCATTTGGTGCCGGTACAGCCGCCCTGGCTACCGTACTGGCACCAGAGATCGTAATTGCAGCCATCGTCAGCAAAACTTCATTCGCTCAAACTTACAAAATCAAATAGCGGCGGCTTAGTGCAGCTGCAAATAATAAACCAGGAGATTTTGAATCATCACCTGGAAGCCGGCAAACATCAAAAAGATTAGTGTGTTGTCTTGACTGGCAAAGCGAGTCAGTTCGGCTTCAATACTTGGTGCAATGGCTTTTTCTACATTGCTCTGGAGCGCTTGAGTAGACATTATCAGCCTTGGATTACTGCGCCAGAGGCCGTAGCTGAACATTTCATCAACGCTATCGTCCACTACGGCCAATTTCAAGCCAGGCAACGAAAGCTTTTCACATTGAGAAGAAAGAATCAGCGCCAGCTCTGGATTATCTTGAGCTACTTCTTCAAGAGCCATAAAGCGGGCTTTAAAATATCGGCTCTCGGCCCAATCTAGAATGAGTGGCAAAAGCATGACGAAAATGACGTTCCAGGAAAGAATTATAAGGGCCGCACCGCGCGCACCAACGTCGTCGGTAGTTACCCATTTCGCAACCTGAAAAGTCATGGCCAGACCGGCGCAGAAGGTCAGTGCGTAGTATGCTTTCAGTACTCGTGACGGTGTAACCATTTTTACTATCCGATTAGCTGCCGGATACTGAAGCTCATGCGGGCACCAGGTATCGTTCGGGTAAACGCATCTTCTTAGCAGCTGTTATTTTCTTTGTTCCACCGCGGCCGAAAGGCGAAACCACCCAAGCGCCGCTTGACAATGGGCGCTTTAGCCTTCATATATGATGAAGCCATGAATAAGCCTCAATTGCCGCTCAAATTATTCGAATATAAAATGTTGCTGGTTAATCTGGTGCGTAAGCAGGAGGCCAGAAGAGCCCAGGGCGATGTGCAAAGACTGATTGAACTGGCTGAATGCGACGACGATTTTCTATTAAAGAAGTGGGGGCTGGTTTTCTTCATCGTCGGCGGCCCTTTCGTATTTATCGGTCTGCCTTTGATTTTGTCGGTTTTCGCATTGTTCATGCCGGCAGTGGTAATTAACGCGCTCTGGTTTGTCACCAAGGGCTTGATGCTGGTTTTCTTGATTGTCTTTAGCATCACTGCTTTTTTCAGCCTGAGATCGCGTCAGACCTGATTTCAAGGTGAATGGGCTTAACTTTTAATTTTCATCAACGGCTTTCTGAATTAAGGAAATTACCTATTATTAATCGGTTATAACTTTAAGCCCCCAGATAGGACACGGTCTAATGAACAAGAAGTCGAATTGCAGTCTTCAGGAAGCTCCGGCGCCAATTTTGCCAGACTCAGTGGCTGAAGCCATCGACCGTGTTGCTTATTTAGCTCGTGGTGAAAAAATTGAAAATGCAGGCGCTGCTGCCATCGTCGAAAGACTGCTGGCTCGCCTGGCCGAGAATTCATTGTCTCAGCAAGCTGCTGCTTACGAAGTTGATGCCAAAATGTTCGACCCTATTGCCGGGCCGTAAATAGCTAACAGCACTGTTGGTAGTGGCTCCACACACATGCCTAATCATAAAAAGTGCCAGTTGTCGTGGAAATCTACGTCCGGTCGTAAATTTCCACGTCAACTACATCCGGAACATCGTCAACAAAAAGCCGCTGAACTCAGCGGCTTTTTTATTTCAAGAGCTAATTTGCAACTACATCAACTCCGCCATGATTTCATCAAGCGCGCTCTTAGGCGGGCGAGTGATTGATTCAGGTAAAGTTGCCAGAGCGGCATCGCCAACATTCATAATGGTGGTGAAGTCTTCCTTGTTCTCGTTGATATAAAGCAGTCCTGTGAGGAATTCTTTATTGGCGTGAGCTTTTTTAATGGTGACTATGGCATTGATTTCGTCTGTCGGATCGTAATCGCGGTCAGTTTTTTTCAATCTGATTTTTGAACCGTCGTGCATTTCTACTTCCTGCACTGAGCCTGGCTCATAATCAACACTGATTTGTTCAAAGAAAGGAACGTAGCCCAGTTCATGCAGAGGTGTTTCCATTTCTTTGGCGTATTTGTAGCTCTTGGTGGAACCTTCGTGATTATTGAAAGTTACGCAAGGGCTGATTACGTCAATTACCGCTGTGCCCTGGTGCGATCCGGCAGCCTTAAGCAGTGCCACCAGCTGTTTAGGATCGCCGGCGAATGAGCGGCCAACGAAGCTGCAACCAAGCTCGATAGCCAGGCCGCAGAGATCGATTGGAGGCAATTCATTCATTACGCCGCTTTTGGCTTTAGAACCAAGATCGGCTGTAGCTGAGAATTGACCTTTGGTCAAGCCATAAACACCATTGTTTTCGATGATGTAAATCATCGGCACGTTGCGTCTGACCAAGTGACAAAATTGTCCCAGGCCGATTGAAGCAGTGTCGCCATCGCCACTAACACCAATCATGGTCAATGTGTGATTGGCCATGCTGACGCCGGTTGCCACAGATGGCATTCTGCCGTGAACCGAGTTGAAACCGTGAGAACGGTTCAAGAAATAGGCTGGTGTTTTAGATGAGCAGCCGATGCCGCTCAGCTTTGCCACCATATGTGGTTCAGTACCAAGCTCATAAAAAGCTTTGATAATTTGCGCGGTGATAGCGTCGTGTCCGCAGCCATCGCAAAGTGTCGATGGAGCGCCTTTGTAATCATTTAGCGTTAAGCCAATGCGGTTGGTTGGAGGTGCTGCTGTCATTTTATCTCTCCTGCTCCATGATGGCGTCGGTGACGAATCTAGCGTCGATTGGCAGACCGTCGTAGTGTTTGACTGAGCGAATCTTCATTGCGAGGTCGGGTAGTTCGAGGCGAATCAGGTCTCTCATTTGAGCGTCTCTGTTTTGCTCGATTACGTACACGTGGTCGTGACCTTCAACAAACTTGCGCAGTTCGTCGGTGAAAGGCAGGGCTTTGATGCGCAGATAGCTTGTAGCGATGTTTGCTACTTTCAGCTGGTCGCGGGCTTCTTCAACGGCAAAGTCGGAAGAACCATAAGCAATCAAACCGATTATAGCGAATTTTTCCAGTGATACCACCGATGGTGGGACAAACGCTCTAGCCGTTTGGAATTTCTTTTCCAGTCTGTCCATCAAGTTGACGTAATCTTCAGGCTTCTCGGTGTAACCTGCTTTTTCGTTGTGACCGGAACCACGAGTGAAGTAAGCGGCTTGCGGATGATCTGTGCCGGGCAAAGTGCGGTATGGAATGCCGTCACCATCGACGTCGCGATAGCGCTCGAATTTACCGGCTTTATCAATATCAGCGGCAGTCATGACTTTACCGCGGTTGATTGGCTTGGTCGGATAAACAAAAGGATCGCTCATCCAGTTATTCATGCCGAGGTCAAGGTCGGTCAAGACAAAGATTGGAGTCTGGAATTTTTCAGCCAGTTCGAAAGCGTCGCCGGCCATTTCGTAGCATTCAGCTACGGAGCCGGGCAAGAGCACAATGTGTTTAGTGTCGCCGTGAGACAGAGTGTGAGCGCTAATTAAATCGGCCTGTGATGTACGTGTAGGCAAACCGGTTGATGGTCCGACTCTTTGCACATCAAAGATAACCACTGGAATTTCGGTGAAATAACCATAGCCGGTAAATTCAGCCATCAGTGAAATGCCCGGGCCCGATGTTGAAGTCATGGAGCGTGCTCCGGCCCAACCGGCACCGAGTGCCATACCAATGGCGGCCAGTTCGTCTTCGGCTTGAATAACGGCGAAGCTGGCTTTACCTGATTCTTTTTCGATTCGATAGGCTTTCAAATAATCGATCAACTGTTCGCAAAGACTTGAAGACGGTGTGATTGGGTACCAGGTAACTACAGTAACTCCGGCGAACAATGAACCTAAGGCAGCGGCGGCATTGCCGTCGATAATGATTTTGCCCTGAGTTTTATTCATAGGCTCTACAGCGTAAGGATCTTGTTTTTTCAGATTCTCACGAGCCCAGTCGCGGCCGATTTTTACAGCGTTCAAGTTCAAGTCGATGGCTTTGGTTTTGCCTTCGAACTGTTTAGCAATGCTGGTTTCGATTTGAGCATGATCAATATTCAAAAGTTCAGCCACAATGCCCACGTAAAGCATGTTGGTCAACAGTTTGCGCAACTTCATATTTTCGCTGGCCTTAGCAGCCAATTCGCTGAATGGCACTTGATAGTGCAAAACGTCTGTGCGAATCGCTTCTAAGCGAAGCTCGACCGGTGAAATGCAAACTGCGCCTGACGACAGACTTTTGACGTCTTCGATGGCCGTTTGCGGATTCATGGCGATGAGAATTTCTGTTTCAGCTTTTCTGGCGATGTATCCGTCTTTATTGACGCGAATGGTAAACCAGGTCGGCAGGCCGGCTATGTTAGATGGAAAGAGGTTCTTTCCACTGACCGGAATACCCATTTGGAAAATCGAGCGCATCAAGACGCTGTTTGAAGATTGGCTTCCTGAGCCATTTACGGTTGCAACCTGGATGGAAAAGTCATTGACGACTCGACCCTGCTCCAGTTTTTCTTTGCTACCCTCAGCTAGTGTGTTCACTTTGCGAATATCCTATTGAAAGAGCTCTGTGGCTGTGTACCGTCAATAGTCTAGCAACGCTAACGCCGAAACGCCCGCAAATACCAAAAGGCCTAAGCTTTTCGAGATGCTTTGAAACGTCTGGCTTTATTCTTCTACTCGAGCGTCAATAAGAAATGGTCCGGGGTTCTCGAACATGGCCTCTAGAGCCGATTCTAACTGACCCATGGTAGCTACTTTTAGAGCCGGTATGCGCATCGCTTGCGATAATTCTGGGAAATAAATCTCAGGTCTGTCGAGAGGAAATTTATTTTCACTGACGCCTAAGTGTAAGTTAAGGCTATTTGAGCCGCGAGTATTAACGACCACAAATTTAGTGTTGAGGCCGTAGTGTGCAGCTGTCCACAGAGCCTGAGGCGCCTGTAAAAGCGATTGGTCCGACGTGATGCAAACTACCGGGCTCTCCGGAGATGCCCACTGCGTGCCGAGTGCGGCTCCGACAGCGTAACCATCGATGCCTGAATTAGAAGCGAAATAAGCGGAGCTGCCTTCCAGGCTCATCACTACGGAAGGATCTGTCATTGTGCCGACAATGTCTGTTACCACAATAGAATTGGAAGTGCGGGCACCGTCCAGACTGCGCAAGAGCCAGAAGAGCGAGATGGCATCGTCGGCGCCCGGATAGACCAGAGTTTCTTCCAGTTTCTGCCTGCTCATAGCCACTTGCTGAATGGTATCTTGCGCTCTCCGCTTGGCCATATTGAGCCACTTGGCATCGGCAATCAGTTGGACCTCAGCCCGCAAGCGCGACATCGATTCGGCAATATCGGCTGTAGCTGCGGCGATGCACGGCAGGCTTTTGCCGGACAGCGTCGGGTCGACGTTGATTTGAATTACCGAAGTGCGCGGTGAAATAAGAGCCGCTTGTCCTGAGGTTTCAGGCAAACGTGTCTGCATACCCAGCGCAAGAATGAGATCGTGGCCTTTTAAATTTTCACGTGCCTGGTCAATCTCGGTAGAAAGTACCCCGGCAAATTGCGGGTGACGGTTGGGAAAATTGACACCTGTGGGCATCGGTTCACTGTAAACGGTGCAGCCCAATACTTCAGCTAGAGTTGCGGTCTCTTTGCGCGAACGAAACTGACTGACTTCATTGCCGGCGATAATGCAGGGATTACCGGATGAAACTAAAGAGCGGGCGGTTTTTAAAACAAAATTGTGGTCGGCTGGGCCAAGCGGGCTGGTGTGAGGCGGAGTAATGGTCATGCCTTCAGCCGGCTTGCCAAGGATGTCAACGGGAATTGAGACCAGCACCGGTCCTTTAGGAGGTGAGAACGCCTCTGTAAAAGCCCGGCGAATCAGTCGCGGAATTTCTCCCGGGCTACGTGCTTCGGCCACCCATTTGCAAACCGGGCGGCTGATACCGAGCAGATCTACAGTGAGAGCCGGATCATCGTTGAGAATCTGCGTGCTTTGTTGATCGCAAATAATGATCATGGGAATGTGAATGCGGCTGGCGGTGTAGATTGCGGCCAGTGAACTGACAAGACCCTGACCGGCGGAAAGCAGAAGCACGGCCGCTTTAGACGATGCTTGAGCGTAACCGATGCTCATGAATGCAGCGGTCAACTCGCTGGCTGTGTAGACCTGGCGAAAATCTTTGGCATCCGCCAGTGCCAGGGCGATTGGCGAGCTTGACGACCTAGGTGCCATGAAAATCTGGCTGGCACCTTCAGTCAATAATTGCTGCAGCAGCAAGTCGCTGGTAAGTTTCGTTTGGGATTTAGTCATTTCAGAGATGATCAAGTTCCATTAGAGGGCAGGGAAAATTTTCAAACCATTGCTCTACTTCAATGTCAAGCGGCATTAGCATAGCCCGACCCCAGTCTCTCTCAGAGTAATGGATTTGTCCCTGAAATTCAGCCTGGAAATTATCCGGGCCAAGGAAGACTTTTAAGTTAAACCCTGGAGAAAGCTCACGTAAATTACCTTCCCATCCTCGTAGTTTGCGAATCTGCAAAGCGGTGGCTTGAGTTAACACTGCACTCCATAGATTTTGCGCGCCGATGCCGCCATCAGCCAATTCGAGGATGCGCATAATCGATCCGCCTACTTCGTATATGCAATAGCCACCCTTGCCACCCTCTTCAATTTTTAGCAATTGCAGGCGCGGCCATGACAACTTTGAATTCTGATGCAGATAAATTTCTTTGGCAATTTTGTAGTGCCAGTATTGAGCGTCGCGCGTAATGCCGAAAGGTCTGCGACTTAGCCACCGCTGGTGGTTGCGCTGTAAAAAGTCGATATGACCATACTCAAGGGGCTCGATTGTGTAATCGGGCATGGTCAGTTTGTTAGCTCCGCCGTGTGAGCGCGCTTCTTTGACGTCGATAGAAAAATCGATGCTGCTTAATTCTTGAAAACCGTGGCGTTCATAAAAATCCGGACCGATATCAGAAAACAACAATATGCCGGCCGCTCCCGATTCTTCCGCCCACTTTCTGTAAGCATCCATGAACTGGTCGCCAAAGCCTTTGCCGCGAAACCTGGGCCGCGAGAACACCGCGCCAATTCCTAGAAATTGATATGTTTTACCCCGAGCCGTCACTTCAATGTCATAAGATTTACAGCTGGCCGCTATTTCGCCGCCGCTGCGCAAAGCAAAAAAACGTTGATGCCGCCGGCCCCAATTGTGAGTGCGCTGAAACTGGTTGTATTCCAGATAATTGGCCCTGCTCAGGCCGGCCGACCAGATTTCATAAGTCTCGTGTAAGACATGCAAAATTTCAGAATCGCGAATTTCCAACAATGTCATTTAGTCAATCACTGTATCTTTCGTGCTTTAGTATTGTCCTGTATTTATAGATTCTTGCGTCAACATACGGAAGTGAACAATTGAATTCTGCGAATTCATCCGAGCCGTTTAAGTCGAATCAAAGCAGCGGAACCACAGTATATCTGGGGCATGTGATTACACCCCTGAGTACTAGCCAGTATCTTGACTACGTTAACGGGGCACTAGTTGTTGACGGGGACGGTGTCATTGTCGCTGTGGGCCACTGGTCTGACCTGCAAGCCGATTATGCTGCCGCGGTCAATATTGTCAATCTTGGACAGCGTCTGATTTTGCCTGGTTTAGTCGATCTGCATTTGCATTTGCCGCAGGTTTCGCAGACAGGTCGATCCGGAGAACACCTTTTGGCCTGGCTAAATAAGTACATTTTTCCGGCGGAGTCCCGTTTTTCAGACACCCGGCACGCTCGTAAAATTGCCACCTGGTTTTTCGATGAACTGGCTCGCAATGGCACAACTCTGGCAGTGGTTTTCACTACTATACATAAAGCCGCTGCTGATGCCGCTTTTGAAGTAGCTCTGGCTAAAGGCAGCCGGGTTATTATGGGCAAAGTGATGATGGATGCTAATTCGCCGCCGGCTCTGACTGAGCAAACCGCAACTTCTTTGCAAGAATCTGAAGAACTGGCGCAAAAATGGCATGGAGCCGACAATGGCCGCCTGCTCTACGCCTTCACTCCGCGTTTCGGCGTCACTTCAACCCCTGAATTACTTGAGGGAGTGGGGCGGCTATTTGCTAAATATCCCGGTACTTACGTGCATACGCATTTGTCTGAAGCCAAAGAAGAAATTCAATTTGTCTCCAAACAATTTCCGCAAGCGCGTAGCTACCTTGACGTTTACCGCGGCTTTGGCATTATTGGCGAGCGCACTGTTTTTGCCCATGCTATTCACCTTGATGATGATGACATCAAATGCGTCAAAGAAACGCGCAGCTCTCTGGCTCACTGTCCCAGTTCCAATTTCTTCCTCAAAAGCGGTGCATTTCTCTATCAAAAAATTCGTGCTGCCGGCTGTCTCTTCGGCCTTGGTTCAGATGTGGCCGCGGGACCGTCTATGAGCCTGTTTAATGTCATGAAAGACGCCAATTATATGCAACCGGATATCTGGATCGAACCACCTGAGCTGCTTTACCGCGCCACCCTGGGCGGCGCTCAGGCAGCCCACCTGGACCACCTGATCGGCTCGCTCAGCGTTGGCAAGGAAGCGGATTTCATTGTTGTCGATCCCAGCAGAAAAAGCGGCATCGTGGACGATATCTTGAGCCAGCCCACTGATGAAATACTTTCCAGCCTGGTATTTTTGGGTGATGACCGCCTGATTGAGTCTACTTATGTCAGAGGTAAATGCATTTTTCACTGCAAAAATGTAGATATGCTTGCAACCTGTTAGGATCTGCCTGTTCCATGGAGTTTAACAATGTCTGGTCAGACTGACGTAGCAGCAGCGAAAATTGAACGTGACAAAGAAGTGGAGTCGATTCGCACAATCTACTCACACGAACAAATACAACAACGAGTGGTTGAACTGGGCGCGCAAATCAGCCAAGATTATGCCGAATTGGAAAATCCGGTTGTAATCGGTGTGATGAAAGGGGCTTTTTGTTTTCTGGCTGATATCGTCAGACAAATTGTCACCCAAGATCCGCTACAAATCGAATTTGTGCGTTTAGCCAGTTATGGCAGTGCCACTGAAAGTTCTGGTGCGGTGCAGACACCATATCTGGAGCTGCCCAATATTGCCCGTCGCAATATTATTGTGGTGGAAGATATTATCGACTCTGGTCGCACCGCAAAATTCTTCATGGAATATTTGCGGGAGCAGTTTAATCCCAACACTCTTAAAATTGCGGTTTTTCTCGACAAACCATCTCGTCGAGTTGTACCTGTTATTGCCGATTATGTAGGCTTCAGCATCGAAGATTTGTTTGTAGTCGGTTATGGTTTGGATTATGCTGAAAAATACCGCGAGTTGCCTTACTTGGGTGAGTTGAAGTTAACAAAATAACTTTTACATCGAGGATCAATTGTCGGACCAACCTGATGAGCTGAAAGAAGAGCCTGTTAAAGCTCCCAAAGACAAAGAAACTGCATCGACCGATGCAGATATTGTCATTGCAAACGATAGAGCGAAAATTCCAATCGATGGTCGCAGCAATTTGTCTATTTTTGACCTGGCTGCCGGTGTTTTGATTCTGGCATTTCTGTCTTTGTTTGCCATCAATTGTTTTGTCGCTCATCTGGCTTCCACCTACAACGAAGATATGTGCGGAGTGGCTATAGCCCTGGCAGGGCAAGCCGCCACCGAGGGCAAGGATACTCTCGATGTGCAGCGCAGAGCTTATGGTTTTATGGATAAGTGCGGTCCTGGCGGATTTTTTGTGGAGCGCCCGGAGCTGATTACTTTCTATGACGAAATCAAACCTGATTTTCGTCAGGTGACAATTGCCACCGCCACTAAAGTTTTGATTCCAGCGCCTTTTATCTGTGCCGATCGCAGTCGTTTTGAAAAAGACGGAATGCACGTGATTTTCAAACACGTTTATCAATTTCAATTGAAAAATCCTAGAAACTGCAACTCGGGAAAGATTAAAATCAATCCTACGGGCAAAACATTTGAAATTAAAATGATCGATAATCCAATCGTTCCCAAGCCCACCGTTAAAAAGAAGACTGGCAAGGAGAAAAACCCCAAGCCAGCTTCTGGTTCTGGTGCCGGCTAGTTGAACTAGTGGCGTGAATTAGTGGACAGTTTCGTAAACAGACCTAGTGCACAGCAGGTACTGACACCACATCTTTTTTAGAACCGGTCCACATTTCGATTTCATGCAGTGGTGGGGGAGTGGGTGCAACATCGTTCGACGTCGATGGTCCACGGGCGGAGATGAAATCAGGCAGCGGTAGCGGTGGTGGTGCTAGGGCGCTAAGCGGTATTTGGTCACCGCTGGCGGTGGCAGCTGTTTCTTTAACAGTCCTAGGATAGAGGGCTGTTACATCTACTGTAGCCACCGGAGAGTGGTCGCTGCCGTTGCGCAGAGACAGGTAGAGCTTGCTGGCTGAAAGAGCCTTGACGAGCTTCTGGGTGTCTTCAGGGCTGACGGCAACCGTAACCGAACCGGCGGGAGTTGCTGCTTGACCTTTAGCCTGACGCTCGAACATCTGCCCGACCGCCACTACCTGTACATCTGACAATATCGGTGCCACTTTGGTATCGGCCCCGGTGCCTGCCATTGCCAGAATGTCAACGTGGCTATCGGGGGCAATAAAACCAGCCACGCCGGAATTGCTGTCTACAGCAAAGGTTACGGCCCGCATGCCAGGCTTGACATGAGATTCGAAACCAAGACTGATGCCTTGTGGTGCGATGTCGCGACTGGAGAGAATTTGACCTGTACTGATGCCGTATTTGGTGGTTCGACCAATGGCAATGGTTGAGTTGGTCAGGGCATCTTGCGGTACGCGATTGAGTTCCACAACCTTTTCTTCCAGTGCATCGGCGGTGATTAGCTGCCCTTCGGCAATATCTTTGACGATATACACCACTTTGGTTTTGGCCATATTGTGAGCTTCGGCGTCAGCCAATCGCCTTTTCATTTCAGTATTGCGAGCTTCTTCATTAGATGTGAAACTAATAGTTAGAACCACTGCCAGACCCACAATCATCACCAGCATTACGCCTGGGGGTGCGCGGGAAAGCATCAGTAAAAATGTGCGCAAAGGATTAGCGGTCATTTGAAGACCTCCTATGTTGACGTAAATTCGATATTTAGCTGGCCAACTGAGTTGCCCGCTTTCTTCATCTTGCCTGCTTGCACCTGGGGCGATAATAGGGAAAACCCTGAAATCGCAAATTGCCGTGTTACTTATAATTGCGCTACTCTTATATGATGATTCCACGACTGAGGACTGTTGCATGCTGCCACCAAAAGACGTGCCGGATGGACTTTCGGCTATGGAATATCAAAGACTGGCAATCCGCTATCAAATGCTTAAGTGGCCCAAGCAGATGGCCGCCAGCTCGCGCTATACCATGGCTGCGGCCGGAGACGCCGTACCAGAAGAAACCAGACGCAAAGTTGGTGCTCTCATGGCCGCTCTTGAAATTACTTTTACAGTCAATGATGCAGTCAATACAGTTAAAGGAACATTTGATGAGGCAGTGAGGTTAGCTGGTTCTGAAGCCAGTAAAGTAATTGATCGCAATGCCACTCTGGCGAAAGCTAGAAAAAGCGTCACCAATGCTTTTTCTCTGGCCAACGAACTGGCGAACAGCGCCTTCAACAGAGTAGTAGAAGACGTTGTCTTGCCCCGCATTGGCTTGCCCATTGATTACATGCCGGACGGTCTGGCGGTAGCCGAATATTTAAAAATGGGCGCACGTTATGAGCAAATCGGTTTTGCCGAGCAGGCTCGTGCGGCTTTGCAAAAAGCAGTCGCTCAGGGCGGCGACACCCAAGCGGGAAAGCGTGCCAAAATTCGCTTGCGCACTCGTATTCCAAAAGAAAAAGTTTCTGACGATGCCACCCATCGTTATATTGATTCGCTTAAATTGTATTTGACTCAAGAATTGATTGACGCTAAGGCCAAACTCGAACTGTTAATTAGAGAGTACCCTCTGTTTGAATGGCCTTACATACAACTCGGGCACATCCTGCTTACTGCGGGCGAGGTGGATCGTGCCTCGGATCTAGCTTCTAAAGTAGTACGTCACAATCCTAATATGATCAAAGGCTGGCTGCTACTTGCCGCCATCGATATAATTTACTGGCAAATTCCTAAACTGGAAGAACACATCAACAAAATCAAAACTCTTGACCCAGAAAGCCCTGAGCTCTCAACGTTTGAGCAGTTGCTTGAACTTATCAATCAACAGGGCATGCGCTGATTTTTAAGGGCGTACGAGACAAAAATGCGCATCAGTAGCTTGCAGGTTTACGGATATCGATCAATCAAAAGCATTGATCTCAAGCTTGATGCTCTCAATGTCATTGCCGGAGCGAATGGTACCGGCAAGAGTAATCTCTATCGCGCTCTTTATATTCTCTGGGCCGCGGCCAGCGGTCAACTCGCACCAGCCCTGGCGCAAGAGGGTGGAATGACTTCGGTTCTCTGGGCCGGCAGACGCAGCAAATTAGATGATGCGGTGTTTCGCATACAAGTCAAAATGGACGACCTCACCTATAAACTGGAATGTGGTTGCGCACCTGCATCAGCACGGGGCTTTATGAGTTATCCCGGATGGTTCAGCAACGATCCTGATATCAAGAAAGAGGAAGTGACAACAGATTTTCGCGCGCGCAAAATTCATTTGCTCAAGCGCAAACGCGGGGTGATATCTGCCCGCAACATGGACGGCAGGCCGATCGAGTATCCACTTACTGGCAGCGATTGCGAGTCGGTTTTATCTTGTTTGCGGGAACCTCATCTATTTCCTGACCTTTCAGTATTACGCCGGGAAATTTTGGGTTGGCGATTTTATCATCACTTTCGCACTGATTTAGGATCTCCGCTGCGCCGGGAGCAAATTCCGACTTTTACTCCAGTTCTCAGCCATGACGGCTACGATCTAGCTTCAGCACTGGCCAGCATCATGGCTGCTGAGGGGGAAGTCAATTTAAAAAAGCATTTGAATAATGCTTTTCCGGGTGCCGTTTTGAAAATCGATATGGAACCACGGACAGTGGCGTTCACTTTGCAGATGCCAGGATTAAAGAGGCCTTTTAATGCCAGAGAGTTATCTGACGGCACTCTACAGTATCTTTGTTTGCTGGCTGCGCTTCTCACCGAAAGGCCTCCTAATCTGCTGGTTTTGAATGAGCCTGAAACCAGTATGCACCCTGATCTTTATGCGCCACTGGCTGAGCTGCTAGTAGAAGCAAGTAAACGTTGCCAGATTGTCATTACTACTCATGCTGAAGCACTTGCTGCCAGAATTGAGAAAATGACAGGCAAACGCACCATTCAATTGGAGAAAACCGATGGTGCTACCAGTGTCGTGGGCGCAGGCCTGTTCGATTTCTATGAGGACGACGAAGAAGATTAAGTGAAGTGGAAGACTGAGCGAGTGGGAAGACTGAGATGTGTTAGAAGACTGAGAGAGGCGGCTTTTGTGGCAATTACCGACTTTAAAATTCAAGGTTATCGATCAATAAAAGATCTCTGGCTCAAGCTTTTGCCAATCAACGTCATAGTGGGACAAAACGGTACGGGCAAAAGCAATCTTTATCGAGCCATGTATTTGCTCGCTTGTGCTGCTAAAGGGGAATTTGCCGAAGCGCTGGCGGAAGAAGGGGGCATCGATTCTGCTCTCTGGGCGGGAGACTGGAGCAAAAATGACACCGCACAATGCCTTTCACTTTCTATGCGCACCGACAAATATGAATACAATTTGCTCTGCGGCCGTGCCGGTGATGTCGGCAGGCCATTGTTTTTCAAAAAGGATCCGGTTATTAAAGAGGAAGAATTATTCAAGATTGCTGGCGGCAAAAACAAGCGTCTGCTCATTCGTCGACTCCGCAGTGTTTTTGCCCATAACGCCGCCGGTAAAGAGGTGGAATACAGTGCCAAAGTTGGTGATAACGAATCAATACTTTCGGCATTGAAAGGTCCGGTTAATTTCCCTGACTTGTATGCTCTGAGAGAAGAGATTTTGGGTTGGCGTTTCTACCATGGTTTTCGCAAAGATGTGGACTCACCTTTAAGGCTACCCAAAATTGGCGTATTGACCTCTGTTTTAAGCCATGACGGTTGTGACCTTACTGCCGTACTGGCCAGCATAATCGAATCCGGCGACCGCGAGTCCCTCGAGGCCGGCATAGATGAGGCTTTTCCGGGAGCAACTTTGTCAATTCATGATACCAAAGCGGGCCTGGCACTTTCTTTTGCACAACCGGGCCTGATCAGACCTTTTAGCGGTACCGAACTCTCGGACGGCACTTTGCAGTATCTCTGTCTTCTGGCATCGCTGCTCAGTTTGTCGGCGCCGCCGGTGATTGTATTGAACGAACCTGAAACAAGTCTGCATCCTAATCTAATTGAGCCACTGGCTAAACTAATTACCAAGTCAGCGATGGATACACAAATTTGGATTACCACACACTCCCGCGAGCTGGCGGATCGAATTATGGATTTAAGCGGCTATGAATCGTTTGAACTAGCAAAAATCGATGGTCAAACAAAACTCGTAGGTGTTGGCCTGGGCGGCTTTCGCGAAGACCGCGAGGACCAATCTGAGTCGGACGAGAATTGATGTTAGAATTTCAGGCCATGTTTTAACGCTTTGAGGAGTTCATCGATGCAAAAAAATTACCAACTGCTTGTGGTTCGATAATCAAGCAGAAGAAGCAGCCAATTTTTATACGTCGATTTTCAAAAACTCTAAAATCACTAACATCGCTCGCTACGGTGAAGAGGCAGCGAAAGCGGCTGACAGGACTGTAGGCAGCGTCATGACAGTCGAGTTTGTGCTTGATGGCCAGGAATTTTTAGGCTTGAATGGCGGACCTATTTATAAGTTTAATCCGGCCATTTCGCTCATAGTCAATTGTGATACGCAAGTTGAAATTGATGAAATGTGGGACAAGTTGGTCGAAGGCGGCATGCCCATTCATTGTGGCTGGCTGCAAGATAAATACGGCCTTTCCGGGCAGATTGTGCCTGCAGCCATTAGCGAGATGATGAAAAGCACCGATACGAAGAAATCTGACCGCATGATTGGCGCTTTGCTGCAGATGATCAAACTGGATCTTAAAGTTCTGCAGGACGCTTATAACAACGATTAGTGCTGGTTTTATCCTGAGTTCGTGGTCCCACAAAAAAATTGAAAAATAAGTCCTAGTTTTTTGAACTTTAATAGACTGACCGACGTTTATATAAGAAACGGAGGAAATGTCTATGCTCGAACGTTCTGAAAATGATAGTCAGATAGAAAAAATTCGCGAAACTGTTTTATCAATCGCGCCAACCGACGGCGCTGCCCTCGATGTTTTTTGCCAGCACTGGAGCGAGAACGGTCTTTCTGACTGTCGCCATTGCGGAAGTACAAATTTGCAACGTAATCCAGGTGAACGTGTTTCTGTATGTGACGATTGCGGCAAAAAAAATTGGGTAACTTCTGAGAAATTGCTGGAACGCGCTTCATGCATTCAAGCATACCTGACCGCTGCTCTCATTCGTGAAGCAGGGCTTTTTATCAGTGGCTCCGCATTTGCTCGACTTACTGGGGTACAAACTTCAACTGCCTATAACATCTTGAGAAAATTTAGCATTGCTGTGGCTAATCAATTGCCAATCGACGCGCAAGAAGTCTCTGGAAGACTGCTAAGAATGATTATTGCCATGCGCACTCGCGAAACTCCGGCCCGCATGCATCCCTTTACGGAACAGGACTTAATCGATGAGGAGCTTGTTCTGGCAAACAGTGAACATGTTATGAACGGTCCTAATGTTGTAGTGGAAGTGCCGCCAGCCGTCGACCAGGACGATTTTGAAAATAGCACCCAATTGGTTTTAGCTGAGCTATCACCAGACACAGGATTAACAGCTGATGCCGTTTCTGCGAGGACCGGTATTGCCGTCGGTATTGTCACCGGCAGCTTGTTTGTACTTGAACTTAATGGCAAAGCTCACAGCATTCTTGGAGGGAAATATTTTCTTTGTGTGGAATCTGCGGCAGAGAAATTTTTGCATCAAGATGATTCTAAACTTGCTGACAGCGTTAAGCTCATGGCAAAAAAGTACCTGTCAGTTATCGACGAATATCTTCACCGCGTTGGCCGTAAGGGCCTCCAGCATCATTTAGCAGCAGTCTGGTGTGCACTTGATCGGATCACCTGGGGCTCTGGCTCTTTGATGATTTTGAGCGGCATACATCCTCCTGTGCCTTATCGCCAGATGCGAGATTATGTCTCACCACCATATTTGAAAATTGTGATCTGTTAGCACGGTGGATTTTTCTTTGCATAGATGCAGCGAATTGTGCAACGATTCGCTTTTATCGTTGGTCGAAATTACCGCTCAGGCAGTGCTTCTTGGCTGTTTTTGAAATTTGTGGTTTAGAAATTGGCTTTTGGGATCTTATGTTAATGTGGAAAATTTGGCCGATATCGCATGAACGTTTAGGATTAGCTTGTGCGATATCGTTTGAACTCCCAATAGCTTCACCGATATCGGCCAAGCAATTTACCCACCACATCTAAAGCGCCAATAAAACCTCGAAAACAAGGCTCGTCTTGTCATTCTGAGGATCTCGCGCACTTGGTCAAAACTATCCGCGACAATTTAATTCGCCAACACAGCTTTAACTAAATTCAGTTTATTGATTTATTCGGCTGCTGAGGCGATGGAGTGTCAACTCTCGGTTCGTTCAGGGTGGCGTTAGTAGCGCTGGGAATGGACGTCAACTTGCCTTGAGCGTTGTACACCGTGACTGGTCCAAACAATTCCAGATCGTCTTTGATTTTCTTGGCGTCGCCTACTACTGCCACTACCAAATTGTTTGAATCGATTAATTTACGCGCCGCTGTTCGTACATCATCTATTTTTACTGCAGTTACTTTGGCCGCATAAGTTTCGAGGAAGTCATTGGGCAAGTCGTAAAGCTTCGCTTCTAGCAGCCGTTGCGCCAGCCCGCCTTGAGTTTCCAGGCCAAGCTGAAAGGAGCCGGCCAGATAGTTTTTGGCCGAGCTGAGTTCAGTGTCGGTCACTTTTGTGGTGCGCATCCGATCCAGTTCGTAGAGAAATTCCTGCAATGAGGGGTTAGTGACCTCGGTACGCACATTGGCGCCGGCAAAGAATGTGCCGGGTTGTAAGCGAGCGGCCATGCGGCTGTAGGCTCCGTATGTATATCCTTTAGCTTCGCGGATGTTGAGAAACAACCGGGCATGGGCAGCGCCGCCCAAAATTTGATTCATGACCAGCATGGCAAAGTAATCAGGATCACTTCTTTTTACGCCAACGTTGCCGAGTTTGATAGAGGTCTGCACTGAGCCTGGACGGTCCACAAGATAGAGTCGGCGCCCGATTTGCTTAGGCAGCTGCGGTTGCACCACTCGGGCTACATCTGTTGCTTGCCACTGGGCACCAAACTTTTCTTCAATGAGCTTTCTCATGGCTTCTTCTTTGAAGTCGCCGATTACCACAAGCACCGAACGATTTGGTTGATAGTGGGCTTTGTGATATGCCTCAATCTCTTTTCTAGTTATTTTGTTCAGGGATTCTTCGGTAGCTGAGACCACAGAATAAGGATGCTCTCCGAATAACACTTTGCTGAAGCGCTCTTCTACAAGAAAGTCTGGACTACCGCGCTTGATGGTCAACTCTTGAATCTGGTTGATCTTTTTTAAATTGAGTTCGTCTTCAGGAAAACTGGGATGCAGAAGCACATCCGACATCAAATCGAAGAGGCGTCCCGTATATGGTGAAAGTGCCGATCCGCTCAAAATTGTGTAATCGTAATCAATACTTGCACCAAGTCCGCCGCCGATGAAGTCGATTTCTGAAGCGATATCTTTGCTTTTTCTTGTTGTGGTGCCTTCAGTCAGTAGGTCAGCCGTCATGCTGGCTAATCCAAGATAGTCTTTCGGTTCGTTGGAGCTGCCTTCGCGAAAACCGATGTTGGCTGATAAAAACGGATAGCGGTGATCTTCCACCAGTTGAACTTCCAGACCGTTAGCCAGTTTATAGCTGACAACTTTAGGCAGACTAAATGGTCTTGGCGCTGGCATCTTTGGTGTTTCTTTGCGCCAGACTTCAGCGGCGGTGTCGGTCACTTGCGCTCGAGAAAGCGCCTCTTCAGGCCGTGGTAACACAGGCTGCCGCGGAGCAATTAAAATTTTGCTTGACTTTACGCTTGTTGCTTTTGTTGTTGTAGTTGCTGTTGCTGAAAGGGCAGCACTGGTACTGGCCAATGGCGAGCCGGCCGCCAGTATTAGCGAGCTTAATGCAAGGCGGAAGAGCTTTTCGATGCCTGATTTCATTTCCATCACGTCCTATTCTGATATCACTATAAAAAATCGGTCGACACAACACAAAAGTCGACTAACCTTTGGGAGCCGGTACTACATCGACAGTAGTCGCACTGTCTTTAGAAAAGATGTCGCCGGCTACGCGCTGGATGTCTTCTTTGCTCACGTTCAAATACGCTTCTACATCTTTATCGATCAAAGTGGGGTCGCCAAAGAAGCTGGCGTATTCAGCCAGCATTTCGGCTCGACTGAGCGATTTTTGCAACGATGCATGACTGCTTGAAGAGAAAAGTGCGCGCAAAATCTGATTTTTTGCTTTTTGTAGTTCGAAGTCGCTCACCGGGGCTGTCTTTACTTTATCCAGCTCGGCGAACACCACCTCGCGTACTTTCTCGGGTGTAGAGCCATCTTTATAGACCACAAAAGTTTCGAACAGTGATGGTCCGCGTCTTTCATCGTACGAACAGCTGACCTGCAGAGCCACTTGATCTTCTTTCACCAGGCGCTGATAAAGCCTCGATGACTCGCCGGTTGAAAGAATTGTTTGCAACAGATTGAGAGCATAAAAATCTTTATCGCGACGAGCGGGAGCTTTCCAGGCAATCCAGAAAGCCGGTGCCTTAGCCAGGCTATCGCTAACTTTTAGATATTTGGCTTTGGTTTGTTTGGGCTCGCTTAAATCAGGGCGAGTGGGCAATCGTACTCTTGGTATGGTGGCAAAATATTTCTCAACCAACTTTGCCGCTTCATCACTGTTGATGTCGCCAACAATAGCCATGGTGGCATTATTGGGAGCGTAATAAGTGTCGAAAAATTTGCGCACATCACTGATGGATGAAGCTTCAAGGTCTTCCACTGAGCCTATTGGCGGGTGTCCGTTGCTCCAGTTGTCAAAAGCCATTTCTTCGAGTTTGATCGAAGCCGGCGCGTAAGGTTGATTGTCAACCCGCATGCGCTTTTCTTCTTTCACCGTCTCTAACTGATTGGCAAATTTTTCCGGCGTTACTTTGAGCGAGCGCATCCGATCAGATTCCAGCCATAGGGCAAGCTCTAATTGATTGCTCGGTAATTTTTCGAAGTAGTTTGTGTAATCAGCATGGGTAGAGGCATTCAAGCTGCCGCCGGCACTCTCGATAAACTTAAAATGCTCCATCTTGGGCACGTTTTCTGAACCTTGAAACATCATGTGTTCAAATAAGTGAGCGAATCCAGAGCGATGTTTAATTTCGTCGCGGGCTCCCACGTCGTAGACAATGGCCACTGATACCACAGGTGCTGCGTGGTCTTCTGAAAGCACAACTCGCAGTCCATTAGCCAGTTTGAAATCTTTACTAACCGGAATGAGCGGTTTCTTAATGGCGATATCAACTTTGCCTGACGGTAAAGAATTTAACCCTGCAGGTGGAGAAATCGGAACAGCGTTCTGCCCTGATACCGCAGGTGGAGTGACCAGACAACCCATGGTGAAGGCCAGCAACAGCTTCTGTCTTTTCGTTTTCAATGATCCAAACTTCATGCTAACTGTCATCCTCATCGTCATCAGTTCCTAAAAGCACACACGACCAGAATATAGCCACCACCAGTAGAGACAGTATGGCCGCGCCCACGCAAACTTTTTCCGGCACACCATAGCGGTGCAGCATCAGGTAAGAGGCACATGATAGTACAAGTGCCAGTAGTGCCACCACATGATTTAGTGAATATCGGCGCAGCATGGGCGTTTCCTCGGCTACATATTCGACGCTTCTTTTAACCGCGCGCTAACTTGAGTGTATCGGCGCAAGTACATTTCTCTCTAGCGTCAGGAATAGTTTCGATCAAATTTACCAGCAGCGTTTGCAACTTGGTGATGTTGGCTGCGAACACTTTCATCACTTCCGCGTGAGAAACCGGGTCTACATTGGCGGTGACACCACTATCGTAGTCGGTAATGAGAGATACGTTGACCACACACATAGAGAGTTCTTTGGCCAGGTAGGCTTCCGGATATTGGGTCATGTTAATTACTTCCCAACCCATCTTGTTAAACCAGGCCGACTCAGCTTTAGTTGAAAATCTAGGTCCTTGAATCACTACCACTGTACCGGCAGGGTGCATGGTGATACCGGCTTTCTCACCAGCTTTTACAGCCAACTCTCGCAGCTGTGGGCAGTAGGTTTCGGCCGGCGAAACGTGAGTGGTGATTGGTCCATCATAAAAAGTATCGGCACGTCCGCTTGTGCGATCGACGAATTGATCGCAAACCACAAATTCGCCTGGCTTGACGTGCATTTGCAGCGAGCCGGCAGCGCATGGGGAGATGATGCGTTTCACTCCAATCGATTTCATTGCCCAGAGATTGGCTCTGTAATTGACTTTCTGTGGCGGAATGGTGTGTTTTTCGCCATGTCGCGGCATGAAGGCTACTCTTTTGCCGCCCAGTGTGCCGATGGCGAGTGGTGCGGATGGAGCGCCGTAAGGTGTTTCAATCAGCGTCTCTTCATACTTGTCGAGCAACTTGTAGAAGCCGGAGCCTCCGAAAATTCCAATGTCGGCGAGGGATTTTGTTTCCATTTTTCTCTCATATTTGTTAGCTAAAAATCTACAGTTGAGCCGACCTCGGTTGGGGCGGCCGACCTATATAGGGCAATATCCTAGCACCCTGAGCAGACCATTTTGAGGGCTAATTTTCAGACTAGGCGATTCAAATCGCTTCTTGTCAGGAATTTCACCAGAGGAGATTCAGTGAATCACCCAGAAAAAATGCAGCAGAATGTCTAAAAGCGTGATTGACTGGGTATAAAGCACTTGTCAAGTACGTCGTGATCAAGTTATAATTCAGTCGCAATCAAGTCGGGGTCTCGTTTTAATATGTCGTGGAAACATCTTCTTGCCTTCCCTGTGGTCATCTCGCTTGCATTGGGAGGCTCAGGTTTACTCAGTGCTCAGGGTCAAACTGACTATATTGCTTCTTCGTCTGACGTGCGACTGGCTCACGGCCTTGCTGTTGCGCCCTCCATTCAGCCTGAAGGGCTCTACCACAGAGTCTGGCGTTTGATTAAAGAAGATTATTACGAACCGAGCTTCGCAGGCCAATCTTGGGACCGCTGGGAGCACCGTTACGACGGCAAATTGAAAAACCTCGAAGATGCTCACAAAGCAATCGAAACTATGCTCGCCAGTTTGGGCGATCGGTACACACGTTTTCTCGACCGTGACGCTTTTGACGATGAGAAATCGCAAATTGATGCCAAGCTTTATGGCATAGGCGTTCAGATTGGTATTGATCTCGAGTCTAAAAAAGTTATTGTAGTCACACCTATTGAAGACACTCCCGCCTATAAAGCCGGTATTCTTGCCGCCGACGAACTAACAGAAATTGACGGTAAGAGCACCAAAGGCTTTAACGTTGAAGAAGCGGCCAAGCACATTCGTGGTGCCATCAACACACCGGTGAACCTGGTGGTTACTCGGGGCGGCAAACGAATCAAAATTAAAGTGGTGCGCGCCGAAATCGCTATCAAAGCCGTTCCAACAGCCAAAATGCTAGATTCTGACGTGGGCTACATTCGCTTGTCTAGCTTTATTTCACAGCAGGCTAATCGTGAAATGAAAGAGGCCATAAGCAAACTGGCCGGTGCTAAAGGAATAGTGCTTGATTTGCGCGACAATCCCGGTGGCTTGCTCACCAATGCCATTGATATTTCCAACATGTTCCTTGACTCCGGCAATATCCTCTCAACAGTTGATCGAGATGGATACAAGACTCCGGCTCAGTCAGATGGCCATCCTTTATGCATGAAACCGCTGGCATTGCTGATTAACAAGGGTAGCGCCTCGGCCTCTGAAATTACTTCCGGCGCCTTGCATGATAATAATCGAGCCATTCTTGTAGGCGCGCGCACCTTCGGTAAAGGTCTGGTGCAAGGAATTAATAAACTGGAAGACGGTAGCGGAGTGAACGTCACTATCGCCAGATATCTAACACCAAACGACACTGATATCCACAAGAAGGGGATTTCACCGGACGTCACTGTGGAGCTGTCTGAGCAAGATTTGAAAGATAAGAAAGGGCCCTGGTGGTTGGAGAAACCTACTGCCGGTGTGCGTCGCAGCCCTGAAGACGGCAAAGACCTGCAATTGAAAGCGGCTCTGGAAGCCGTGCACAAACGAATTACCGAAGGGGATCATCTAGCGGTACACATGCACTGAGCAAATTGTTATGATTAGCACTCCCTCATTACCGTTGGAAATTGAATGTCAGCAGGCCAGAGTCGTGGAGTTTCCGGTTTAACCATTGTTGGCACTGAGAGTGGTTGTGGTAAAACGGTGTTTATGACCGGTTTATCTGCCTTGCTCAGGCAACAGGGTGTAAACGTGCGCGCGGTCAAACCGATCTGCCTCGGCTCCAAAGAGCGGGCAGAGTCTGAAATCTCCTTCATTTGCTCAATCAGCGGCACGCCACGCAATTACGCCTCGGTGGTGATTTCGTCGGCCAAAAATTTAAGCGAGGCTCAGTGGGCCCATTCGCTTTCCGTTGGTCAAGGTGCAGAGCTCAGTCTTGTGGAAACACCGGGCAGTTGTGCTTCTCCCATGAGCTTCGAGCAAAACAATGTAGGCACTCTAGCTCATGCCTGGAAAGACACCCGTGACTTCGCTCGCGAGCTTAATTATCCTTGCATTATCGTGGCGCACCACAATCATGAAGCAATCGAAAAACTGGTGCTGGCCTACAGCTACATGAATGAGTTTGTCAAAATTGCCGGTATGGTCACAGTTGAAACTCAGGCTAATGAAGGCAAACAACTGGAGAGTAAACTGACCCGCTCAGAAGTGGCTCTGCTTCTCTCTTCTCGTACTCGTGCGCCTTATCTGGGCTGTCTGAAATTCAGTCCATCGATCTCAGTTCCGCGGGTAAACCAGGGCAATCTGGTTAAAGTTACGGCAGAAGGCATCGATTTGCTCTTGATTCTCAAGGCCCTGAACTTGGGTCTTGTTAAATAGATTAGCGTCCACCGAATTCGGTGTAAAAAGCATTGGGGTCGCTGCTCATAGAGTGGCGCCGCGGCCGTACTTCTGGCTCGGTGTGCCGAGTAAGGTGTTTTGGTTTTGGCTTGCGCTCTGTTGTTTGCACCCGTGGTTTACGTTTGACCAGGCGCAGTGGAGTCGAATCAACCATCACCACTGGTGGTGCTTTTGTTTTTGTATCGGGAGATGAATCTGCAGTAGAAACCGGTTTTGAAACTGGTGCTAAGTTTTTAGTTGTATTGGGCGTAGCATCTGGTACTTGAGGCCAGTCTGCCCTTTTTAAATCAGCATTTTTCGTTTCGCCATCTGTTGCGGTGTTTGCCGGTGGTAACTGATCCGGGCTGGCTATGAGAGCAGGTTTGACGCTGTTTTGATGAGTGATCAAATATTGATAGAGGATGAATAGACCGGTGCCCAGGCAACCGGTAATAAACAAAGTTACCGTCACCACGATTACCACCAGTTGTGTGGAGTCAGGAGCTTTGCTGCCAGTTTTGTTGCCGGACTTTGTGCTGCCGAAATTTGTAGTGCCCACAGCAGATTTGACGGCAGTAGCTTTTGCAGTTTGCGGCTCAGGTGTTTTAAGCAGTGGCGCAGGAGCCGGCCCCGGCGCCGCTATATCTGCAAGTAGGCTTGCTTCCACTTTGCTGTTCACTGGTGGTTGATTTGTCGCGGCCAGTGCTTGAGCGGACCTGGCTGCGTCTCTTGCCGCCTGTTTGACCGGGTCTACAACTTCTATCGGCACCGCGTCCAGAGTATTGAAAGTTAGTGTGGCTTCCGATTCAAGTCTGTCGGGATAAAGTTTTAAAAGCTCGCTGCGTAACTCTTGCATGGTGGCGTAACGCTCATCGCTATTTTTGCGCAAGCATTTTAAAACCACCGCTTCCAATTTTTCTGAAATATTGAGATCAGGTGAAATTGTGGCAAATGCGGGTGGATATTCGGAGAGCTTTCTGGCGATGGTTTCGGGAAAACTGGCTCCGCGGTGCGGTACTTCGCCGGTCAGGGCGCGGAACATCACGCAGCCCAGGCTGTAGATGTCCGAGCGATTATCCACCGCTCCGCCACAGCATTGCTCCGGGCTCATGTAAAACGGCGATCCCCAGATTTCACCTGATTTGGTTAACTGCTGCGATTCAGATGTCAATTTTACGATACCGAAATCGAGAATTTTTGCGAACTCAACCTGGTCGCGCTTGCCCACCATGATATTGAGCGGTTTGAGGTCGCGGTGAATAATTCCCTGACCATGGGCGTAACTCATGGCCTCGCATATCTGCACAAAAATCGGCAAGGCTCTGGCAGAGTTCAAGGTCGTTACTTTGTCTAATATCGCTTGCAAAGACTTACCGTCCACAAGCTCTAGCACCAGATAAGGCTCTGACTTGGCAGTGAAACCAAAATCAAATGTGGTGACTATACCCGGATGATTGAGCAGGCCAAGAGCCTTCGCTTCCCGGGTGAGCCATTGCACCGCGGTGGCATCTGAAGCGATTTCCACCGGCAAAAATTTGATTGCCACGTCCCGGCCGATGGTTTCCTGACTGGCTCGGTAGACATTACCCATGGCGCCAGAGCCGAGCAAACCGGTGATGACAAAGGCAGAACCGACTCGAGAGCCGATCATATGATCATCGTCCTGGGAGGCTTGATGCGTAACGGTAGATTCCTGGGGATCCAACCAGCCTCCTTCTCAAGGGTGCTATGGGCCAAGTCTTATTTTAGCCTGAACGGAAGCCAAGAAATAAAACATATATATCGTCGGACCACTTTTGGAGCAAAATGTGTTACTTATTGATTCCATCTAGCTCAGGAATAGCTTTGAGAGAACCTTGAAAGACGCAAGCCACGACTCACCCAAGCCTGCACTGGCCAACGAGCTGAAACTGCCGTCTAATTCCAGCGAGCTCATTATTTACACAATGTCCGATTCCAGCGGCGAGACTGCCGAGGCTGTTGCCCGTGCCGCCCTAGTCCAATTTCCTCCCGGACATGCATCTATCTATAGATTGCCGCAAATTAGAAGTTCTCAGCAGATTCCGGCCATGGTGCGCGAAATCTCGCATGGTCGCTCCATTATTGCTTATACGCTGGTGCTGCCTGAATATCGCGAAACACTTGAAGCTGAAGCAAGCAAATTTAAAGTGCCGACCATCGATTTGATAGGCTCCCTAATGGCACGCATCGGCAACTTGACCGGTGCTCAACCACTTTCGCAACCAGGCAGGTTGCACTTGCTTGATGAAAGCTATTTCAAGCGTATCGAGGCGGTAGATTTTGCCATTCGTTTTGATGACGGTAAGAATCCCGATGGCATTTTGCAAGCCGATGTGGTGCTAGTGGGAGTATCGCGCACCAGTAAAACTCCTAATTGTATGTACCTGGCGCACCACTATGGGCTTAAGGCCGCCAATGTGCCTATAGTCTTTGGTGTCGATCCGCCCCTGGCATTATTTCAAGTTCCGGCCAGAAGAATATTTGGTTTGAAAATTGATCCTTACCAATTGCAAGAGATAAGAAGCACAAGAGCGTCCGTTCTTGGAATGCCCAACAATACCGACTACGCAGATCCCGATCGCATCATGCAAGAAAGTCGCTACGCCAAAAAAATATTTAGAGAGTTAAAATGCCATATCCTCGACGTTTCAGCAAAAGCAATTGAAGAAACCTCGTCTGAGATTTTTATGAATTTGCGCGATGACTAATTTTTTGAACTGCTAAATAACTGACAGACCTGAATTCCCCGCTTAAATCAATCATGGAGAATCGAAAAATGATGAGTATGACAAGTTCCAGTCAAGCTCAAGACGCAAAAGGAGAAGCTGAAAAGCTCAAACTTTCCAAAAGGGTTTACCTTTTTGACGAAGGTTTTGCTGCCTTTGCCGGTAATCGTGATGCCATGAAAGAGCTTCTGGGCGGTAAGGGAGCGGGTCTGGCCGAGATGACCCATTCGGGAGTGAACGTGCCTCCCGGTCTGACAATTTTGACATCGTGCTGCCGACAATACACTGAAAACGGGCAGAAAATGCCGGATAAGCTTTTTGACGAAGTGCTTATTGAATTAGCCCATGTAGAAAAAAAGCTAGACCGCGTGCTCGGTGATCTGGCCAGACCACTGCTTTTGTCGGTGCGTTCCGGTGCTAAGTTTTCTATGCCCGGCATGATGGACACCATTTTAAATTTGGGTCTCAACGATCAAACCGTAGAATCGATATCTACTTTGACCACCAATGCGCGATTCGCCTGGGACAGCTATCGTCGGTTCATCGCCATGTATAGCAGTGTGGTGCTCGAAATGAGCAAAGACAGTTTTGAAGATTTGCTGGAAGATCTCAAAGACGATTTGAAAATTGAAAGTGACGCTGACCTCACTGTTGAAGATTTGAAAAAGCTGGTGACACAATTCAAGACACTGGTGCAAGAGCGCTCAGGCACATCATTCCCGCAAGATACGAGAGAGCAGCTCAAAGGTGCTGTAGAAGCCGTATTCAGATCGTGGAATAATAATCGCGCCATTTATTATCGCAATCTCAATAAAATTGATCACAATCTGGGCACGGCCGTGAATGTGCAGTCTATGGTCTTTGGCAACTTTGACGATACTTCCGCCACTGGTGTTTGTTTCACTCGCAATCCCAGCACCGGTGAAAAATTATTGTATGGCGAATATCTGGTCAATGCTCAGGGTGAAGATGTGGTGGCAGGCACACGCACGCCACTGAAAATTGCCGATATGGCTATAGACATGCCCAAAGTCTATGAAGAGCTTTTAGCCAATGTCGGCCGTCTCGAGCATTATTATCGCGATATGCAAGACATCGAATTTACAATCGAACAGGGCAAACTTTATTTGTTGCAAACACGGAGCGGCAAGAGAACTGCAGCGGCCGCCGTCAAAGTAGCTGTAGATATGGTGGGCGAGGGTATTATCTCTCGCGACGAGGGCTTGAACAGAGTCGAGCCCATGCAGTTAAACCAATTGCTTTTGCCATCTTTTATAGACGAAGACAAAGCCAAAGCCACCAGTGAAAACCGCTTAATTGCCGTTGGTCTTAACGCCTCTCCCGGAGCCGCTATTGGCCAAATTATTTTCAATCCTGATGAAGCGGAGAAAATGGCCGGCCAGGGTCTCAAAGTGATTTTGATTAGAATTGAAACCTGTCCTGATGATATACACGGTATCGTACCGGCACAAGGTGTCATCACCAGTCGTGGTGGCATGACCAGTCATGCCGCGGTTGTTGCTCGGGGCATGGGCAAGCCCTGTGTAGCCGGCTGCGAAGCTTTGAAAATCGACCTTGAACGAGAAGAACTGCATGTAAAAGGCAAACTTTATAAAAAGGGCGATTTGATTTCCATCGACGGATCTACCGGTGAGATTTTTGAAGGGCAGATCATCACCCATGAACCACAGTTTTCGCAAGATTTTCAAACCCTGCTCGAGTGGGCCGATCAGGTGCGCACTCTGGCCATTAGAACCAATGCCGATACTCCAGAAGACGCGAAATTAGCCCGTGATTTTGGTGCGCAGGGCATTGGCCTTTGCCGTACCGAGCATATGTTCATGGCCCAAGATCGGCTGCCGGTGATGCAGCAAATGATTCTTTCCGGCACAGATCTCGAGCGCGAAGCCGCTCTGGCCAAATTGTTGCCCATGCAACGGGCCGATTTCACCGGCATTTTTCAGGCTATGGCCGGTCTGCCCGTTACCATTCGTCTGCTCGATCCGCCTTTGCATGAGTTTCTCCCTAGAGAAGAACAACTGATTGAAGAAGTTGCCACCATGCGCGCTAAGGGCATTAAAGGCGCTGACTTGCGCGAAAAAGAAGTGCTTTTGAAAAAAGTTGGTGAGCTGAAAGAATCGAACCCGATGATGGGTTTGCGTGGATGCAGGCTTGGTCTGGTTTATCCGGGCATCAACCGCATGCAGGTGCAGGCGATTTTCGAAGCTGCCATTGCCGTTAAAAAACAGGGCACCGAAGTTTTGCCTGAAATTATGATCCCTCTTGTGGGCCACGCCAACGAGCTGAAGTTTGCCAGAGAGCAGCTCGAAGCTGTGGCAAAAGAGGTGATGAAAAGAGAAAAAACTGATGTTGTCTACAAATTTGGCACCATGATCGAAATTCCTCGAGCATGCGTTACTGCCGATGAAATCGCCGAGTTTGCCGAATTCTTCAGCTTTGGCACCAATGACCTCACCCAGATGACCTTTGGCTATTCCAGAGATGATGCCGAAGGCAAGTTTTTACAGCGTTATCTTGATGGCGTAGAGTTCAACGGCGCCAAGCATAAAGTTTTGCTCAACAATCCTTTCGAAATATTAGATTTCGGCGGCGTGGGCAAATTGATGCAGATTGCCGTAGAGCTGGGGCGCAAAGTTAAACCTGATCTCAAGCTCGGCATTTGCGGCGAACATGGAGGCGAGCCCCAATCTATCGCTTTTGCTCACAAGCTTGGCCTCTCTTATGTCAGTTGTTCACCATTCAGAGTTCCTGTGGCCCGGTTAGCGGCGGCTCAGGCTACCTTGAGCGCTTCCGAGCGCGACAAATAATTCATGGCCGGCCGGTATAGATAGGTTTAGAATAGGGACCTACGCTGGTAAAAATACGAGTACGGCCTTAGAAAAGTAGAACGGACCTATCTGCATGTCCATTGACGAAAATGTCGACGCCCTCTTAAGGCTTCTTCCAGATATGGAGCAATCACTCGGTCCGGATCACCCCGATCTAGCCGAATATTACATCTCGCTTGGCCTTTTGCTCTATCACGACAGTCGCTTTGAAGAAGCGGAAGACCTTTTCTTGCGCGCGCTCTCCATGCGCGAGCGCCTTCTGGCCGTGGATCATCCTGATGTGGCCGATGCGCTTAATCACCTGGGGCTGGTTTATCTTGCAGAGGGCAAATATGCCGATGCCGAGCCGCTTTTAAAGCGAGCCTTGAGTTTGCAAGAAAAAATGTTCGGTGTCGAACATGTTTCAATCGCTGCGGCCCTCAATAATCTGGGCGATCTCTACATGACTTTGAATCGCGTTCCCGAAGCAGAAGATGCACTGAAGCGCGGCTTAAAAATTCGCGAGCGCAACTTGGGTTTTGAAGATGGTAGTCTGATTGAAATTCTCAATTCGCTGGCTAATATCTATTCCGAGCAAAACCGCAATACGGACGCTGAGCCATTATTCCGTCGAGTACTGAAAATTGAAGAGAGGTTGCACGGCAGCGACCATCCCAATGTAGCTAACGCTCTTAATAATCTGGCTTCTCTTTTTCTGGGCAAAGATCAATTTGACCAGGCTGAGCCTATGCACCGTCGCGCTTTAGCGATTAGAGAAAGAGTACTCAGTCCAGATCATCCGAAGGTGGCTGAAAGCCTCAACAATTTAGGCTGGCTCTATCATCAGCACGGCAATCATGGTCGAGCCGAAAGTCTTTATCGCCGGGCCATTGAAATATGGGAGCGCGCCCTTGGCCCTGATCATGCTTATGTGGCGGCCTGTCTGGAAAATTACGCAGAGCTTCTGCGCAAAACCAACCGCGGCACTGAAGCACTTTCCTTAGACAGGCGGGTGCAATTGATTCGCTCTAAATATATGGAATAGAATTATTTATTGTATTCAGCGGGAATGGCGCTAACGAGACTGCGCATAATGCCTGGAGCCATGCCGTGGAAGCGTTCGGCGATGCGTCCAGGGAGAGTCAAAATAAGCTCATGTGAGCCGCCTTTCTCCATGCTTTTGATAATCTCGTCAACACACTGGGCGGTGCTGATGCTCAATACGTGTTTCATCATGGCGCCGGTCAAATCATTTTTCTCGGCTATTAAAGTCGGATTTTTCTGACCGGGCACAGCATTTTTTTCAAAAAATTCAGTGCGAACCCATCCGGGACAAACCGTCAGTACATCTACCTGATTGGTCAGCTCAGCTGCTATACCCTCAGACAGAGCGGTGAGGGCAAATTTGCTTGAACAATAGCTGACACTACCGGGAAATGAAATTTTGCCTGCCACAGAAGAGATGTTGATAATTTTGCTGCTTTTTGAATTTTTCAGATGCGGCAGCGATGCATAAACTAGGGCCAGTGGTGTAAAGAAATTAACTTCAAAAAGCCGCCGCCAGTCTTCCATACTGAGACTTTCGAATTTTCCCGGTATGGCCATTCCGGCGTTGTTGACGAGCAAATCTATGCCACCGTATAAGGTGCAACACTGTTCTACCAAACGGTTGGCCATGTCGTCAGAAGCAATATCGCCTACTATAATTTCCGCCTCGCCACCACTGGCAATGACCTGCTCTCTGGCGGTTAAAAGTTCAGGCTCGCTCCGAGCAGTCAAAATAAGTTTAGCCTTGTATTTTTTCGCCAGTGAAAGCGCTAACCCGCGTCCGATGCCAGTAGAAGCACCGGTAATGATGCCGCGCAGGGGCTGGCCTTTTTTTATTTTTGACATTTTTACTGACTCAGATCAGATGAAGAAGAGGGTTTCAAGGCCGTAAATAGCCAACAAGTAGGACATTTCACTTTTATATTGGCTATCTGTCAGCACTGATTTTAATGCATCAATCGACGAGTAGTCTCGATAGCGTTCCTTCAATTGCTTTATGTGACGCAGAGCGTGAGGCGTGGCGCTTTGATGCAAGCTCAGCCGGTAACCTTCAAAGAAGAACGCTGCCGCCAGATATTGGGCGCCCATCATTGTCAATAGCATCATGTAGGTAGTGGTATCGTGAACAGTCTGAGTAAAGTATAGAATAGTCGAGCCTGTCAGCAGCAAAATCATAAAGGCGATAACGCTCAGTCCATTGAGAGCGAAGTTTACCAGGCGCAAAAATATAGCCAGGGCGGCGATGCGAAAGTTTTTGCGGGGGGCGTTATTTAGCACTTCGGACAGGTCAGCGTATAAAGGTATAAATGAGCGGGCGCCCAGAGCCGTTTTCACCACAAAGGCGGAAGCTCCGGCTACCGTGAAAATCACGGCACCATTAAGTAGGTTTGGCACCGACTGTAGTATCAAGGCAATGAAGGCAATTTGCGCCACGGCAAAACAAATAAAGTATGAACGGGCCAGTTTATGTCTTTGACTTTCTTCCAGTAAAAGACCTTTGCGCAAAAGCTCGGTTTTGAGTTCTTGCTCAAATGATTCTTTGTAGCCGCTGGCGCCCACTTCAGCAATTATACGCATCAGTCCGGTCTTGGAGAAATATTTGCGGATATGGCGCGGGTCTTTCAAAATTTCCTGGGCGGTGCCTTTTAGGGCTGCCGACAAAAGTTTGTAGAGAAAAGGTAATTTGCGCACAAAACCAATGGGATCTTTTTTGATGTCCATTTTGCCGGTAACGGTCTGTACTTTTTTTTCGCCCCAGTTGCGCACAGACGAAGTGATGATTGATTTCAATCTGTCTTCGTAGTGACTACCGGTAGAGCCAGCTTTTTCTTGGGGTAGTGCTGGTAGATTTTTGGCTGGTCTCGGCGCCAGCTCCAGATCGAGTTCTAGTTCCAGCTCCTTTTCTAAAGACAATTCACCGCTTTTGCTGCGGGTCGACAGTGTGCTGAGGTGAGTCTTAATTTCACGGTGCAGCATGTCGAAAACCAGCACGATCAAAGCAAAGCTGGTATCGCCGTTTTGACTGAGATATGCAATTTCTACCGGTGCCAGATTTAAATCGGCGTCGCTTTTATCGGTATTATGTTTTTGTTGATTGTCCGACAGCGATTTTTGCATAACTAAAAGAGTTACACAGATGAGCAAGAGTTCGACAAAATACACTAAATTTTTAGCCGGCTTTAGTTAGCAAATTAGAGCTGACGAGGGCTGTGTTCGAGCTGACGATTTTCTGACGCAGACCGATTTTGCGCATAACTTCCAGCAAATCTTTCAAGCTGGCTTCTGGCGACAACTGCGCCTCAGACTCATAAGCCAGAGGGCCGTCAATGCTTCTAGCATCGCCCTGATGCAAAATGATTACAGGCAAGTCGTACTGTGTTTGTTTTACTCGACGCAGGGTGGAAAGAGCTTCGACGCCTACAGAGGAAAGACTCAATACAACTAAATCTGTTTGACTCTCACGCAACTTCTGTTCCAGCTTGCTTGTGGGCAAAGCTGTGCCTACAACTTCAAAATCTTTGTGTTGCTCAAGCCAGAGGCTGAGCGTAACCAGTGACAGACGGTCACTGTCGACTATGAATACTTTGGTGGGCGGGTTCATTAGTTTTCTTACCTGACCTGCGATTGGGTGGTCGGCGGACTTGTGGGAGTGGTGAACAAAATTAGAGCTTGTCTGGTGCGCCTACCAGCCCATCAACTTAATGAACTTGTTTTCAAACATAAAGACAAACTGAAGATGTATGCAAGTGTATACCCTTAGCTAGCATTTTGGAATGTTGTTAGAGCGGTCAAACGTTCTGGGCCTTGTGCTTGAAAAGGCCGAGCAGGTCAAGCATTGGTAGGGCTGTCAAGAGAAAAGATGGAGGAAACTTAATCCCCTTAGATATGCTTTATTGCTCAATCCGGCTAGTCAAGAAATTCCAGAGAGAGGTCAATATTTTTTACAGAATGTGTCAGGGCGCCAGTTGAGATCGCATCGACACCATTTATTAAATACGATTTGAGATTGCTCAAATTTATTCCGCCGGACACTTCCACAAAACATTCGCTATCTCCATCAGATATCTGCTGGATTGCTTTTTGCACCATATCAGGTGTCATGTTATCAAGCAGAACGCGCTTTACACCAAGCTCTTGAGCACTTTTCAATTCCGCAAGGGTGCTTACCTCCACTTCCATGATTTGACTCATCTTTATATGTGGATGATTTTGCAAATAATTTTGCGCCGCGGCGGCCGCCTCTTTTACGCCGCCGGCAATTTTGACGTGGTTGTCTTTGATCAATATGGCATCGAACAAACCGAAGCGATGGTTAGTTCCACCGCCGGCGCGAACGCCATAACGCTCCAGCACTCGCAAACCAGGTGTGGTTTTTCTAGTATCTAGAATGGCTATACCGACTGCAGACGCCAGTTGAGTATAAAGTCTTGTCTGGCTGGCGATGCCCGAAAGTCTCTGCATAATATTGAGGGCCAATCGCTCACCCTTAAGAATGGCCTGGGCCGGGCCTTCCAGTCGGGCTACGGCCAGTGGTATTTGAGTTTGATCAATGAAGACGCCGTCTTCTGTCAAAAGTTCGATATTTACCTGATCACTGAGCCGCGCCATTACTTTGGCCAGAAATGGTAAACCGGCTATGACACCGGGTTCTTTTATCAAAATTTCTGCTCGAGTGCGCAAATTTGGGTTAACTGTGGCAGCCGTAGTTAAATCAAACGGATGTTCGGCGCTCTCTTCCTTCGCTCCGAAATCTTCCAGGAAGGCCAGATCCAGTAACTTCTCCAGCAATTCTTCTTGCAATTCGCTGGTAATTTTTTGAGAAATAAGAGTAGACATAATCTTATGATGGCCTTTGAAATCAGTTGAGAGTGCGTTAATATTATAATTCCCATAAGCGGATTTTTGACGGGTCGGCTGACAGCAGCCTATCCAGGAGTTTATATGAAGCGCGGAAAAACTGTTGCCTTTGAAATCAAGCTATCAACTCTCGTGGTTTTGATTGGCCTTGAGTTTTTGATTTTGGCTTGCATGGCTTGTGTCGCATCAAATTCGCAAATTTATGGCAGCTTGCAACGCAGTCGCGATGCTCTACTTGATCAACGACAATATCTTCAAGCTGAAGCAGACAGGCTCAAAGTTAGAGTTAATGCTTTGAACCTTTCTCTTGATACGGTTAACGGTTATTTGCGAGACAACGACCGCGCATTGCGTGATGTCGAGACCGCCATGAGAAGACAATAAGTGAGGACAAAATGAACCCTATTTTCGCTTTGCAAAATATTGCTAGCTTCAGTGTTGCCGCTCTGGTTGCTTTTACTTTTGCTTCAATTAATTGTCCTGCTGCTCTGGCTGAGCACGCTGAAACTCAAGTACATTGCATTGAGCCTCACGCCGCTTGCAGTGAGTCGCAGAAAGTAATCGATACTTTGCACGAAATGGCAAAGGCAATCAACAAAGGCGATTTTGAACATTTCTCTGAATATTTTGACGAGAATGTCACTACCTTCGACGATATCACTAAAAAACTACTGGTGGGCAAGAAAGCCGTGATCGCCAGAATTAAAGAGCGCTATGAAGACTCAGTGCGCGACGCCGAGAATCACGCAGTTTCGTACACTATTTATCAACCTTATGCCAAAGTGCACGATGGTGGCAAAACCGCTTCGGTAACTTGTGTTTTGCGCAAAGTAGTAGGCGGCAAACATCCGGTGGTTTTCGAATCGCACGACACCAAAGTGTTCGTTAAAGAAGGCGAGCAGTGGAAAGAATTGCACAGCCAGGGGCAGTGGAAAAAGATTTCTTCTTAGAAAATTCCACAATATATTAGGTCAAAATCAGACCGGTAGCCAGATCCACGGCGCTGTCGAGATCGGCGAAGAGTGACTCGGGCACAAGATTGTCAATTTGAAAACGCGACCCCAGTCGCAGCACTAGAGTTAATAGCGCCGCTTGAATAATGGCACCATGATCAAATGCCAGCTCTGGCAGATCGGCTATATTGAAAAAAGACAGGCTGCGCGCATCGGAAGCGGCGCTGGCAGTGCTTGCTTCATCGCTGGATATAAGCGCCACATAAGCCGCAGTAATCGTGCGGCCCCGCGGATCGCGACCGATATCGCCAAAGCTGCCGCAAGAAAAGAACCTTGATTGAGGCAATGTGATACTGGTTTCTTCCATAAGTTCGCGGCAGGCCGCTTGTTCAAGGCTCTGGTCATCTTCATCGAGAAAACCGCCGGGCAGCGCCCATGCGCCCTGACAGGGCGGGTTGAGGCGTTCGACAAGCAAAACTTTTAAGGCGTGCATTTTGCGGTCATAGTGAAAAAGAGCGGCGTCCACAGTCACTCTGGCCTTGGCATGACGGTCTTGATGCTGGGGGGTGATACTGGTCATCGTTAATTACCTTATTGGCCGGCTAGAACAAACTGAAGGCCCTGTAAATAGTAGGCAGCCGGTGGCACACCGTGCTTTTCAGGCACAGAAATCAGGCTGGTTGGCAAGTTGTTACTTTGCAATTTCTGCTCCAGCTCTTTTTGAAGAAATGGCGGAATAATCGTGTCTTCGCTGGCTGATATGAGAGCAAAGCGTGTTCCAGCCCTAACTCTATTTAGGTTGGTATTAATGCTGCGTTCTTGATAGAGAGCCGGCGCGGCTTCTGGAGTCGCTCCAAGACCTTCCACCATGCCGGCCTGCACCAGTCTGGAAGAAGTCTTCCTATATAATTCGGCAAAGTCACCGCAGCCTTCGCTCGAGACTACCCCTGTGATTTTTTCTTTGATGTCGTCAGCTGCCAGATAGCTGTAAGCCAGTGATGAGCAGCCACCCATTGAAGTGCCCATCAAAACTATTTTGGCCACCGGATAGCGCATCATCAGTTCGTGAACATTCTGGTCAATATCGGCGATGGCACTGGGATTGGCCCAGGAACAGTTGGCGCGATAGCTCGGGGCAAGCACAATTATGCCAGGGTAATGACCCTGCAGAGTTTGCACAATCGGTGCTCTTTTTGGCTCAATGAAAGGCTCTAGCGAAGTGGCGCGCATGCCATGCAAATAAACTAGCAGAGTGAGTGCTTTGCTACCGTCCAGCAAAAGCGGTGCCGCAACGGTGTATGAGCTGAGCATCCCATCCAGTTTAGAGACAAAATTCTGGTTTTCTAAACCAAAAGCCTGCTGGTTGTTACTAGTGTTGCGCAAGGCCGACATGTTTGCCGCCATCACTGTGCGTTCTTTTTGCAGCTTCTGGACTTTGTTCGATTGCTTGAGAAAGAGCACCAGAAAAACAATGCCGGAGCAGTCGAAAACAAGCGCCACGACCAGCAAAGAGATCAGAAGTGCTCGATTATTCACCTGCGTGATACCTTTTCTCGTGGGCCGACAGCGCCGGACCTTTACCTGTGAAGCTTAGCAGAGTAAGATGCTTTTGTTGAAACAGTGAATAGTATTGCCATGCGCGACTTTGTTTTACCCTACAGTTTTCGCCGATTTTACGGCCTGCTCTGCTTGAGTCTGCTCGGGGTGACCATTTTAAGTGCAGGGGTAAATGCCCAGGCTCCACCGCGGCCAAAAGCGCTGGACCCGGCTCGAGAACTGAACACTAGAGGCATTGAATTTCAGTCTGCCGGAAAGCTCAAAGAGGCAGCCGACTGTTATCGTCGCGCTATTCAGATTAACCCTGCCGCCGCCGGCTATCACAATAACCTGGCTCTGGCATTGAAAGATCTCGGCGAGCTGACCGCTGCTGAAAGTGAAGCGCGCGTCGCTCTCAAGCTGAGGCCAAAACGGGCTGATTACTTTTTTAATTTGGGCATTATTCTACAAAGGCAGAAGCGTCTGGCTGAGGCTGGAGCTGCTTTCAGACAGGCACTCGAAATAGATTCGGCAGACACTGACTGTCATTTCCGACTGGCCCAGGTCTTATTGGCAGCGTCTGGTGAGTCGCAATCGCTGGACCCAGCTTTGCAAGAGATAAAACTGGCAATCATGCTTAAGCCTGACCGACCTGAATATAGCGAACTGCTCGGCGATATTTATCTGAAAGAGAAAAAATTCGATGAGGCTTTCATTCAGTATAAAGCGGTGGTAATAGCTAAAGGTTTTACCGCTGCCACCATCCCTGGTGAGTTAAAAGCCAAAATCGATTTTATCAAAGCCGCTCTGCAGTCTACAAACTAATCGCTTAATAAGGACGGTCTCAACAGTGCCGGAAAACGACAAACTAATCGAACTCCAGCGCAAACTGGTTATTGCTGTGCTTTCCGTGATTCTCTTTGGTGTGCTCTGTCTCGTTGCATTTTTGTTTCTCGACGTCATTCGCATTCTCGGTATATCGATATTACTTTCCTATCTGTTTATCAGTTTGGTTGACTGGTTCGAAAAATATTTAAAAAATCGCTCGGTTTCCATTTTTGTCGTTTACAGCATAGTGGCTGTGGTTTTAGTGATTTTGATGCTCACCGTGGTGCCATCACTTGTGGTGCAACTCAATCAGTTAGTCGAGTCGGTATTTCATGAATTGCCACGCACTATCGAAAGTTTCGGTCGCTCTCTGGCTCCCTTTGACCAGCGGCTTCACGCCGCCCAAATTCAAGTGCGCGCTATCGATCTGTTGACCTCAATTGCCCAGAACGTGCCTAAGCCAGATACGTCCATGATTTTTTCGCGGGTGGGCGAAGTGGCTATGTCGACTATGACCTGGTTGCTTTATGCACTGAGTATTCTCGTAGTTTCTTTCTACTTTATGCTCGATGGCTATCGCATGACCGGCTGGATAATTTCCACTTTTCCCACGAGATATCACAGCAAGCTGACGGCTATGACCGCTGAAATCGATGTTAGTCTGCAAGCTTTTTTTCGCGGCCAACTTGTACTCGGTCTCTTTTTTGGCCTGGTGATGCTGGTTGTCTACATTGTTATCGGTGTGCCGTTTGCGCTGGTACTGAGCGTGCTGCTCGCCATCTGGGAAGTGGTGCCTGTAATTGGGCCACCAATAGGTTTTCTGCCGGCCCTTATAGTTGTGGCTTTGAACGGCCTCGATAATGTGCCTATGAATCGCTTCGGTCAGGTGGTGGTGCTGGTTCTGGTTTTCAACATTTTTCAGTGGTTGAAAGATAATCTGGTGGCGCCGCGTTACATCGGCAATAAAATCGGTCTGCACCCGGTGGTGATTTTTATCGTCATCATGATCGGCGCAAGAATCGATGGCATGCTGGGCATTATTTTCGCCATACCAGTGGCGAGCGCTCTTAATGTCGCTTACCGCCACCTACTCGAAGAAGTTAGCGCAAGGACCGGTCAAGTAGTCGACGGTGAAGTTAGCACTGCGGTGCCAGCGGCCACAATTGAGGAAGCACCAGGCACGGTGCTCTAATTACGGGGCTTTTTGTCCGGCTTCGAATTTCTTCTGGTTCTTAATTGCTTCAGTCTTTTTCTTCTTGGCCATTTCGTCCGGCGTCAGAAGCTCTCCGGTTCCGCCCAAGTCGCTTGAAAGGCTGTTAAAGATTGTGTTTTGCAGCACGATGCCAAGGACTACGCAAATCGCCAGACCTAACAAAATTAACTTGGTATTGTTTGACATCTGCCGTTCCTGCCGTGAAATTGAACCTAAACTGATTTTCTAAACGTTCCCTGCAATTATATGAGAATAACGAACTGGCTGCATAGGTCTGGGGCTGATAAATCAACAAATCAGTATTTCGCTTTGTAAGTCAATCGCCGCAAGCTCTTTCCAAGTGGTTTAGATGCTAATCATACAAGGGTATGATAGCTAACGTTCAGGGCCGCCGGGTCAGCCTGGCGTCGCGCTTGAATCTATCCCAAATTTAAAGGGCTGCTCAAAGTGACTAATTCACAGGCTTTCGCCAACACAAGTCCAGGTCAAACTTCGCCATATACAGCCGCCGCCAAGGCGCTTGTGCAAAATATGGGCAAAGCTCTGGTAGGCCAGGCCAGACCGGCCAAGCTAGCGGTTGTGGCACTTCTAGCCGGCGGTCATGTACTTTTAGAAGACGTGCCCGGAGTAGGCAAAACGCTTTTGGCTAAAAGTCTCGCCAATTCGGTCAAAGCAAATTTCAAGCGCATTCAGTGCACGCCAGATCTTTTGCCTTCGGACGTCTCGGGGGTCAATATTTTTGACCAGAAAGACAGTTCTTTTCATTTTTTGCCGGGGCCAATTTTCACCAATATTTTGCTGGTAGATGAAATCAACCGGGCTACACCGCGTACGCAATCATCTTTGCTGGAAGCGATGGAAGAAGGGCAGGTCACCAGCGATGGTACTACCAGACCTCTGCCGCAACTCTTTTTTGTTATTGCTACTCAGAACCCCATAGAACACCATGGTACGTTCCCTCTGCCCGAGGCTCAACTCGACCGCTTCATGATGTCTATGTCTCTTGGTTATCCCCAAGCAGACCAGGAAGCTGAGATTATAAAAAAGACTATGCGTGAAGGTGCTTTTAACGTCGATTCAATTCTAAGTACAGAAGATGTTCTAGCTGCTCGACTGGGCGTGAAGAAAATATTTGTGCATGACACTCTTGTTAATTACGTTGTTCAAATTGTTCAAACCACCAGAAAGCATCCTTCAGTGTTGCTCGGGGTCAGCCCAAGGGGCTCGCAGTTATTAGTAAAAGCGGCACAGGCCAACGCTTTTATTGACGGTCGCGATTTTGTCACTCCTGACGATATTAAACTGCTCGCCCCTGCCGTATTCGGCCACCGTGTGCTACCAAAAGTAAAGACCAACCGGGTCAGTCATGCAGAACTCATCGAAAAAATCCTTGAGACCGTCCCCGTCCCAGCCTAGCGCTGCGGGGAGCACCAAATCTGGTGCAGCTAAACCGATGCCTCCGGCTCAAACTGGTTCTGGCATGGGTTCAGGCATGGGCTCTGGTATGGCGCCGGGCAGGCCTGTTGATACAACCGTTCCCTTTGGCACTTCCGGCGGCCGCAGGCTGAAAGTGCCTGTTGGTTTTGGTTACAGTGTATTTTTAGAAGGCCGCCAGTTTGGCATGCTTATAGTTTCGGTAGGGCTATATATCTTTGCTGCTGTTGTGGCTAGCGAGTGGATCTATTTACTCTCAGCCGCTTTTCTCGTGGCTTTGTTTTTAGGCTTTGTCTTGCCGTTCTTTGAACTGGCCGGTCTCAGTGCCACTTATTCTTTGCCGCAAGAAGTAGCGCCGCTTGAAACCGCCGCCATAAAGGTCAATATTAAACGCCAGTTTAAATTGGGCCCGATATCATGGGTGGTGCCCACCCGCGCCCTGCGCATGACCGTCAATATGCTCAAACGTTCTACCGATGGTCTACCGAGCGATATTACCGTATCGCCGGATCCGGTTTATATCGACAAGTTAGAAAGCGCTGAATGGTATACCTTCCCAACGCCTTCGCTCAAGCGTGGAATTTACTATCTTGACAGCGTTGAGCTCACCACCTGTTTTCCTTTCGGCATTGTCTGGTGGTCGCGTTCAATCAAATTGAAAAAAGTTGCCGGCGAATCTGACGCCAGCATTACTGTCTATCCAAATGTCTTGTCGATTTCAGGCAATTTTCTTTATCGTCTTACCGGCATCGTTTCGCCTATGGGGCACGCCACTTCTACTTCAGTGATTACTCATCAATCAAGCAGTTTCAGAAGTGTGCGCGAATTTCGCAGCGGCGACAGCCTGCGCCACATTCACTGGGCTTCTACTGCTCGCCAGGGCAAAATGCTGGTGCGCGAATTCGATTCAGAAACTCTGCCAGTTTTTGATATCTTGCTCAATTTACGTGCCAATTACCGCTCACCTGAACAATTCGAATTGACTGTAACACTGATTAACTCACTGGTGCACCTTGGCCATAGTTTGGGTCACATGCCCAGGCTGATTCTTAATCCTTCTACCGAGTCGGCCGACTTGCAGATTCTCATGGCCGATTTACCCCACGTGCCGCCCGGTCTGGCACTTACTGCCGAAATTCTTGCCCGGGTAGAACCAATTACCAAAGTGGCGGCCAACCGCAAAACTATTGAAGAAGAAGAGCCCACAGATTTTGAGACCTGGTCGCATGTTAATGATCGGCCGTTGCTCACTGTTTTACCGACTTCCGAGAAGATTATGAAATTTACCCCGGGCAAAGGCGACGTGGTCTGCCAACCTGTTGAAATTGTGGAAGTTTCGCCCAACTGGCAAGATGAAAGCGAGCCGTTGCCGGGCATGGAAAGTCAGGGGGGCGAAAAAAGCGTAAACTTTAAGAGTGCCCGCGGTGCATCCACCAAAAAATCGGAGCGCAATGAAATTGGCCCTACTAGCGGCATGGTTATAGCCCGTGTGGAGTCGGAAGGAGATTTTGACGGCTTATGAGCAAACGTGAAAGTTTACCTCCTGAAGATTCTATTCCGCTGCGGATTGTTGTCTATTTGATGACACTGACTTGCATCTTATCGAGCTGCGTCTTCATTAAGACAGCATGGCCAGTGGCGGTACTCGGTTTTACTTTATGCACAGTTGGCTCGCTGGTTGCCTATCAATATAGGCACGAAAGCAAAAAATGGATGCAACTGATTGTCATTGTGGGCGTGCTCGGTGTGGGGGCTAACGCCCTGGCTGAATTTATGAATCCGATGAACGGTCCGGCTGATTTCTGGGGGCCGGTGGTGCATTTTGTTGCCGGCACTTTTGCACTGCACGCTTTCGATTTGAAATCGCGTTCAGATATCAATCTATCGGCCATGCTCGGAGCTTTGATTCTCTGTTGTTTGTCACCGGTGGCTCGAAGCCTGGCTTTTGGCGGTGCAGTGCTGACTTATATCAGTCTTGGGACAGTGATGCTGTATTACGACTGCATGTCTCGCACTTTAACGAACTGGCTCGACAGACCGATGAAGCCGGCACCGGTGGTGGCATCAGCTCTGAGCGAAAAGAAGCGCAGGCCCAGTGGCAGTGCCCAGCTCACTCTTGCTCTATTGCCGCTCATAACTTTGCTTTCCTTTTTGATGGTGCCACGTTCTGATGACACCATGGATATTATTACTTCCAGCCTGAAGAATATGAATCTGGCCAGCTTAATGAGGCTCTTGCCCGATTTTAGTAAGCACGATGGCGCCAATCAACCCAAGCGCAATACGTATAGTGCACCGTTGCATAACCTTGGTGTGAAAAAGCTAAACGACGCAGAGAAAAAAGCAGCGCAATTGGCTGCCCAAGAACACAAGGCCGAAAAACCGCCTGACGCCCCAGCTTCAGCTGAAGGAGACGCTCCTGCCTCTAAACCATCCGAAGCCGGTGAAAAAAATTGGGCAAAGGCCGAGAAAAAGGCTAAAGAAGAGAAGGTCAGTGACGCCGATAAAAGTGCCCCAAAGCCAGGCGAGAAACCTGGCCAAAACCAGGCAGTAAAGGGCGGCAATAAGGGTAAAAAAGAAAAAGCTCAGAAGCTGGCTGCTGCAATTGCTAAGGCCAATGGCGGCGCCGGAACTGGTGGAACTGGTGGAACTAAAGGTACTAATGGTACTAATGGTACTGGTGGCTCTGGTTCTACAGGTGGTGGCGGAGGCGGTTCATTAGCCACTAAACTGGTAGACATGGATGCCCTCCATGACTCAAAATCAAAAGAGATTTTGTTTAAGGTCAGCTCCACACGACTGTTTTACGAAAGACGAGCTGTGTTTGATAATTTTGATGGCCGCTTCTGGATGCGATCAAAAGATTTTATTACCGCTAAGAATATCGATATCAAGCCGATTACAGCAAAACCTGATGCGGCTGTTGAACCTGTGGTACCGGTTAACTCGACCAATCAACCGGCTCTCAGTGAAGAAGCGCAGGCCGAGAAAGAATTGGAAGAAGAGCGTTTGCGCGCTATGGACGGCGAATTAGCTGGATTTGGTTCAACCACGGCAGTGCACTATGTATTTTTTAAACCGGAAAAACCAAATTTTGATGTGAAGAAAGCCAATGCTTTTATTGTGCCGAAAGTTTTGCCCACACTGGAACTGACTCAGGGCTACGAAGTTCTCTCTGATCTCGACAATGTGGTGCCTGTCTGTTGGATTCCACAAATGGTCGGCATTGGCGGCAAAACCGTCACCGTTGACGACTACGGCATGGTGCAAAGTTCTGAAATATTGAAAAAAGGCGACAGCTTTAAAGTGGTATCACAACTGCCCTTATACGATACTGCGCGGATGCGGAACGATCCGCCGCGGAGCATGGAGCAAGAAAATCTGATTCGCAAACAACTGACGAATTATCTGCAATTGCCTGATGATCTCTCTAACGATGTGGTTACTTTTGCTAATCAGTCAGCCGGTCAGACAGGTAACTGGTTCAGCACGGCCGACAAAATTTGCAAAATACTGCGCACTCACGCTCAGTTCGAACTCACAAAGCCGACTGATTTTGAAGCGGCGGATGACCGCATCAATCAGTTTCTCTTTGAGCGCAAAAAAGGCAACAGCAAAGATTTTGCCGCTACATTCGTGGTGCTCTGCCGTTGTGTCGGTTTGCCGGCCAGGCTGGTGAGCGGTTACGGTATCGGCAAAACTAATAAAATTTCAGGCATGCGTGAAGTCTCAAGTTCTGACTCTCACCTCTGGTCTGAAGTGTTCATACCTGAATATGGTTGGGTACCTTTTGATGCTGTGCCCGATGGCATTTTGCCTGCCCAGGCCCGTGAAGAAGGCTACAGTTTCAGTGCTCTGGAAAAAATGGTAGAAGCTCAGACCGGCATGAACTTGAGCGACAACGACGGATTCAGTGTGCGCCGTATTCTCGGTTGGGTAGCGATTATTTTCTCATCGCTCATACTTCTGGCCGGTATTGTTTACGGCCTTATCGTACTGGTCAGGCACTTGCGTCGGGAAGCGGCCCTGAAGAAATGGCGCGGACCAGAGTGGAAGCTCTACATCGCCATTATCAAAGATTTGAAGAAAATCAAAATCGAAAGGCTGGAGCATGAAACCAGTACTCAGTTTGTTCATCGTGTAGCTGACATCATTAAAGACCGCGTTAAGCAAGGCCTGAACGCAGACAGAAATTTGCCCAATGCCCTGTCCGATTTCTTTACTGTTTATGACGCCGTTCATTTCGGCAACAAAGACTTGATGAACGACTTAAAAGCGAAAGCTTCGGAAGTGCATAAGCTGGTTAAGTCCAAAGGCAAATAAATGGGCGCCAGAACTGCAGAAGAAATAATTGATAAGGCAAACTCTGCCGGTGTGAAGCTGGTACGTTTTCTTTTTAGTGATACCAATGCCTGCGTACGCGGCAAAAGTTCGAGCATCGCCACGGCCGCTCAAAGATTTAAGAGTGGCATCGGTATCGTCAAGGCTACTATGGCGCAAAACTTACTCGATCATCTGCAGACAGACAGTGGCTACAGTGCCACTGGAGAAGTCCGCTTGATACCAGATCTCGACACCTTTCGCCTTTTGCCTTATACAGCCGCCTCCGCCTCAGTTCTATGCGATTTGCACGAACTGGATGGACAGCCCTGGGTTTCGTGCCCCAGAAGCTTTCTCAAAAAACAAATAGCTTCGGCTGCTGAAATGGGATTCCATGTGCGTGCCGCATTTGAACCGGAGTTTATGCTCGGTGTGATGGAAGGAGGCGACTTCAAGCCTATAGACAGAGGCTTGTGCTTCTCATCGCAGAGCATGAACGCAGCCGACCGTTTCATCACCAGACTGTTTGATTGTCTTGAAAGACAAGATTTAAAAGTCGAACAATATTATGCCGAGCTTGGAGCCGGTCAGCACGAGCTGAGCATTCAGCCGGCTCCGGCACTGCAAGCAGCCGACAATCTGGTCATATACCGTGAAACCACATACGGTGTGGCTCAAGAATTCGGTTTGACGGCCACATTCATGCCTAAACGCTCGGCAGAAGATGCGGGCAACGGCTGTCATTTGCATTTATCTCTGTGGAACAATGGTAGCAACGATGAGCAAACTAATTTATTCTACGATGCCCGAAATTCACAGCAAGGCAATCTCAGTGAAATCGGCCTTCAGTTTACAGCCGGTATTCTCACCCACTTAAAAGCCCTTACTGCCTTAACCTGTTCGTCTGTTAATTCTTATCGACGGCTCAAACCGCGCAGCTGGAGCTCTGCTTATACTTGCTGGGGCATCGACAATCGCGAGGCAGCGGTGCGCGTGCCTTCTCTTTTTGCTGGTCTTGAAAATCAAACTTGCAATATCGAGCTTAAGGTGGTCGATGCCACGGCAAATCCATATTTGGCACTGGGGGCGGTGATTGCTTGCGGTCTTGACGGAGTGAGACGCAAACTTAAGGTACCGCCTGCAGTGTGGTGCGATCCCAGCGAGCTCAGCGATGAAGAAATGATTGCCGGTCAAGTAGAACGTTTACCGCAGAGCCTGAACGAAGCTTTGACCGAACTTGAGGCAGACTTATTCTTGTTTCAGCAACTGGGCGCCGAGTTGGCTAATACATTTATTGTCGTCAAAACCTCAGAGGTATCCGCTTACCTTGACGATGCCGCTTTTGAGTTTAGTACACATTTACTGAGATATTAAGATGGTGACGTTTTGATCGAAATGGTAGACAATCACGCTCATAATCTGCTCGCCGACTATCGTCAGTGCAGTTTGATTGATTTTGCCAAACCCTATTGCGAGAGCCGTTTTGACGAGATGCTTACCAGGCATATTCCGCTCTCGCTTTTTTATCAGCATCTGATTCGAAAACTACTGGGTCGCTACCGCTGCCCGAGCCTAGATGATTATTTGCAACTGAGGCGTGAGCAAGATCAAGGTGAGCATCTAAGTGGATTATTTAATGATGCCGGAATTGAGACCATTCTCGTTGACGACGGCTATCATATTCATGGTCATGAGCCGCTTGCCGCTATAGATTTGGGCAGGTTGGGCCAGGTGAAGACGGCAAGGGTTTTGCGCATAGAAATGATTTTGGAACGATTGATGCGCGAGTGCACCAATCTTGATCAGGTTCTAAAAACCCTGCCTGAAGTATTGAACCAGGAACTAAAGGCCGATAAAAATTTTCCAGTGGTGGCGCTGAAGACAATCGTGGCATATCGGGGCGGTCTGCAATTGGATGCCGTGACTCTGTCACATGCTCGCTCCGCTTATCATCCGGCCCGCAAAGACGTACTAGAATGTGGGCGGTTAAGCCGTTCGGCCACGTATCACTATTTGCTTGGTGAAGTTTTAGATTTTGCCGCAGCGGCCAAGTTGCCGGTGCAAATTCATTGTGGTATCGGTGATGATGATGCACTGCTCTCCGAGGCCAATCCGGTTCTTTTCCAATCGCTGCTTAAAGCGGAGCGCTACAGAAATCTCAAATGCGTCTTTTTGCATTGCTATCCATATATCCGCGAAGTGGCATATCTGGCTTCCATCTATCCGGGTGTATTTTTTGACCTTTCTCTGGCGAACAGTTTAATTGCCCCTGATTTGACCCGCATCTATTACGAAGCCCTTTCGGCTGCACCGGTTTCTAAAATTCTGGCGGGCACAGATGGTCACAGCCAACCAGAATCGTACTGGTACGGCGCTCTTTGTTTGAGGCGCAGTCTCACTGAAGCTTTAAAAGAGCTGGTGGAGCGCGATTATATGCTCAAAGGGCAAATGGTCGAGGTAGAACGAGCTGTACTGCGCAGCAACGCCATTAACCTCTACAAGTTGAATGCGGGCGACGTCTCGACAGGTTAAGTACGGGCCAAAAACTTTAAAATTGTGGCTTAAATCGCTGTAACCATTGTTAGCTTTGCGATCTTGGCGCCTGACAAGCTTGTGGTCAAGTGCGGGGATGCCTTACAATTTAATGTATGCAATCACCTGACACGGCCAATACTCGTAAAACCAGCGAAATCAAACGTTCTGAGGCTCTCGAAGCAATCGTCGCTGCCGGAGCCAAAGATATAGCAGCGGTGCCTGTTCCCCCTGCAAGCCCGGCGGTACCGATCGTTCCGGTAGCCCTGCCCGATGATAATCACATGGTCACTATTACGCAAGAACAGCCTCCTGTCGATGGCGTCGAAGACATTCAGCCCCTTTTGACCGACCCGCGTTATTACCTCAATCGCGAGCTGAGCCTGCTCTCGTTCCAGTGGCGGGTTTTAGAAGAAGCAACTGACGGCACCAATCCGCTGCTCGAACGCTTTCGCTTTTTGTCGATTTTAGGCTCCAACCTTGAAGAATTTTTCATGGTGCGAGTGGCCGGTCTCAAGCGTCAAATAGAGTCTGGCACACCAAGCGCCGGGCCCGACGGTCTGGCACCTTCAGAACAGTTAGATGCAGTCAGTTCGGAAGTCACCAGGCTTCTGGCCAGTGCCCATGAGTGTTTGAAAGAAAGACTTTTGCCCGAGCTGAAAATGGCCGGCATTCAAATTCTTGATTTTGAAGAACTTTCTGAAGAGCAAAAGCTCGACGCTCGTGAGTATTTCCGCAAGAAAATTTTCCCGGTGCTGACACCGCTCGCATTCGATCCAGGCCATCCCTTCCCACACATCTCCAACTTGAGTTTGAATCTGGCAGTGCTGATTCGCGATCCGGTTTCAGATGAACGATTTGCCCGCGTCAAGATTCCTGATAGTTTGCCTCAACTGGTGCCGATTGGCAAAACTGAACCGCCTGGTGCGCGTTCCAGTGTCATTCAATGCAAACCAAACACTTACATCTGGCTTGATGATTTATGCAAAGCTAATATCGAACAGCTTTTCCCAGGCATGTCTATTGTCGAAGTTTACCCATTCCATGTTACTCGCGATGCCGAGATGGAAATTCAAGAGTGGGAAGCCGGAGATTTGCTTGAGACCACTGAAGAAGGTGTGAGGCAGCGCAGATTTGGTGATGTGGTGCGGCTACAAGTGCACCATGCCATGCCCGCTTATATCTTAGAAATTTTGATGAGCAATCTGCAAATCGAACCCTACGATGTTTATCTCATCGAAGGTCGCATGCCCTTGAGTTCACTCAAATATGTAGCCAATTTAGATCGTCACGATCTTAAATATACGCCCTTTGTACCATCTATTCCGGCGGTGCTAGATCCAGACATTATGGACAAAGGCGAAGATATGTTTGCCGCCATTTCCAAGCGCAACATTCTTTTCCACCACCCCTATGATTCCTTTCAGCCGGTAATCAATTTTCTCAACACCGCTGCCAGCGATCCAAATGTGCTTGCCATTAAAATGACTCTCTATCGCGTGGGTAAAAACTCACCGGTGGTAGAGGCACTCTTGAAAGCGCAAGAGCGCGGCAAACAGGTGGCCGTGCTGGTGGAATTGAAAGCCAGATTTGATGAAGAAAGCAATATTGAATGGGCTAAAGCATTAGAAGCTGAGGGTGTGCACGTTGTCTACGGTTTGCTCGGTTTGAAAATTCACTCAAAACTGGCTCTGGTGGTGCGTAAAGAAGGCGACAGCATTAAACGTTATGTGCACCTCGGCACCGGCAACTACAACCCCATGACCGCGCATCTTTATACCGATATCGGTCTACTTACCTGTGACGAAAAAATCGGCACCGATATTTCTGATCTGTTTAATTACCTTACCGGTTACTCGGCTAAACGGGATTACCGCAAGCTTTTGGTTGCTCCCATCAATTTGCGTGAGCGATTTGAAGAGCTGATTTTGCGAGAAATCGAGCACAGCAAAAGTGGTGCCAAAGGCCGCATCATTCTGAAAATGAACGCACTGTCTGATGAGCGCGTGATTGAACTTCTCTATCGCGCTTCGCAAGCCGGCGTTAAAGTTGATTTGATTGTTCGTGGTGTCTGCTGCTTGATTCCGGGTATTCCTGGAGTGAGCGAAAACATTCAAGTGATCAGCGTTGTTGGTCGTTTTCTTGAACATAGCCGCATTTATTATTTCCGCAATGGTGGCAAAGACGAAATATTCTGCGGCAGTGCTGACTTGATGCCGCGCAATTTGAACCGCCGCGTGGAAGTGCTCTTCCCCATAGAAGATGAGCGCCTGGCGCGATTTGTGCGTGACGCTGTACTCAAGACCTATTTGTTTGATACCAGCAAAGCCAGAGTAATGCAAAGCGATGGTCGCTATTTGAGATTGCGACCCCGTGCCGGCGAGCAAGGCTTGAGCTGCCAGCAATGGTTCTTGACTAACAATCAAACTAACAAGCGCTAAACACTAATTTGTGTGATTTCAGGCAATGTTTCCGGTCACCATATCTAGTTGTGCCAGGTAGGTATTGGTATCTTTAACTGGTGTTCTTGGTTTGATGCGTTCAGGGCTGAAATTGGATGCAAGCTGATCAAAGCGTGCAGATGAGTTTGGTCTGCGTGTGGCTCGTTCCATGGCTTTAAGGGCGACCGCTTCATCTTTGACTTCCCCGCCTGGTTGAATGCCCGCTCTGCGCATCACTCTTCTCAGGCCGCCTTCTCCCATTTGGTTAGTAATGTCGGCAACTAAGGCAGCGCCCACTTCTGATTTGAGGCCGTATTTTTTTGCGGTCTCAGCTGATTTGTCAGCGAACTTGCGGAATTTCTCTACTTGAACTTCTTGAAATTCAGGATCCGCCAGAGCTTTTTTCATGCCTGACATGATTTCTTTATTGCCGGCCAGATTGGCGTGTCTGACATAGTTTTCGCTCAGCAAGCGCTTAGCATGACGACCGAAAGTGGCATCAAATTTTTCTGGACTTTTGTCATGAAAACTTTTGAGTAGATCAGGTAGTTCGCCTCTTTTCTGATTCCATTGTCTGATGCCCACCGATATGCCGTGACCGGCGTCGTTTTTAGTAAGTGTGGTCAAACTGCCTTCATTGCTGGCCACCGTTCTAATTACTCTGTCATTCAGTGAGTCGCTCAAATGAGCCTCAAGCTTAGCTTTCGGACCGACAATCAGTCTGCGATCACGCTCATCGCCGCTTAGAGTGCCATTCATATGACCCATATTAATGTCTGAAATTAAGGGCGTAGGAAAACCAAATTTTGCTATGGTGGCATTGTCTAGAGTGCTGTCGCGACCGATTCTTTTTTAAGAAAAGCTCGTTGGGCTCAAAGGTGATTGATACCTGCGTAGGCAGCTCTACTGCTCCGCTGGCGCTGATATTAGAGTTGCCAAATTTGAATTTGCCCATGGTCATATTAGGAAAATAGAAGCGACTCAGACCGCCGGCACTGATATCGCTAACTACATCATAGGCATGGTGCTGGTTAGTGATGCCTGGAATCGGTACGTGCTCGAATTCTGCATTGGTATTTTTAGAGCTGGTGGCAGAGGGAAAGGCGTAAAAAAGTAGTGAGGCAAAAGAGGTCAGAAGTAAAAACAATAACGATATACCGGCCCACAAGAGTTTGTCGCTGTAACTTAAAATTGGCCTGTGGCGCGCACAACCGGGCCTTTTTGCTCTGACAACTTTACTTACTATAGTGTCGCCTGCCGCCAGTCGGTTCAAGTCATCGCTGAAATCGGACACACGTTGATAACGTTGTTCTGGAGTTTTGCCCAGCATTTTTTGCAGAATCAAATCCCAATTGTAATGATTATCCGGAGGTTTAGCCAGGTCGCCGAGATATGGCGCCGGCTCTGTCGTGTGAAGCAAAGCGGTGGCGCAGGCGTTTGCGCCTTCATGAGGAACACTGCCGCTCAGAGTCTCGAACAGGGCCACACCCAGTGAATAAATATCAGCGCTGGCAGTGAGCACTTCGCCATTCCAATGCTCGGGACTCATGTAATAAGGGCTGCCAAAAACTTCACCTGTGGCAGTAAGTGATTGGGCAAACTCGTTAGCGCCAGTGCATTTGGAAAGGCCAAAATCGATAAGCTTGGCTCCGGTAATTTCGCCATGCATATCTGTAGTGAGAATCATATTGGCAGGTTTGACGTCGCGATGAATAATATTGAGTTCGTGGGCATACAGCATGGCGCTGGCCACAGCCCTAAATACCGTCAGGGTCTCATTATTTGTCAGAGGACCATGAGTTCTTATACGATCAAATAAAGTTTGACCATGCACCAGTTCCATAACCAGATATGGCACCTTTTGATTGAGCAGACCAAAATCATAAACGCGGGCGATGTGCGGGTGATTCAGCCGGCTGGCAATGCGCGCCTCGCGTTCGAACCGGCCCCAAGAAACTTGCTGTTCGAGATTTAGTTCTAAAGTCTTTAAAGCAAGCTGACGATTTTGAGCCAGGTCAACCACAAGGAAAACTCTGCCCGTTGCGCCCTGACCGATTGTGGTGACAATCTGGTAGCGCTCGTCAATGAGTCTATTGATACTGCAGGACATAACTATCGTTTCTATTGCTATTTTAGAAACATATATTACGTAGCCATGCGTGAAATAGTCGTGAGCATTGGGTTAAAGCCTGCTTAGCGGCAAGCTTTAACCCCCAGCACAACTAACCTTTGACACAAACGAGCGGTCTCAATTTGTGCACAATCTCAACAAGGCTGGCTTGTGCAGCCATTACCGCATCAAGTGGCTTGTAGGCCCCAGGCGATTCGTCAAGAATGCCTTCATCCTTACGGCACTCCACATGCGCAGTGTCCTGAGCATGGCGTTCAAGCGAAATTTTCTTTTTTGCTTGCGTACGCGACATGGTGCGGCCGGCTCCATGAGAACAGCTGTTGAAGCTCTGTTCGTTGCCCTTGCCTTTGACGATATATGAGCCCACACCCATAGATCCTGGAATGATGCCCCAATCGCCAAGTTGGGCTCTTACTGCACCCTTTCTTGTTACCCAGATATCTTCACCGAAGTGAATTTCTCTAGTGACATAGTTGTGGTGACAGTTAATCACTTGCCCTTCAGCGGTAAATTCGGGCAGCAAACCAGTGCCTTTTAAGGCAGCAATTACTTGACCCATCATTACCTGTCTGTTCAAATGGGCATAATCTTGCGCCCATTGAACCGCAAAGAGATAGTCGTCAAAATGCAGAGCGCCTTCTGAAAGGTAGGCCAGATCTTGATCGGGCAAATGAATTTGATTCTTTGCCATTTCTTTGCGAGCCAGATCGATGAAATAAGTACCGATGCGGTTGCCCGCACCGCGGCTGCCGGAGTGCAGCATGAACCAGACATTGTCAGCACCATCGAGCAAAATCTCGATGAAATGGTTACCTGATCCGAGGGTGCCCAACTGCAAACGGTTGCGGTTCTGGCCACTGTCTACTTGCGGATGCTTATCAGCAATTATCTCCCATCTGTCTGACAACGAAGCCCAGGCTTGATTGACCGGCTTTTGCGCCGGATGATTGCCGGCCAGATCGTTGCGCCAGAAAGCAGCACCAACAGGTACCGCATTCTCAATGGCATTTCTCAAGGCCTTAAGATCGTCTGGCAAGTCGGTAGCCTTCAAACTGGTGGCGATGGCAATCATGCCACAGCCTAAGTCGACGCCGACGGCAGCTGGGATGATTGCTTTGAAAGTTGGAATCACTGTACCGACAGTGGTGCCTTTGCCCATGTGAGCATCGGGCATGACTGCAATATGCTTGTGAATAAAAGGCATAGATGCCAGATTGATCAGCTGCTGTAGAGCTGAACTTTCTAAGGTAACTCCTTTGACCCAGGCTTTGATTGGCTTTCTTTCTTTGGTTTTGATCAGCTCGTAGTCTTCGTTGGAGCTATCGAGGTGAATTTTTTCGATGTTCATTTTTCTATCTCTTTTCTTTTTGATTTTAACTTACTTTGTTGCAGTGAGAGAGCCGATCTAATTTGGGTTGCCGCGCCATCGGCATCCTCTGCTACTGCGGTGGCATTAACAGCATCGCTATTGCAATTACCGTATTCGCGGTAGCCGGCATGTACAAAGACATGCTCAACAATGAATCTCCTCGTCAGGCGAGCGGGATTGATGGCTTCGATCATGAACCTCATTATCAGTTCCTCCGTTTGGTGCAATGTTGAAAATGCCTGTGATATCGCCTGTGGTGTCGCACAAAAACGACAACCGACGATCAGGCGGATGAAAATCTTGCTTAAGGGCAGTCATATGTTAGGCGGTGACCCGACAATTCTTTGTCATGAATTGACTGATTCATCAGAGCGATGAAGCAGCAAGGTAAGCTAACACTCTATGTTTAAAAGGCTACGCTCGCAACATCGGTGTGGATACCGTCTGCTTATTGAGTTTATTGCCACTGAAATTTTTGTTTTCTGAAAAGACTTGCTCGGTGAGATACGAGCCGCACATAATGCAGCTTTGATCTCGTTTTACGATGCTATTGGTTGGCCGCATGGCGCTGTCCTCGTCTTTTACAGATTGACCGAAAATAAAAAGCTCCCGGCGGGAGCAATTAGCGATCAATGCATATTTCCAGAATAGTCGCGCACGCAATTTGTGTCAAGCGCTATTTTCTATCTATTACTTTTGAAGCGTCAAGATCACCGCATCATTGGTGGTGGCATCTTGCCCGATCATGAACTCACTGTGTGTATTTTTGAATGCGCTAGTGATTGTCTTCAATGTAATCACCACCAACAGTGGTGAAATCATTGATCAAAGTGAAAATTATCGTTCCCAAGACTACAATGGCCAAACTGGCAAGAGTCATAAAAATGAACACTCCGGAGGGATGGCCTATTATCTCCGTGCCAGGGTCGCGGGAGGACGCCTGGTAAAGAATTTGTTACGTATGGAATGGCCTGTCTTGGTCTTTCTAGATGTCGGCATACTCAATCTAACCTGACATTGTGAACGGTTGGTGAACGAAACCTTAGAGAACCGCGCCCTTATGCTGAAGCCACACTAAGAGATGAAATCGGCTAAAGATTTGTTGTGAAGATGACGTCTGAGCTTCTTTAACGAGCGTTTCTGGATGCGCCGCAGCTCGGCCACGTCGATATTCAGTTTAGCGGCCACCATTTTTGCGTCATAGAGTCCATCGCCTTCCAAACCATACAAATAGCTGATAGCTGTTTTTTCTAAACTGCTCAAGTGGGCGGTGAGGCGATCGATGCCGCGTCTGAGCATAGCTTGCTCAGCAGCCTGCTCGGGCATAGCCGAGAACTGATCCTCGATGAAACACTCCAGGGTGTCTTTTTCATTGCTGCCCATGGGCTCGTCGAGAGAGGCTATGGCGCTTGAACTGCTTACCAGTCTGACAATTTCTTCAGGTTGGCATTCGAGAGCCACAGCCAGCTCGGCTTCGCTGGGAAAGTGGCCATGAACTTGCAGGTACTCTTTAGCTACCCGTTTAAGACGCCCCATTTGCGTTCTTATATGAACCGGTATGCGAATAGTGCGGCCTTTATTGGCTATAGCTCTGTTTACAGACTCGCGAATCCACCAGGTAGCATAAGTCGAGAATCTGTTGCCCATTGTCGGGTCGAATTTTTTTGCGGCATGAATCAGGCCCAGGTTTCCTTCCTGAATCATGTCTTCCATGTCCATGCCTTGATTGCGAAAACGTTTGGCGATGCTTACTACAAGCCTAAGGTTGCTGACCACCAATTTCGAAAGTGCAGCATTATCGCCCATACGTATGGCACGACCGAGCTCGATTTCTTCATTTGCTTTAATCAAACCGGTTTTGCCGATATTTTGAAGATAAGCGGTCAGGGCCGCCTCACTATTAGCTGCCGGATCTTCGGTTCTGACCAGTGTTAACTCGTCGACCTGATCTGTTTGACCGTCTAAATCGTACATTTTGATCACCTCTCAAGATTCCAGTGCGCCAACATCTAGAAATCTTTTCAGTAGTTTTTTTAATTGACCTCGCTTTCAAACTTTGAGTAAATTTCGAACCAGAACATACTGCCTTTCCCTATCCCGCTTTCAACGCCAATTTGGCCGCCATGCAATTCCACCAGTGAACGGCTTATGGATAATCCCAGGCCGGTGCCACCGGTTCTTCTGCTATCGGACGAATCTAACTGTTGAAAGACTTTGAACAATTTAGTGATTTGATCTTTAGGAATGCCCGGGCCTTTATCCACCACAGAAAAGCGGACTGTATCTGCGTTGCGAAGTTCCACTCTGATGGTGACAATATTATCTGCGGGCGAAAATTTAATGGCATTGTCTACCAGGTTGGTCAAAATTTGCAGAGTGCGGTCAACATCTAAATATACCTCAGAATTAGTTTGCACCTCTTTAAGAAGCTGTACCCTGGCCGAGTTAGATAGCGGTTGTACGCTCGTAATCAATCGATCTAAGATCGCTTCCGGGCAGGCGTAAGTTTTATTCAATTTAAATTTTCCAGACTCAATTTTTTTCCAGTCTAAAATATCAGAGATTAAACGCACCAATCTCTCTGAGTTTTCCAGAGCAATTTCCACCATACGCATAACCTGCGCGTTGGTTTTGCCGGCCGAACCATCAGCAATAACGCTGAGTGCGCTATTAATGGAGGTAAGCGGTGTGCGCAGCTCATGCGAAATTACAGAGTAAAATTCAGAAACTCTTTTTTCAGCATCTTTGCGAGCTGAAATATCATTTTGCACACCGACAAAGTTTATCAGTCGACCTGACTGATCATGCACAGGCGACAGTGTCAGCTCATTCCAGAATAACGAACCGTCTCGTCGGTAATTGCGCAGCACAGTTGTGATAGAAGTCTCTAATCGCAAGGCTTCGCGAATGCTTTCGAGGGCAAATTGATCGCGATCATCTCGCTGCAAAAACCTACAATTGCGTCCGAGAACCTGCTCGCATTTGTATCCGGTAAACTCAAGAAAAGCATCATTGACGTAAACAATCGGATTGTCGGCCATACGCGGATTGGTGATGCAGATTCCGTTGCGAGCGGCCTCCACAGCCCGTTTGAAGAACAATAATTGTTCGTCTTCGCCGCCGTAATTGTGTGAGGTATCCAAAATCTGTTCTCAATTATTTAGTCGTGGAAGCCACATAGTCTGTCAGTGCAGGATTGAGCTCATGAGTAATGGCTTTCTCCAGATTGGCATAATCGAATTTGAAACCGGCATTTTGCAATTTGGTGGGCAACACCCTGTTTCCTTCCAGAAGCATCTCCTGGGCCATGTCACCTAAAAGCAGCTTCAAACCAAAGGCCGGTGCCGGAAGAATGGCTGGGCGATGCAAGACTTTTGCCATAGTGTTGGTGAATTCTGCATTGGTGGCTGGTTGCGGTGCCGTAAGATTTACCGGACCTTCAACATTGTTCTCCAGGAGAAAGGCAAAAGCGCTTATCACATCGTCTGACGCGATCCAGCTCATGTACTGACGTCCTGAGCCAAGTACACCGCCTGCACCTAGTTGAAAGGGCAGCAGCATCTTGTTTAAAGCGCCGCCGTCTTTATTTAGAACTACACCCAGTCTTGCCAACACCACTCGCAAATCGGCTCTCTTGGCTTCCTTGGTGGCGTCTTCCCATTGTTTGCAAGTACCGGCAAGAAATCCACTGCCGTGAGCACTTTGCTCATCTAGTTCTTCATCGCCACGGTTGCCATAAATGCCCACCGCCGAAGCGTTGATAAAAACCGCTGGACTGCCGATAGTCTGCGAAAGCGTCTTTGCTAAAAACGACGTGGTATTCACCCGGCTATCTACTATCAGTTTTTTCTGCTTGTCTGACCAGCGCTTGCCGGCGATATTTTCGCCAGCCAGATTAATGACGGCGTCGAATTTTTGCAAAAATTCAGGCGTGACATCAACGAACGCGTTGTCCGCGCCACCGTTTTCATTGCGTTTAAGGGCGGTGACCAGGTGCCCGCCTTTCTTGAGATACCGTGTGAGCGCCTTACCCACCATTCCACTTGCGCCGGCTATGGCAACTTTCATACATTTTCTCCATTGAGCACTGCTCAATCATACGATAGAGCCTGACTGTGAATATGCAGTGAACGCACTGTAGAGTTGAACACTGCGAGCCGTTAGAGCGGCCATCCTGGTATCATCTTGCCCAGATGGCCAAGATCTTATTAGTCGAAGACGATGCCGCCCTGGCTGAAGTGACCAAATTTGGTCTGCAAAGTCAGGGGCATATGGTGCAAATCGCCGCCAATGGCGATGACGCCTTGCTCAATCTGCGGGTCAATAAATACGACCTTGTAATTTTGGATTGGATGATGCCCGATTTGACAGGCATCGAGGTACTGGCAAGGTACCGTAGTCAAGGGGGTAAAACGCCTGTTTTGATGCTGACGGCCAAAACTCGACTGGAAGATAAAGAACAAGGGCTTGACGCGGGTGCCGATGACTATCTGACCAAACCATTTGAGCACAGAGAGCTGCAGGCACGGGTGCGAGCCCTTTTGCGTCGGCCCACTTCTATGGCTAATACAGTGTTGGCCGTTAATAACATCACTCTAGACCCGGCCACGTGTCAGGTGACTAAAGATGGTGAAGAGGTCAAGCTCCGGCCGAAGGTTTACAGTTTGCTTGAATTTTTGATGCGCCACCAGAATCAAGTTTTTTCGGCAGACGCCATTTTGGAGCGAGTCTGGCTTGACGACGCCATGGTTTCAACCGATACGGTACGAGCGCACTTCAAGCTATTGCGCAGAAGTCTTGGCATTAAGGAAGGCAGCATCATTAAAACTGTGCGCAACCGGGGTTATATGTTGATTCCTGATGGTGATTCTGCTGCCGCAGACGATCAATCGGCGGTTTGATCGAATCTGCATATTGGTATAAAGATGGCGGGCGCTAAGGTTGTGTCTGTAAAGAAGTCTGTAAAGA
>JADYXQ010000148.1 GCA_021772135.1 Candidatus Obscuribacter sp.
CAGTCAATGAATCAGTCAATGAATCAGTCAAAAACTCTGGCTACTAAATTGCTTTTGCTGGTGAGCTCGCTCACCTTGCTGCTTCTGGTTACTGTCACTCCAGCTTATTGCGACACCGAACCTACTCGAGTTTTCTACCAATACATCAGACAGCTCTATTACGCTACCAAACTTGCTCCAATGGCTAATTACTGGGTTAAGCAAAGACGCATTCCGCTGAACGAAATGAGCGGTACAAGAGCGGCTGCCGAACTGAAAGTTATGAAAAAGGGTTATGTCTATCAACCAAAAATTTTGGTTGAGGTAATGGACGGCAAAACCTGCAAGATGAAAGGTTCCGGCATCGCCTTGGACGATATCAGCGGTAGAACTGTGCCTTGCACCCTTGATGTGGTGATGTACCAGGAAGACGGTGTGTGGAAAATTCAAGTCTACACCTGGAACGCGTCATTCAGAAGAACAACGACGTTCTAACTGTTTATTTTCAAGCTACTTGAGCGACAATTGGACGGCTTTGGCTTCGGCGCTGGCTTTGAGATTGGCCATAACAGTAGGCATGGCCTCACGCACTTGCTTGGTGACCAGATTTTGCGGCAACATGCCACCATCAACGTGTTTTGCATAAGTCACAAGTGTTTTATGACCTAAAGTGTCTAAAGGCTCGATTTTCCAGTAGCCTTCGTTGGCCTTGAAAGCACCACTGAGGCGGTGAAATTCAATCAATGAAGGAGAGGTTTCTTTCATTTGCAGCACATAATCGAAGTTCCAAATGCCGCCCAGACCTTTCAAGCTGAAACTGACGTCATGAGTATGATTTGCACTATTGCTAGCTACAACTTTGCTCTTCTTCAAGTTGGCGAACAATTGCGTGGCATTAGGATAATCTGTGAGCACGGCGAAAACGTCAGCAGGCGAGGCCGATACTATGACTTTGCCGATATGATAAGTTTTGCCATTAACCACTTCTTCTGCTGTGGACATATCAGTACCCTTCAACTGAGCGGTGATACCGCGAGTAGTGCTCTTAGACGTTTTCGCATGAGCGTCTCCGACACTATTGCAAGCCAGAACCAGAGCCAGGGTTAGAATAGGTAGATGACTTTTCATTGTGAGCTCCTTGGTTGCATGAACCTAGTGACGCGCAGCGAGACAGACTGTTCCCGAAAAGAAGAGCAAGCATAGTAGTAGAATACGGTAGCAAATGATGAGGTTATAGTGAAAGTAAAGCGACAGTGCGGCTTCAAAGCGGTTGTACTGTGCTTTTCAGCAATAAGCTTTTTCACTCTGCCAGCCCAGGCTCAGGGATACTTCAATGATCCGTCTAATAAACCTGAACCCGTTTCCCAGGGTGTGGATTTATCAGGCGACCATCAACTTTACATAGATCGGCAAGGGGGTTCAGCGTTCGTTGGTTACAGACCGATGCGCGGTTATCAGACCTTTTCTTCGCTTATTGGCGGTATTCCTTATGTTCCACATGTTCCCAGAGTAGGCGTGGCTGGTTTTGGCCTGCCCAGCTTCGGAATCCCGGGAGTTCCCAGCATCCCTGGTTTAGGCACCTTATCCAGCCTCGGCCGTGGTCGGCTTCCATTTGTTGGTTCAAATTCGTGGAGTGGGTCCAGTTACGGCCTGGGTAACGGCTCCGGCTTCGGCGGTTATGGCTACTTAAATGGCTACGGGTCTAGTTCTGGTTTTGGTTATGGCTTCGCCAACTCGCCAATTAACCGTATCTCCAATCAACCAGTTTTTATCCCTTCTGGCCCCAGTAAGGCCGCCGGCAGTTATTACAATGCCCCCACCCCTGATGCAACCGCCGCCGGCAATTACTACACCAGTACAAGCCCGGCGCCTGCATACACGCCGCCTCCAAGGTCTTACGACTACAAACCAGCCAGTGGCTTCAACAGCGGCACTAACCTCCTTAAGCCGCAGAAAAACTACTGGGGTGGGTCCGCCAGCCCTTATCCGAAAGACCTCAACAGCACCCCCTGGTCTAACAAATAAGTTTTAAATTGCTTGAAAAACAGATAAATCGGCTCCTGGAGCGCCTTGGGCCGATTATTAATCTCTTGATCCGTTACAAGTGGCCACAGGAGCATCACAACGTCGGCCGGGACTTGACACGCTGGGTATAATTAATATTCACCCCTATAAGCAGAAGCGATGAAAGATCAGATCGGTCAGCCCTTATTTGACATTTTAGAAAGACAGGGTCGTCCGGCAGAAGAGATCGCGATCGCTCATAAAGCTTACGACTTTGCCTTTGCCAGTCACGATGGCCAGATGCGCAAATCGAACGATCCGTACATTATCCACCCGGTAGAGGTGGCATGCATTCTTGCTGATATTAATGCCGACATCGATACCGTCTCATCATGCCTGCTCCACGATGTGCTTGAAGACTGTGATGTAAAGCCAAAAGAAATTGAAGATCGCTTCGGCGTCGACACTAGAAAAATTGTAGAAGGTGTGACCAAGCTCGGCAAATTCAGCTTCAGCTCGAAAGAAGAGCGACAGGCCGAGAATTTCCGCAAATTGCTTGTAGCAATGGCCGAAGATGTGCGTGTAGTTCTAGTGAAACTGGCTGACCGTCTGCATAATATGCGCACCATGGAGCACATGGCGCCGCACAAGCAAGCGGAAAAAGCCAAAGAAACTTTAGAAATTTTTGCTCCTCTGGCTAACCGCTTCGGTCTGGGTAAAATGAAGTGGGAGCTGGAAGACCTGGGACTGCGCTATCTGCACCAGGACGAATATTTAGAAATTGAACGACTTGTGGAAGATAGTCGCGAAGATCGCGCCGAACATCTCGAGCAGGTGGTGGCAAAACTGAGAGCAGACCTTGACAGCCGCGGCATTCAAGCAGATATCATCGGCCGGCCAAAACACTTCTTTGGCATCTGGCGCAAAATGAAAAGCCAGCAAAAAGCTTTTCAGGAACTCTACGATGTACTGGCTGTGCGGGTTATCATCAATAGCAATGCCGACAAAAATTTCTGCGAATTAGAATCTGACCCTGATACGCAAAAATGCTATGAAGTTATGGGTACTGTGCACTCAATCTTTAAGCCCATCCCAGGCCGCTTTAAAGATTATATCGCTATGCCTAAGTTCAACAGCTACCAGTCTTTGCACACCGCAGTAATCGGCCCCAAAGGCAAACCGGTAGAAATTCAGATTCGCACCAAGCGTATGCACCATATTGCCGAGTATGGTATCGCCGCTCACTGGGCCTATAAAGAAGCAGGCGAAGCGGTCAAAGCCGACGGCTCCTCCGATAAAAAGCTAGCCTGGTTGCGGCAACTGGTTGATTGGCAACAAGATCTTAAAGACTCGGGCGAGTACATCGAAGAAGTGAAGATGGACCTCTTCGCTGATGAAGTGTTCGTCTTCAGCCCGCGTGGCGATGTGCTCGATTTACCCAATGGCTCTTGCCCTATTGATTTCGCCTATCGTGTGCACACTGATGTTGGCCACCGCTGCGTAGGCGCCCGCATTAATGAACGCATTGTGCCGCTCAACACCATCATGAAAAACGGCGACATCGTCGAAATTCTCACGAGTAAGAACGGTCAACCTAAAATGGACTGGCTCAATTTTGCTAAAACTCACGGCGCCAAAAACCGCATTCGGCAGTGGTTCAAGAAGCACCACCGCGAAGAACACATTCAGCAAGGCCGGCAGATGCTCGAAGCTGAGCTTGGTAAAGGTAACCTGGACGAGTTTCTCAAATCAGACAAATTGCAAGAAGCCGGAAGACGGCTCAACATCTCCGATCCGCAAGACATTCTGGCCGCAGTTGGCTATGGCGATCTTTCAGTTGCCCAGGTCGTCAATCGTATTCGCGAAGTAGACAATGCTGAGAAAATCGCCCTCAAAGGCTACACCATTCCGCAAATGGTGCCTGGCAAACCAAGCAACATATCCAGTCTGGGCGGGCTTCTTCATCACCTGGCAAAATGTTGCCAGCCGGTGCCGGGCGAAGAAATTGCCGGGGTAGTTTCGCGCGGCAGCGGCATAGCCGTGCATAGAGCCGATTGCAACATGCTGGCCAAAATCGAAGAAGGACGGCGCATGGCCGTTGACTGGTCGATAGAGCGTAATACCCAGTATCCAGCCGGTCTGCAGATTGAATGCCTAGATAGAGTTGGTATCGCCGGCGATATCTTGAAAAAAGTCTCGGATCACAAAGTCAATTTGCGAGACTTACGTGTCGATACGCACCGTGACAAGAAAACCGCCACTATTTTTCTCATTCTCGATGTTCTCGATATCGACCAGCTGGCACGCGTTTCACAAGCCATATCACAAATTTCAGACGTCATTCGCGTCCACCGCAAAGATCACCGCAAACGTGTGACCGGCGCCAACCCGCTGCCGCGTGTCAATGGCATCAAGAGCATCAAAGCCAACGCCAACCCCAAAGAAAGCTTGAAGGGCACAGGCAAAAATGCCGATGCAACTGCCACTAGTAATGGAAACGGAAGTGGCTCTTCCAACAATGGCACTACAGCCAGTAAGAAAGCGGCTGCGGCACGCCCTAAATCAAGCACTACAGCCAAGAAGAAAAAGAGTAAATAAGCAATGAAAGTAGTGCTAGCCACCAGCAATCCCGGTAAGCTAGCCGAATTCAAGGCGCTGAGCACACAAGCTCCCGACCTTGATCTCATTCTTGCACCACCAGGATTCAACCCGGAAGAGACCGGCGCCACTTTTATCGAGAACGCCTTAATTAAAGCCAGAGCAGCAGCTGCTCTCTGTCATTTGCCGGCTATTGCCGATGATTCAGGCCTGACGGTAGAAGCAATGGACGGCAGGCCGGGAATTCACTCGGCCAGATATTGCGAAGGCAGTGATGGCGACCGGCGCAAAAAACTTTTGCTTGAATTGAAAAACGTACCAGCCGGCAAGCGTCAGGCGGCTTTTGTCTGCGCCATCGCGCTAGTGGACAGTGAAGGTAAAGTGCTTTTCACCTGTGAGGAGAAATGGCAAGGCTCAATCAGTACTGAAGAGCATGGCACTCATGGTTTTGGTTTTGACTCGCTCTTCATTCCCCTGAATGATTCGCAAACCTCCGCCCAGCTTGAGCCTTCGGTTAAGAACCAACGTTCACATCGTGGCCAGGCCTGGAGTAGGTTCCTTAATCATCTAGCAACACAAATTAGTCGCAAAGCTTGAGCAACAAGGCCACTGGTACCTGCTCGCGGACAATCAAAAGACTTCTCGAAAAAAACTTCATGTGGCGATGAGACAGGCTACATGAAAATCTGGTTCACAAGAGCTAAGCTGTCATTGTTATCTGGCCAACAGATTTAACAAGGAGTCGCTGGTGTCGGAATTCGCTTTTAACGGCAGTGCTGGTATCTATTCAAAGCCCGGGCATTCACAGGCCCTGGGTTCGCTGCAAACTGCTGTGTCGGCTGCTGCCACGTCTGCTGCGTCCTATAGTCAGGGTGAAGAAGAATCTGAGTCGGCAAACAGCCCTTTTGGTGAAAGACAGCTAGAGCTACTTCTCTGGCTTTCCAATTTAGAGCTACGCCTGCCACCATACGGTGACCTTAACTAATTACTGACCTGTCGCTTGATTTTCGCTGTCGCTTGTTTTCTGATTCTGCATTTTCAGATCCTGCATTTTCAGATCTTCCATGCGATGCTTAATGCCCACTGAGAGCGGATGTTCACGGCCTAAAGTCTTTTCGGCAATTTCAAAAGACTCCGCACTTTTTTCAAGAGCCAGCTCAGTCTTTCCCTGGCGCGTATAAAGATCCGCCAGATTATCCAGACAAATCGCCACATCTGGATGCCTTCCGCCTAAAGTTTCTCGAAATGTCTCAAGGGCTTTGAGCTGCAAATCTTCCGCTTCTTTGAGCTTGCCTTCTTTGACATAAAAACCGGCCAGGTTATCGAGCGCGGTAGCCACTGCCGGATGACGGTCGCCATAATTTTTTCGCATGATTGCTAGCGAACGTTCATACAAAGGTTGAGCTTTCACGCCCTGATTCAGTTCTCGATAGCTTTCCGCAAGATTACCGAGACCAATTGCCAGGTCAGCGTTATCGGCGCCTAATTTCTTTTCGTAGATTGCCGTGGCTTTGAGTTGCACAGTCACAGCGGCTTTGTAGTCACCCTGCCTCTGATAAAGCACAGCCAGATTGTCATAAACCGTTGCTACTTCAACAGATTCATCACCGCGCACTTCGGTCAAAATCGCCAAAGCGCCCTCATACAGCGGTTTTGCTTCGCCACACTTACCTTGATCTTTCAATATTCCAGCTAGATTGCTCAATTCGACGGCAAAACCAAAATTGTCTTTTAAGCCATTTTCACGAATCAGTTCCAGTGACTTGCGTGAGGCCTTTTCAGCCAATTCGAAGTTGCCCTGAGCTTTATAAAGTTGACCAAGATTGCTCTGACTGACAGCAACCCGAGAGTCTTTGCGGCCAAATTTTTCCGCCGCATCCAGTGCTGCGCGAAATGCGGTCTGGGCGCCAATCAAATCACCGGCAGATAGGGCCTTCTGCCCTGCTTGTGTGGTATCTTGCCAGGCACTGTGCTGCTTTTCGCCTTCCGTATAGCCATCTTTTTTCAGAGCATCAAGCAAAATCGGGCGGCTGACATCGTTTGCCTGTGCTGCGTCAGCACTGACAACGGTCATGGCAATTAAACATAGGCTCGTATAAATGAGCCGGATGCGCATAAGCCTGCCCCGGGAAAAGTTCTTCCCTAAGCATAACGAAAATTGCCGCAGCAAAAAAGCTCTTTCAAGCAGATTGAAATAAGTGTTTAATCGGCGCGGTTAAATCTATTTGTGTTTGTCGTTTTTGACAATATCACCAGATTTGGCATCGATCTCCATATGGATATGCCATCTGTCTTGTCTGAGCTCAATGTCCCAGACGAGAGGCAGATCATCGCCGTCCAGCTTAATCTCTTTCACCGTAGCGCCGGCGTATTTTTCCAGAGCAATACTTTCAGCTTTTTCGCAATTGATAGTGGCTCGCTTAGTCAAACTGCCGTCATCCGCAAGTGCTGGTGAAATAGCAATTGCGGTAACCAGTGTTGCCAGACAGAAAGAGGCTGAAAAAATATTCTTGATACAGGCCATTGGTAAAACTCCAAGCAGGTACCGTGCAGTTATACCAATTGCTCGAAATTATTTCCTTTAACCGAGAGCGCGTCTTTTTTCTTTTCTCGGTTGTTTTGGTATATTCGGCGCTTCAGGCATATTCGGAGCCGCTGCACCAGTTACTGTCCTGGCTGGGAAGCCCGGTGAGCCGACCGAATTATTCCTGGCATAACTTGCACTCTTCAGCCTTCGTAGAGTGCGGTTAGCTCGATCGCAAACATAGGGATTGCCGTCATAAAGCAAAGCCTCAAGAATTTCTTCGGGGCAATTGGCGTCCTCTGCCAGGACAAAGCGCACAGTAGGATTTTCGTCTTTTGATAAGAGTTCAAGTATGTCCATGTGACGGGCAGGATGGCTGCCTAAAGCGCAACGCACTTCATAATCGTTGTCACCCATGAGCTTAAGTAGTAAGTTTTTTTCAGTATTGGGGTTTTCAGCGACTCTAGCTCTAACTTGCGGAAGGTCGTGTTCCGCCAATTGGCAGAGACGCTCCTGCACGATTTCTAATGATCCGGCCTCAAGGTAATCTTGCATCACCTGAGGGTGCCGATGATCGACTTTGTCGTTCATAATTAGGCTCCTTTTTTCGGCGTACGCTTAAGCTGGTACGCGCCTGACTAGAGTCGGAATTTAAGTGTCGTTTGTTCCATATTAATTGGCAAAATTGGCCATTTAAGCCATTTTCGCCAATATATGCAAGCTATATGTTTGAATCAATACCGCCTGTGGAACGTGATTTAGGGTTGTATCGAGGTCTTTGCAGTGCGACCAGGGCTGGTAATAGTCGTTGTACTCGCTGTTCTTTCTATAGTGGTTGTGGCGCTGCCGCTGCTCATGAGCAAACCGGAAGAGGCGAAAATAGAGATTCCCACATTAGGCGTAGTGGGGTTGCAGTTTGCTTTTCTCGACCAGGAATATCCGGTAGTGACTCGTGTCATGGACGAATCACCGGCACTTCTAGCAGGCATTCAAAAAGACGATCAGATCACTCTGATTGATGCGCGTAAAGCCTCGATGATGGGCGATTATGATATCAATCAGGCTCTATGCGGACCACCAGATTCATCAGTGCTGGTGGCAGTCAAATCTCACAAAGACAACAAGCTCAACTACCTCAATTTGACGCGGGTGACCATGTTAGATCTGGCTAAAGAAGCTGATAGCAAATACTTAGCAGCGCAAAGTCGTCTCAGCCGTGAAGACTATTTATTGCGCCGCGATGCTATGGCCAAAACAAACGATTTTTCGTATACCAGTTTGATCATGCACCATCTGCGTAAAGGGCCGGTGGTAATTGAATTTTTCAATCGCAATCAGGGACCGAACAAAAAACTGGCTGCAGCTGTAACTGAACACAACAAAAAAATAGTCGATGGCAAATCCGATTCCAGATCTATCACTTTGCTCAGTGGCGCAGTGGGAGATCGGGAATTCAGCAATCTGGCGGATCATTTTGAGGTGCTGACCCAACCGGTTTATATCTTTATCCCCGGCAATCGCGGCGTCATTCTTGCTGCCAACGTCAACCGCGGAGCTATGAGCGATGAACAACTCAAAGGCAGCCTGGCTTCTATGCTTGAGCAAGCCAAACAACCTATTGCTGAAATTTACTCATCGCCATCACAGACGGTTCCTGAGCTGGAAGAACGCAACGGCAGTTACACACCACTGAAGAAAAGCCACCACCAGTAATACCAGTATATTTTTAGATTGCAAACAAAAACACCGCCCGGATAAATCTGCGGCGGTGTTTTTACTATCGTCTGACTGCCTATTGCGTAGGCTCGATATTTCTTGCTGCTTCAAGTCAGAATCCACAGCTAGCGGGTATCGCTACAGTTTCCGGTCTGCGCAGACCTGAAGTTTCCACTTAACCCCTCGGCTCAAAGCACACAACTTATTTATTGGTGTGTGCTCACCGCTTATGTAATTAGTATAGCGAAAATTGCATAGCTGTGAAGTCCCCCGATGAAGATCTTTTGCATATCGAACCCACTCGCTCAAACTAGCCTCTGAGGCCAGTTTCGATATAGCACCAACTAGCCAAGCACGTGAACCTGGCCCATGACATAGCTAAAGAAATTTAGATATATTTTGCATATGCAGTTGTGAACAACTCAGGCACCAGGCCGATTGAGCATACAAGCAGTGAGGCATTGAAATCCCAGCCAGGAAGCTGCCATCAAGCAAAAGAAACAGGCAAAAACGCGGTGCATAGTAACTCCTCGACTTTCAGAATTTCAAAAATACCAACTTTCAGCTTACCACTCACTTGTAAACCTCGCTTTGACTGGCTTTATAACAATAGGATTCTTTATATGTCTTATGGCCTCAGCAAGTTCTAAAATTAAGTCTGTACCTGGAGTTTTAATATGGCTTATAACGATTTGCGCGAATTCATCGATGCTTTAGATAGAGCTGGCGAGCTGATGCGCATTAAAGTACCGGTTTCGGCTCATCTGGAAATTGCCGAAATTACCGACCGAGTGAGCAAGCTGCCTGGCAGCGAGAATAAAGCCATACTTTTCGAGAATGTCATTGGTTATGAAATGCCGGTGCTCATCAATGCTCAGGGATCGATGAACAGAATTTGCCTGTCTCTTGAAGTTGATGATCTCGACACTATTGCCGACCGCATTCGCGTCTTCATTAAACCGAAAGTGCCGGAGAGCTTCATGGCAAAATTGGCCTTCTTGCCCACCATTATGGAAGTGGGCAAATTTCCACCGAAAGTAATCAGCGGTCAGGCACCCTGTCAGGAAGTGGTGATCACCAACCCCAACGATCCCATGCTGGACAAAATTCCAATCATTACTTGCTGGCCGGAGGACGGTGGGCCGTTCATCACCATGGGCGCCATTATCACCAAAGACCCGCACAACGGCAACCGCAATGTCGGCATGTATCGGCTGCAAAAGTTCGACAATGCCACCACCGGCATGCACTGGCATAAACATCACGACGGTGCCAAAAATTTCGAAAATTCCAGACGTGACTCTATGACTAATGCCGCACAATCTGGTAATGGCGCCGCTTTCCACCCTGATTCTCCAGCTGGCCAGCCAAGCGAACCACCTAACTACGGCACTTTCTTTGAAAAAGAACAATACGAAAAGCCGGGCAATCGTCTGGAGGTAGCGGTGGTACTGGGCGCCGATCCTTCAATCACTTACGCTGCTACCGCACCGCTGCCGCCTGAAATTGACGAATTAATCTTTGCCGGATTCTTAAGGCAGAGCCCGGTGCGTCTTGTTAGATGCAAGACCATCGACCTAGAAGTGCCGGCCACGGCAGAAATTGTTATAGAAGGATATGTCGACCAGAAAGAGTTGAAGCGTGAAGGGCCGTTTGGCGACCATACGGGCTTTTATAGCCTGGCCGGACTTTTCCCAGTCTTTCACGTCACGGCCGTAACTCACCGCAAAAATCCTATTTATCAAACCATCATTGTCGGCAAGCCACCGCAAGAAGATTGCTTCTTAGGCAAAGCCACCGAGCGCATTTTTATGCCTATGGTGCAGATGCTGGTTCCAGAAATTACCGACATGAACTTGCCCTGGGAAGGAGTCTTCCACAACTGCGTTATTGTCGCCATCGACAAGCGTTTTCCCGGCCATGCCCGCAAAGTCATGAGCGCCATCTGGGGCCTGGGTCAAATGATGTTCACCAAGTTTGCCATCATCGTCGATAAAGATGTGGACGTTCACAATCTCTCGGAAGTGGCCTTGCATGTTTTCGGCAATACCGACCCCAAACGCGACATGATGTTTGTGGAAGGCCCGCTTGATATTCTCGATCATGCCTCACCGCTGATGGGTTATGGTTCAAAAGTAGGCATCGATGCCACTCGCAAGTGGAAATCAGAAGGTTTTGAACGAGAATGGCCCACCCCGATTGTGATGTCGGAAGTGGTTAAGGAGCAGGTGGAAAGCCGCTGGGCTGAATATGGCTTCAAAGATGCGGCCAATAAAAAATCGAAAGAAACAGCAAAATAGCAGGTTGCCAAGCGCAAACGTTTAATCTTCAGGTGATGAAAATCTCTGTTGTTGGGAATAAAAGAGATACGAACATAGTGATGCGATGCCCTCGGGCAGAGTAGAGAACGGTTCGGTCTTACTTTCATATTCAGGTGTTCTCTATGAGCCAGTTGAAGCGCATAGCTACTATTGTCGTGCTTGTTTGTTTGACCTTAACTTCGGTCTACCAACAGCCAGCATCGGGTCATCGTGCCTTACCGGTCGATACCTATCATCGTGCCTGGCAACTGGTGCACGAAAATTACTATGACGGCAGCTTCAACGGCAAAAACTGGAATGACTTCGAGCACAAATTCGACGGTCAAATCAAAACTCCCGCCGACGCTCAAAAATACATCAAAGTGATGCTGGAAAGTCTCAATGACCCTTACACCCGTTACCTTGATCCACGAGCTTTTCAGGATGAAAACGATGCTATCGACGCTCGCATTGTCGGCATCGGCATTAATCTCCAACAAACTAAAGACCTTCAACGCCTTGTTGTAACACGCACCATCAGCGGCGGTCCTGCTGAACTGGCCGGTGTGCGCTGTAGAGACGAAATTGTCGGAATCGACGGCACCGCAGCTGTGGGCATGACCCCCGAACAAGCTGCCGATAAAATTCGTGGCAAAGCCGGTATCCCTGTACAACTAAGCCTCAAAGCGGAAGGCAATGTACCAGTACGCACCGTTAATATCACTCGTCAGGAAATCGTCATTCATGCAGTCGATGCGAAAATGATGCCAAACAATATCGGCTACATCAATCTTTCTACTTTTATATCCAACGATGCCTCCCGCGAGTTCAAAGCTGCGTTGAGCAAACTCTCTCGCGCCGACGGTTTAATCGTCGACTTGCGCGATAACCCAGGCGGATTGCTTTCCAATGCTCTGGAAATCTCCGACATGCTCCTTGAAGGTGGTGCCATCGTCAGCACTGTCAGCCGCCACGGCCGCCATACTGATATCGCTTCCGGCGAACCGGCTACTCATCAACCAATCGTGCTCTTAGTCGACGAAGAATCTGCCAGTGCTTCTGAAATTCTTGCCAGCGCACTTAAAGATAACGGACGGGCAGTACTGGTAGGCAAATCTACTTACGGCAAAGGACTGGTTCAAGAAATCAACCGACTACCAGGCGGCGCCGCTATTCACATTACGGTGAGCCGCTACCTCACTGCCGCCGGTGCTGATATCAATAAAGTTGGAGTAATTCCAGATATCAACGAGCCCGACAAAGACAAACAAATGAAAGTTGCGCTCTCCTGCTTGAAAGAAAAAATCGCCAGCTTAAAGCCTGTGCGCACCAGCAATTTGTCTATCAGCAGATAACAAATACCGGTCCGCAACGGCAAAGAGGCCTTGTATGGAAAACATCCAAAAAATAATTGGCTTGGCGCTCGTCTCTTTGACGGGCGCTTCGCTGCAAATAATGCCCTTTTATTTTGTCGCTCCGGCTCAAGCACAGGGCGGCAATGCCCCACCGGGAAGTTTCATTCAGAGCACCAATCAAAATCAGCAAGGCCAAAATATAGCGCCACCACCGACGGCACCAAATTATGCCGGTCAGGGGCAGAATTATCCACCACAAAATTATCAACAACAGGGTAGCTACCAGCCGCCACCTTTGCAGGCACCACCACAAAATTATCAACAGCCTGGATATCAATCGCAGCCTCCGGCTTATCAGAATCAGCCTCCGGCTTATCAGAATCAAAACGGCCAGCCGGGTCAAATTCAGGGATTTCAACCAAGTCAAAACTATCAACAACCAAATAATGGTTTCCAGCCTCAGCAACCAGGCTTCCAGCCACAGCAACCACACTATCAGTCTCAAACCGGCATGGCACCAGTAGAAGGCTCTGTGCAACAAAATCAATTCGGCCAGCAACCTGCTACCCAAGCACAAGCTGCCGGTGATCCAACTTGGCCCACCGATTTTGATGAAAATACCTCCACAACGCAGCCGGCCAACGCTCAGGCTGAGAGCCCAGCTCAGCCAAGCAAAGCAGCAGCTGTGGGTTCGGCACTGGTCAAAACATTAGGTTCAGTGATGGCTGCCCGCGCGGCCGGCGGCATGATGGGTGGTTACGGCAACCCGATGATGGGCGGAATGGGCGGCAATACCAGCATGATGGGTCGCATGTTTGGCGGCAATTCTATGATGGGTCGCATGGGCGGTTTAGGTGGTTTGGGCGAAATGGGTGGCCTTGGTGGTATGAGTGGTATGGGTGGCTACGGCATGAATGGCATGAACGGTTACGGCATGAATGGCATGAACGGCTACGGCATGAATGGCATGAACGGCTACGGCATGAATGGCATGAACGGTTACAACAATGGTGGCGGAATGATGAATTCGCTTCTAAACCGCATGATCAATCATTGAGTAGAGAAAAATTCAAAATAAAATTGAAATTGAAAGGCTAGGAGATTAGTGATGACGCGGTTGAAAATACATCTGGGCACCATAGCCATGGCCGCCACTTTTACTTTGTCATATCTAGCTCTATTAGCTTCACCGGCTGCTCAGGCGCAAAATCCTTTCAATGACTCGCAGACCTGGGCAAATCAACCTCCCGGCGCGTTTTTGACTAATAGAGCAGTGACTAAAAAGGCCGCCGCTCCTGTTAAAAAGCCGGCAGCTAAACCAGCACCACTAAAACAAAACGTACAACAAGGTACACCGCAGTTTTCAACACAACAACCAGAACAATTTCAACAGCGCCAGCCTGTAGGGCAATCAGACTGGCAGCAAATGGGCGGCGGTAGCGGTGCCCAACAACAGGGCAGCCAGCAAGGAGCCAGCGATTGGGTAGAGCCCAGTGGCGACTCTGATCAATCAAGCCAAGATACACAGCAATCGGGTCAGGGTTGGGTTACTAATACACAAGCTCCGGCAGGTTATAGTCAAAGTAATTCGAACTCAGGCGGTCAGATCGGCTCATCAGGCTGGACTACTCCGGGCGGTACTGGTGGTAGTACTGGTACCAGCAGCGGTGGCAATCAGAATTTTAACCAGAATCAGAATTTTAACCAAAGTAGTAATGCCAGCGAACCGAATGCCGGCGTCGGCACCTCAGGTTGGGTCACGCCAGGCGGTAGTAGTGGTGGCAACTCCGGCAATGTAGGAAACAACAATAATAGCGGTGGTGCTTTCTCCAGTCAGGGCGTAGGCAACTATCAGGCACCACAACAAGCTGCCAACCGGTCACAGTGGAGCACACCCTCCACTCCCTCGGGCAACAGCGGAAACAACGGCAACGGCAACAATCTTGGGCAGTCGCAGTGGAATACAGCCGGCAACACTAACTCTAACAACAATAATTTTAATAACGCCGCCAGTCCACCGGCTTTTCCGCCAAGTTCGTTTACTCCCGCTGGTCAAAGACCGCAGCAAGGCACAGGTCAAGCGCCGCTTCTAGGCGACGTGCTCGAACAAGAGCAATTGCAAGGCGGCGTGCAGTCTAGCGGCAATGGCAATATGGGGAATAACGGCGGCAATATGGGAATGTCTGCTAATGGTGGCGCCTCTGGTGGCGGTCAGGCCATGCCGGCCTTCAATCAGGGCTCGGCGGCAGGCTTTATGCCGGCAATTATGAATATGATGCAGACGATAATGCCGCCAAAGGGTGGCGGTTACAACCCTAATCTTGGTAGTACGGGCAGTGGCACTCTGAACAGCTCTGGCAGCAATGTTTTCGTGCCGCAGCAGCAGATGCAGCGCCCTGTCGTTCGCCGGCCCATGCGGGCTCCGCGTATTGTCACTCAGACCGGAAAACAAGTATCAAGGCAATTGAATCGCAGTGTCAACCGTATGCTTTACCAAGGCATGGGTAATTTGCGCTTCTAGAAATAGCAACTAATATTTTTGCTTGCGCTGTCTTTCTTCTTCAAATTCTTTCAGGCGCTTTGCCATCATATCGACAATATTTGTAGAAGAGGCCACATAGGTTGTGTAGCGCGCACGCATAGAAGCTGGATAGAGTTTAAAGGCATCGACAAATTTGCCTTGCAAAATATAGCTCTCAGAAAGTCGATTCAATACTTCGTACTCTTTGAAGGGCATATTCTCAATCTTAATACCGTCGGCGTTTGCATGCTCGATCGTCTCGAATGGACGATCTTCGACAATCTGGCTCACAATAACCAGAGCCTGGTCCAGAGCCTTTGCCGATTTACTTCGAGCGCCCAGACGATCACAAATAGAAGCCATATGGCAAAGTGGCTCAAGCAACCTTGGTGAATAGCGGCCGTATTTCTCTTCCAATTTTTCTATAAAAACTTCGCCTGTGTCTTTCGCTTCTTGATGACGATCAAGTTTATTGAGGGCGAGCATTTTGACAATAATACACTTCTGCAAACGATCCCCGGCGTCAGCTGACAGCGAATACAGTCTCACCAGGTCGAGGGCCTCTTCAGCAGCCGCTAAAGCCAGGGCATAGCGATGTTCTAGAAAAGCGCAATTGCTTATTGTAAGCAAACCAGCCAGCAATAAAGATGGGTCCTTGACCTGTCCACTGCGGTGGCGCAAATTATCGACGGCATCACGGGCTATGGCCAGTGCTAAAAGACTGTTGTTCTGCATTTCATGATGCATTGCCAGACAGATGGCAGGGTAAATCATTTCCAAACTGTCTTTACCGTATTCATCTTGCGCCAGACCAAGAGCCGTTCTAAAAATCTGACAGGCTAACTCGTGGTCTTCTGAAGCGGAACGCGCGCGTCCCAATTCGCACATGGCGCGAAAGAGCAACATGGTAGGAATAGCGGCAATGGTTTTGATTTCTTTATAACGTATTTCAATTTGATCTACGTACTGACGAACAGCTTCTTTGCCATCTTTTTCAGCATGCCGTGCTTGCACCGCCAGCAGTACCAGTCCGGGTTCGCCTTCAGTTAGACCTGTGGCTTGCAAATCAGCCAGGGCGCCGGCAAAATCTTCTACTTCCCGCCGCAGACAAGCCTTGCGCAGATATTCATTGGCTTCAACAGAATTAATTGATACCACGTCGCCTCACTAGCCTGATCAGGCGCTATATTTTTGCCGCTCGGGACAAACTTCTGAAATTACTTCTTGAATTTTGCTCAAAATGGTTCCCAGACCGAAGCGAATTTTTGCAGAAGCTACCACTGGATTAGGCACCTGAGCCACTAACCATGCCAGATCTTCTTTGCGTACGATATCGGCTTTATTTAAAACTGTAATCATCGGTTTATCAACGGCGCCCAGATCGCTGAGTACATCATGCACAGCGCTAATGTGTTCCAGTACATTAGGATGAGAGGCGTCGACAACATGCACAAGCACGTCGGCTACGGCAACCTCTTCAAGAGTAGCGCGGAAAGCCGTTACTAGCGATGTGGGCAATTTTTTGATAAATCCCACGGTGTCAGAAATAAGCACCGGGCTGTGATCAGGAAGAGTAGTTCGTCTGGTGGTCGGATCTAGAGTGGCGAATAGTTTGTCTTGAGTGAAGACGTCGGCTTTTGTCAGCGCATTGAGTAAAGTAGATTTGCCTGAGTTTGTATAACCCGTCAGTGCCACCACCGGTAAATTCTCGTTAATGCGCCTTTTGCGCTGCACATCGCGATAATTACCAATGCGTTCTGCATCAGTTTCCAGCAGCGTAATTTTTTCGCGAATACGCCGCCTGTCGATTTCTAGCTTGGTTTCGCCCGGGCCTCGTGTGCCAATTCCGCCCCCCAATCTCGACAGATTGTCACCTTTGCCTATCAACCGGGGCAACAAATATTTCATTTGCGCCAGCTCGACTTGCAATTTACCTTCTTTGGTTTGTGCGCGTTGAGCAAAAATATCGAGAATCAGTTCAGTGCGATCAATCACTTTGACGCCCACTACTTCTTCGATATTACGCTTCTGATTGGGCGTCAACTCCTGGTCAACAACAAGGAGAGTGGCACCCAACTCTTGCATGTGCAAAGCAACTTCTTGCATTTTGCCCGAGCCAAAAAAGTATTTGGGATCAGGCTGTTGCCTGGTTTGCATCAAGCGGCCGCAAACTGTTGCACCGGCAGTTCTAGACAACTGAGCCAGCTCATCGAGGTCGTCTTCAACCTGCCAGGCATCCGTGCCGTCACTGACAAGGCCGATTAGATAAGCGCGTTCTTCGCCTTCAGCCACTGCCAAACCTGGAGCCTGAGTGCGAAACTCTTCTTCAAGGGCGCTGATAAGCTCTTCAAAATTGTCATCTTGAGCACGCCTGGCTGTTGAGCCCGGCATAATCTTCCAGATTTTGCCTTCAGAGTCGCGACCAGGAAGCAAATGCGCGATGTGGACAACGTCGGCAATCTTCGACTGTTCACCCTTACTGCGGCTGAAGGTACCGGCTGGGTTAACGCCCACTTGCGCCAGCAAATCAAGGCGGTTGCGCGCCAGGCATTGCAGATTTTCTTTGGAAACAATCTCTTTTTCTGGGTTAGCTTTGTTTGGCGAAGTGCCTGGATTGGATTCTTTTGGCCCCTGGTTTTTGCCTTCAGCGGGCTGTTTGCGCTCGTCGAGGCGGGTATGAATAATGCGGTGTCCACAAAGCCTGCCTGGCCCCACACGAACACCACGCAGTTCGGGCATATCGACTTCAAATGGCTGACCAACCGTAACGTTAACTACCTGACCGCGGCGATTAACCACCAGAGAAAGCGGATAGCCGGTCTCAAGAGAAAGTTCAGCTACCGAATCGGCCAGCTCAATGGTAATGATTTTGTCTTTAGGTATACGCTCTTGCAATAACCGATTTAGCTTCTTAATCTCGGACTGTTTAAGACCCTTAGCTTTTCCTAAATCAAGTTTTCCGTGCAAGCAGTGAACCTCATAACCTCACAGCCGGATCATACCCGTTTATCAGCATAATTTCACGCACAATTAATCTATATAGAATGCCTTCAGTAGGGCCAGAATGAATATGCTGAACTAGACGAATAGTAAAGACTCGAGACTATCGATAAGCTGAATATTCGGCAGAAGACCGCTGCTGGTTAGGATGTCGTCGTTTTGTTCAGTATGGCGGGAAAGACCGGCAAGCATCAGAACTTTTGTTCGGGTGCCATTTCTGGTAAGACAATTAGGCGAGTTGCTTGTGCTCGCTACTTGCGAAAGAGCTGAGAGCAGCTGCTGTGCCTCATTGCGCAAATCGTTGTTGTTATTTGACTGCTGGCGCTGATTGTCGCGAAAATCAAAATCGTCCACGTCCATTCCCCTTGCCTGTGATGCTCATAGACAAGAGGATATTACTCAGATGTTGCCGAGTTGCTAATTTTCTAGCTTTTCCGCCTCCACTTTTGCCTGCATATGTTTGCGGTAGTAGTCATAACCGGCCTTGATAGTCAAAGCATCGGCTCTGTTCTGTCCGCCACTGGAAATTACCATACTCTTGAAACTCACCCCCTTCTGCTTTATATCGAAGCGACCGCCATCGGCACTAGCGTTTTTCAATTCGTTGAGACGTAGAGTATTTATTGGGCCAAAATTTAGCGCGCCTATCCCAGCGTTGACTAGCCAATAATCGGATTTGACAATCGGTATTAAACTCCATGCTCTGAAATCATCAGTAACGCTGACCTTCCACTCAGAAGTTTCGAGCACTTGTTTAAATAAAGTATCCTCCGCTCCATCCGGAACCTGATTAATTAGCAGACGACCCTCAAGGTCTCTGCCACTATCTGCAGTGCTACCGACTGCTAAAGCTTTACAGTTCCCCTGGCCGTCTACGACTTGTGTAGTACCGTCCTTCAATTTGATGATAATGGTGTCGTTGCCTTTTGCACTAGTAATCGAGTTGAGTTTTTCGTCACTAGTCAGGTTGTAATTTAGCTCTCCATTACTATCTGCAATGGCGCTCACCTTATGTTTATCATCGAAGGACAACTTAATTTCGCGTCCATTGGCATAGACAAATGTGCGTTCCTGCAAAATGCTCTTTTCACTTTTGTCAGTAATTGTAAGGCCATCTGGCGTAGTGGTGATACGTGCATTGCCTGCCTTATCACCCAAAGGCATCCGGCATCTTCAGCGGCTCAATCAGTTTAAAAGGCGTTCTCCGTCCCTTCTTTTTTTTGGTCGCAAACGGCTAAATGAGGATGACTGTACCCGTCCCCTTTTGCGGTGTGATGTGACTTATATGTGCTCACGGTAATTCTCCAAACAGTCGATATTCAGAGAGTACAATCAGGTTGTTGCCGAGATGCTAACTGTGACCGCTGGCTTCTGTTTCTTCGCTGCGCACCGGTCTGAACTCGCGGGTAGCCAGTTCGCGGTCACCGCCGCGGCGCTCTTTAAAAACAGGGCCCAGTGTGCCCCAGTCCATTACCAGGCTGCCACCGGTAGAGCGGTGTTGCTTGTCCCAACCCATCATCGTGTCAAGGCATGCGTGATCTATGTATTGCACGTCTTCCAAGTGCACATGAAGCTCAGTGTCGGGTTTGACTGATTCGATCGCCTCAGCAATTCTAGGCAGGCTCAAAAATGTAGCCGCGCCTTTAAGCGAAACATCAGTGCGATTACCATGTGGACTGACAATAATTTTGATATCGAGTCTGGAGAAAATATAAAGCAGTTTGCCAACTGAAAGAATGACGCCGGCAATTACACCAGTGAGAAGATCAACGCAGACGATTAGAATAATGGTGACTATAAAGATGGCTGCTTCAGAGCGCCCATAAACCTTTAACTGGTCGACAACTTTCCAGTTGACCATTTTATAGCCGGTAAAAACTAACAAGGCAGCCAGTGCTGATGTGGGAATAAATTCCAGCATGTGAGGGAAGACAGCAACAAAAATGAGAATCCACAGGCCGTGTAGCCAGGCTGACATTCTAGTTTTGGCGCCGGCATTGACGTTAACTCCACTGCGCACCATCACGCCTGTCATCGGTAAACCGCCAATCAGTCCGCATATAGTATTGCCGATGCCCTGGCCGATAAGCTCACGGTCATAGTTAGTGCGCGGTCCACTGTGAATTTTATCAAGGGCACTGCATGTAAGTAGGGTTTCGGCAGCGGCAATGAAGGCGATGGCAACCGCGTCGAAAACTACATTCCAGTTAAATATCCAGGCGAAGTCAACGGGCTTGGGTAGAGAAATTGCAGCAAACAAATTATCTGGAATGCTTACATAATGAACGGTGAGGTGAAAAACGTATGCCACAACAGTTGTAGTAATGACGGCCACAAGTGAACCCGGCAAAGCCCGCATCGGTCCTCGAGCAAAGCGTTGCCAGAGGGCGAGCAATGTAATCGTCAACACTCCTAATATTGCTGCGATGTGGTGGGTAGTATCGGCACTCTCATTGCCGGCCCAATTAAGGCCTTTGTACACCGCCATTGGTATCGACAAAATATTCTGGATACCGCTGCCTTTGGGTGTGTCGTCGACCATCACGTGAAATTGGGCAGCCATGATCAAGAGCCCAATACCAGAAAGCATGCCGTGAATTACCGCAGGTGGCACAGCTCTAAACCAGGGGGCGAAGCGACACAAGCCCGCGGTTATTTGTATCAAACCGGCAAGAAAAACTATTAGCCCTAACTTTTCAATGCCATATTCGCGAATCAGCTCGAGCACCAGTACAGCCAGGCCGGCGGCGGGGCCGCTGACTTGTAAGGGGCTACCGCCGATGGCTGAGACCACTAAACCACCGACAATGCCAGTGATAATGCCCTTGGCAGGGTCAGCACCAGAAGCAATGGCAATACCCATACATAGCGGCAAAGCTACGATGAAAACTACTACTGAAGCAAGAAAATCCTTGCTCAAACCAGGTAAGAAAGAGCCGCTGGCTTTTTCACTTTCGATATTGTTCGTTTCCATAACCGGACAGTGACCATGAACTTGGGGCGCCACGGCAAACTGTTTCCATTATTCCATATTACAATTGTTGGCTTTCGAGCCTTCAACAACCTTGCGAATGAAGGTTAGAGCAAAATTTCGAACTCAACAGCCGGACAAAATTTTATGACGCAACAGTGGGCGCGCGCCGGATTCGCCACAAGTTTTTAGGTTCGGCAGAACCTTACCCGGATTGAGTATGCCAGAGGGATCGAAAGCCTCTTTTAACTTGGCCATCATCGTCAAATCAACGGCGCTGAAAGCCAGGGGCATTTCCATCATTTTCTCAATGCCAATACCGTGCTCACCTGACAACGTTCCGCCCATGGTCAGGCATAGTTCTAAAATCTCTTTGCCGCCCAGCATTACTCTCCTTACTTCGTCCTCGTTTTCACGGTGATAAAGCATGCATGGATGCAAATTACCGTCACCGGCGTGATAAACATTGGCGATAGTCAAATTCAACCGTGTGCCAATGGCTTCGATGCCTGAGATAACTTCAGCCAGCCGTGAGCGCGGAATGACACCATCAAGCACATAACCGTGAGGGGCAATGCGGCCTAAGGCACCAAAAGAAGTTTTCCGCGCTTTCCAGATTACCAATCTTTCTTTTGCATCTGCCGCCCAGCGCATGGAAAGAACATTATTTATTTCCAGGGCGCCTTCCACAACTTTTCGTTGGGCTAATATGCCGGCGGCCGGACCATCAAGCTCGATGATTAAAAGTGCGGCGGCTGCGCGGTTTAAACCAATAGCCAAATAATCTTCTACTGCATTGATAGTCAGGCGATCAATCATTTCCATCGCTGCCGGAATCACACCGGCTGCCACTACATCTGATACCGCCTGACCGGCACCGGCCACAGTATCGAAATAAGCAAGCAAGGTCTGAATTTCTTCAGGACGTGGTATCAACCTCACAAGTGCTTCGCAAGCCACGCCAATTAAGCCTTCAGAACCGATGAAAAAACCGGTCAAGTCGATTTCATTGCTGCTTCTGGCCGCACCACCGAGAGTGACAATGCTGCCGTCGGCCAAAACCACCTTAAGACCAACCACATGATGAGTGGTCATGCCATATTTAAGAGTATGTGGTCCACCGGCATTCTCAGCGATGTTTCCGCCGATGGTAGAGGCCACCTGACTGCTGGGGTCTGGTGCAAAATACAAATTGTGTTTGGCCGCCGCTTGCGACACAGACATATTGGTGGCACCAACTTCTACAAGTGCCAGACGCTCAAGGGGGTCAATATGCAAAATGCGATTCATGCGGGTCAAGACCAGGCTGATGCCACCGCGCACGCAGGTGCTGCCACCAGATAGGCCGGTGCCCGCACCCCGCGGAGTAATCGGAATTTTATACTGAGCGGCCACTTTGATCACAGCGGCAACTTGCTCGGTGGTGGCCGGCAATACCACTAAATCAGGTGCGGCCTTATCTAAAGTCTCAGCGTCGCAATCGTACAAGCCAATATCGACTTGATCGTCAAGCACGTATTCACGGCCCACGATGGCAATCAGCTTTGCCGTCAGGTCTGCGTTGATTTTGGTGACAGTCATTTGAGAAAAAACTACCTGCCGAACATTTGCTGCATCATCTGCATGGGCCGCTGCATCTGCTGTTGCATGGGCTGCTGCATTTGCTGCATCGGCTGCTGCAGTTGTTGTTGCATAGGCCGCATTTGTTGCTGGCCCTGACCCTGACCTGGAATGGTTTCTTTATCGCCTGTGGTGAATTTAAAGCCGTTCTGTCCATAATTCCAGGTGAACGTACCTGTCTTTTCCACAAACTGGCGACGCGAATTGGGTGGATATTCAAGAACCGGATTGCCGTTCATAGAATTAATTACGCCAAGAAGCATGGTATTGAAAATCGGATTATTGCTCTTCTGCAGCAATTGCACATTGCCGACCCGGCCATCGCGAGCAACCATATAACTGACCTGGCAGGCCAGAGGCTGACTGTGCTTAAAGGCCATTTGAGCCAGGCTGTTGAATCTGACATAGATGGTCTCTGCTACTCGTTTGTGCCAGGCATCCCACAAAAGTTGCATGGCTGCCGAGCCGTCCGGATCATTACTCTGTTGCTGCTGCTGAGCAGAAGATTGCATCGGAGGTTGGCGCTGAGGAGGAGGATTATTAGGCGGCTGTTCCATCGTCGGCATCATCTGCTGACCCCTGAAATCACCCTGACCCTGATCTTCAATATTTGCCTTATAAGGTTTCTTCGGCGGAGCCGGAGCTCTGAGCTTTTCCACATCCATACTGCCGGGAGGCAATTGCAGCATATCTACCTGGTTGTCGCCGGCGGAACCCTGGAAGGGATCTCCACCACTCTGGAGGTCGTTGCGATTAAGGGTTGGGGTAGGAATTTTATTAACATCTTCTTGCTGCACGCCACCTTTGTAGGTTTCGGCATAAGCGGCAGAGAATGAGCCGCTTAATAAAACCAGGCCGCCAGCAATCGCTAATAATTTGGTAAGGTGTTTGAAAATCATGGTTTAACTCGAAATTCAGGAATCAGTATTCCTAAAACTTACTCTACTCTATATTGCCCAAAAGGCAATTCGCAATTACCGCAATTATTATGACAAAACAAGCAAAAAACAGAGAACCGGTTGTTCCGCCTAAATGCGCCGGTGGCATTATCGACAGCCACGCACACGTGGTCAAAGAGTATTTTCAAGAAGAGCGAGAACTGATTCTTGACCGCGCTCTGGCCATGGACGTCCACACCTTGATTAATCCAGCTGTGGCTGTCGAGGGCATCGAAGAATTGCTCGAGTTAATTGAAAGTCGTGCAAGTGTCTACGGTGCCGCCGGGCAACATCCGCATGAAGCGCGCTTCTGGAGCCCCGAACACAAAGAGAAAATTTTGCGGGCCCTGACGCACCCCAAGATGGTGGCGGTGGGCGAGTGCGGCCTGGATTATTTTTACAACAATAGCTCTAGAGAGGAGCAGCTGACTGCTTTTCGCGAACAAATTGAAATTGCCGTGGCTCTAGATAAACCTGTCATCGTGCATTGTCGCGACGCCTGGGAAGACACTTTCGACCTGCTGAAAAGCGCCGGGCAGGGTAAAGTGCGAGGCGTTTTTCACTGTTTTACCGGTGGTCCAGAGCATTTAGACGCGATTACCGCTTTAGATTTCTACGTCTCATTTTCGGGCATTCTTACTTACAACAAAGCCACCAACATTCAAGAAGCAGCAGCGCTTGTGCCGCAAGAGAGAATGCTGGTAGAAACCGACTGCCCATTTCTTTCACCACAAAAGGTACGCGGGGAAAGAAATGAGCCCGCCTATGTCTGGTTTACAGCAGAAAAGCTAGCCAATCTGCGCCAAACTAGCTTAGAAACTCTGGCCTCGCAGGTTTCAAGCAATGCCGGTGCACTCTTCCGCCTGCCAGCGCGCGGTTTTAAATAAAACTCCCCCGGGCATGACTGTGGAGAGAATCACCAGTGATGCCTACGATAAAAAAGAAGAAAAAGAATCGCCTGCCTGAATGCACAATCGATCTCACCACTCCTAATGAGCGAATGGTGATGAAGATGCTTGCCCTTCAAGCACCAGTCTGGTATTTCCTTTCGTTTATGCTTTTTCACTGGCTCGGATACGGCATCGAAGTTTTGCCAGGCCTACTGCTTTTTTATTACGTCTACAGTTTTGAAAGCACCCGTCAACTAATTTTCCAAGATGATTGCCTCAGGCTGCCGGGCGCATTCAGACCCGCTTACCTATACGGTGAAATCAGCAAAATTGAAATTGATCCCACCAACGCGCTCCGCATCACAACTTCAGACACCAAGCTACGAGAGATTTCTCTGGCCGGTCTTTCACGGGAGGAGGCGGCCAAACTCTGGACGCTTTTTGCCACCAGATTCAAAGGCGCACAAATAAATCCAGAAGTGAGAGTGCGTTTAAAAAATTGGGTTGGGCAACCGGTTAAAGGCAGGCAAGCGTTAAAACAGAGCGCTGAGCTGGCGGCGCAAGAGCATGCCAATGACCTGCAGGTAACTCTAAATCTTAAGGCGCACTCTACCCTTTCTCAAACATTTGCTCACTTAACTCGATTCGAAAAAGGTTATGACCTGGGCATAGCCAGAGTATGGCTGGCCTGCTGGTCGATAGCTGCCATCGTCTATACCGTAATCGTTGCCGATCGAACTCGCGTTGCTTATGATAACCTCACGGCGCTATTGATATATCTCACCGAAGTGGTGCACTTATTCAGTGACTTTCTGAGTTCGAGCTGGTGGCTTCATTTGGCCGGTATCGGTACTTGCGGCCTTGTCTGTCTGATGCTATTCAGTATGGACCGTTTCTTGAGAAAATTCCATGAAGCGGATCGCGTTTTCATCGATTATCTTGGTTTCACCGCCCTTCTCAATACACCGACAGGCTCGGTACCGAGAGAACATCTGAGCTGGCAATCTATTGCTTCAATTAAATTGTATGGGTCTCAGAGCAGCGATGCCGGCGGCGTTATTGAAATAAGGGCTTACAACGACCAAGGGCGTGACCGGCTACCCATCCAGATACCGCTGGCCGCGCTGACCTCAAATCATGATCGCCAGCTCTTTCTCGAAGCCATTAATGCCTGGGGCAGGTGCATAGATGTCGATACCAAAATTCAAGAGCTGATAACTCCCCATGCAGATGTTTCATACACTGAGCTGTGGTTTTCTTCACTGCATTCGGCTCCACAGCTAAAAGAGCTCACACCGCTGGTAAATGGTGCAAAGCTTTCGCACAATCTTGAAATTGAAAAACAACTGGGCATCGGAGGCCAGGCTGTCACTTATCTGGCTTACGACTCGGATTCAGACAATAAAGTGGTATTGAAAGAATTTATTTTACCGCTCTACAACGAAACAGTAAAAAAGCGTATGACCGAACGTTTTGAACACGATGCCAAATTGCTGCAAAGCCTCGACCACCCTCAGGTAGTAAAACTGCACCACTATTTTATCGAAGGTAGCAGGGCATTTCTTGTGCTTGAACATGTTGAAGGCACGACCTTAAAACAAAAAGTCGTGGAAGATGGCCCTCTAAGCGAAGCAGCGGTGCTCGAATTAATGAAGCAGATGGCCACCATACTGGTTTATTTACACAGCCGCACACCGCCGGTAGTGCACCGCGATTTTACCGCCGAGAATATTGTCATTAACGACTCGGGTACAATTAAACTATTAGACTTCGACGTCGCTACTAGCTTTGAGCAAGAGACAACAGCCAGAGTCTCATTTGCCGGCAAGCAAAACTATCTGCCACCCGAGCAGTTTCAGGGGCGTCCCTGCCCTCAAAGCGATATTTACGCACTGGGAGCCACCGCTTATTATCTTCTAACAGCAGGCGAACCAGAGCCTCTCGCCGCCAGCCATCCAGAGAGAAGTGCGCCGGTATCAACCCTTTTAGACCATCTGGTGGCGTATTGCACAGAGCCTGTTTTACAAGCAAGGTGCGGCAGTGCAGACGAGTTACTGGCAAAGCTAGAAAATCAATCTGCCCTGATTAGTGACGCACAATGACACCAGAAAAAATCATCATCTATGATTCAATACCGGCAAAAGTTTGTCTATTTTTGTGCAATCTTTCTTTGCCGATCTGGGGTGTGCTGGCGCCAGCCATGGCAGGCCTGACAGCCGTTTTTGGTATAATTTGCCTGCTTGGACTGATGGTTGGATTAAACGAGAACAGTTGGAATGATTTGATCAAAATTCTTGGTTTTTGTTTCTATCTGATTCTATTATTTTTTCTCGGCACGATTGCTAAAGGTTTGATTGAAGACAATAAAATTCTAATCAGTGAAGACGGTCTGACTGTACCGATTTTGCCCAGCCTGAGCAACAAAATGCGCCGCTTCATTGAGTGGCGGGAGATTAAAAGCATCATGCTGGTTGGCGATCTGGGCGAAGTCGATAACCTTAAACTGCATATGATGCTCGACGAAGGTACGGTTAAACTCGGACTAGACGGTATTTCGAACAACGACATCGAATATTTGCTCGTCAGTATGAGCAACTGGCTGCCGCAGAGAGCGCAAGATTTACGCTTACAAGAATTGAAAGAATCTTTGTGGAATGCCGGCAGCCTGGAGTCTGCCAATCAAGATCATGCTTTGAGCTTTACACGAATGTGGGAGGATGAACTGAGCGATCGCTTTAGCAGTACTGCTTACATTCCGCTCAACCCAGGTCAAAAGCTGCTGGATAGTACGGTTAAGGTGATTAAGCAACTGGCTTTTGGCGGCTGGTCGGCGGTCTATCTTGTGCAAGAGTCAAACACGAAATTGAAAGTTTTGAAAGAGTGTGTCATCCCGCCTCTGGCATCAGACGATCTAAAGGCAAAGGCACTAGGGATGTTTTCCCGCGAAGCGCAATTGTTGCTAAAACTAGATCACCCAAAGATCGTTAAGGTGCACGAACACTTTAGCGAAGCCGATAGACAGTATTTATTGCTCGATTATGTAAGCGGGCAAAATCTTCGCCAGCTGGTGCGATTGCAGGGCCCTATGCACCAGCTCGACGCTCTTGATTATGGAGAGCAACTGGCTGATATTCTAATTTATTTGCACGAGCTGGAACCGCCTATGGTGCACCGCGATCTCACTCCAGACAATATTGTAGTCAATGGCGACAAAGTCATGCTGATAGATTTTGGCGCAGCCAATGAAATAGTGGGCACGGCAACGGGTACTTTAATTGGCAAACAAGGTTATATCGCGCCTGAACAATTTCGCGGCCACGCCACGGTTTTAAGCGACCTCTACGCTCTGGGTGCCACCTTGCATTTTATGCTCTGTGGCCGTGAACCAGAAGCGCTCTGCCAATCAACACCTCAAGCTCTGGTGAAGGTATTTCCGGCATTAGACCTGTTAGTGCAAAGCCTCACCAATCAAGACCAGAGTGAGCGGCCGCAGTCCGCCAAAATTGTCAAAGGGAAAATTGCTGCCATTCGGCAGTTGCCTCTAGAGTAGATTTAATGACTAAATACAAATGACCAAATACAGAAGCACAAAAATTGAATTGAACGGCAGCATGGAACAATTCCAACAGCGTCTTTTGCTTTTATCTATGCCAATCTGGTTAATCATGCTGCCGGGATTGAGCTTGACGATCTCTCCTGCATTTGCACTGCTGGCTATGTCGATAACCGTCTGTTGCATTTATCGCTTGTTTGCCTTGAGGCGTAGTCAAATAATTTTTGAAAAAGACAATCTCCGCTTACCGGGTGCTCTCCGCCTCGCTTGCAAATATTCAGATATTCAGTCAGTTGGCCTTGAGCGACAAAACCTCTACGTCAAAGCCGTCAATAAAGATCATCCGTATAAATTTTCGCTGAGCAATCTCTCTAAAGAGAATGCAGAAATGCTCTGGACATTAATGGCGCAAAAACTGCGAACAGCAAAGATTAGCCCTGCAGTGCGTGCAGCGCTGATGGCAAAGAGCGACGGCTCAACTATTGCCAGCACAGAAGCCCCAGGCGATGACCTTCAGATTATAATTCTTATGGGCAATGACTATCAGGTCTCTAAAATTTTATCGTACATGTCACAGTACGATGTCATTTTCGACGTAGGCTTTTTTAGAGCATGGACGATATTCTGGACCGGCTTTGGTGGCATTGCTCTGGCTTTTTTAGCGGCAGAGGAAATTCCGGCGTTGTCGGCAGTGTTACACACAGCGGTAACGCTCGTTACCGAAATATTCAATCTGTTTGGTCAACTTATAGTGAAATTAGACATTTCTATTGGTTTTTTTGGTTTTGTTCTCACTGTTGTACTTTGCCTTTACTATCTCCTCAAAAAATGGATGGAGCCTGACAGCATTGTAGTAAACAAGCAGGGCATCACGCCCCAATTACACGTGCCCACTGGCTCAGTGGCGCAAGAAAATATTAGCTGGCCCGAAATCACTTCAATCAATCTGCTTGGTCGAGAAGATCAAAAGAGCGCGAGTACAAATGGTATCGGAATCATCGAAATAAAGACAAATACAGATAGATTGCCCCTGGCCATTCCTCTGCGTGCTTTTCATGACGAATCTACGCGCGGGCAATTTCTGGAAGCCTTGAAGACCTGGGGCTCTGAGGTTTCAATTGATCCAAAATTGCTTGAACTGTTTACCCCCGCCAACGAAATTACGTATACAGAGCTCTGGTTATCATCACTTGAGCAAGCACCCGGTTTAAATCAGCTCACTCCACTACAAGCAGGCGATAAGCTCGAACATCATTCCCTGGTGATTAAGCAACAATTGGCAAGCGGCGGCCAGGGTGTAACCTACCTGGCAGAAATGGCGGCTGACCCTGCGGATCTTCCTACCACTGTTGTTTTGAAAGAAATCATTTTGCCGCTGTTTATCGATAGCGCAAAAAAACGAATTACCGAACGCTTTGAACGCGATGCCAAATTGTTGAAGAGCCTTGATCATCAACAGATAGTCAAATTGCATGACTATTTTATTGAGGGTCATCGCGCCTTTCTCATGCTCGAATATGTAGAAGGAAAAACCCTGAGAGATAAAGTGTTGACAGAAGGCCCGCTCAATGAAAATGAAGTCGTGGCCAAGGCAGAGCAAATGCTTGCCATACTTGAATATCTGCACCACCGCACACCGCCAGTAGTGCACCGTGATTTCACACCAGACAATCTTTTACTTAACCAACAGGGTCAAATTAAGCTTTTAGACTTTGATGTAGCGCTGCAATCGGCAGAAATTACCGGAGCCAAAGCAACTATTGTAGGCAAACATAATTTCCTGCCGCCGGAGCAATTTCGAGGTTATCCCTGCCCCCAGAGTGATTTTTATGCCATGGGGGCAACTTTATACTTTATGCTCACAGGCTCAGAGCCAGAAGCCCTGGGCTGTTCGCACCCCAATAAAATAATAGATTCGATCAATCCCATTTTCGATCAGTTTATTGCCACAGCCACAGAACCGACTCTAGATAAACGCTTTAACACAATAGAGCAAATGAAAGAATTTCTCAGCCGTGTCAGGGAGGGCCAGTGATGTCCGGCCACGGTCAAGAAAAAGTAATCATTTATGATTCACCGGTAGCCAAAGCATGCCTGCTGCTCTGTAACTTAAGCATGCCATTCTGGGGTTTCTTAGCACCTGTACTTCTAGCGCTGCTGGTAATGGTGATGGCATTGATGACAGTTTTCAGCGGTGGGCGTGAATCACTCATAGGCACGGCCAGCCTGATTTTTTACCTTTCTATATTTTACATGATTGGCGCCACCCTCACAGGACTCTTCGAAGACAGCAATCTTACCGTTGCCGAAGACGGGTTTAGTGTTCCGGTTTTAAACAGTCTTTCAAATAACTTTGAGCGTTTCATCACATGGCGACAGATTACTCACGTGGTCATCGAAGGCCAGGACCTTTCAGATCTAAACTCGTTAAAAATCTGCTTCAAAACCGGTCAGGGTAGCGTCACTCTCGATCTAAATGGTCTGGTGGCCAGCGACATCGAATATTTGCTGGTAAGCATTTCTAACTGGTTGCCGACCAGTGCCCTGGACAATCGCATCGAACAACTAAAAGAAGTGCTCTGGAATACAGCTTCTGAGCCAGGAGATACCTTGCTCAGCTATACAAAAATGTGGGAAGAGGAATTGTCAAATCGCTACAGCGCCACCGCCTACATGCCCCTGAACCCGGGGCAAAGGTTGCAGGACAACAAACTCAAAGTAATTCGCCAACTGGCCTTCGGTGGCTGGTCAGCCATCTATCTGGTGCAAGAATCCAATACCAGCCTTCGTGTACTGAAAGAATCGGTAATTCCACCAGGAGCCAATGACGCCCTCAAAATCAAGGCCCAGGAAATGTTCTGCCGCGAAGCAGCACTATTATTAAAACTAGACTGCCCTGGCGTGGTCAAAGTCTATGACCATTTTATCGAAGACAGTCGCCACTACCTTTTACTCGACTACATCAGTGGTCAGAATCTACGGCAGAAAGTCAAATTGGAAGGCCCATGTCATGAGCTTGATGCCCTCGATTATTTTTTGCAGCTGTCGGCAATTTTTCAATATTTGCACGAGCAAGTGCCAGCGGTTGTACACCGAGATGTCACACCGGATAATATTGTCATTGCCGCTGACGGCCAAATAAAGCTAATCGATTTTGGCGCCGCCAATGAACTTATCGGCACAGCAACAGGAACCCTGGTGGGCAAGCAGAGTTATATTTCTCCCGAACAGTTTCGGGGTCATGCCACCACCACCAGTGACCTATATGGCTTGGGCGCCACTATGTTTTATATGCTTACCGGTCAAGATCCTGAACCACTATCACAATCTTCACCAGAAATTTTATCCCCTTCCCTATCAGCAGGGCTCAATCTGCTGGTAGAGGAGCTCACAGCCCAAGATCAAGAGCAGAGGCCAGGCTCAGCGGCAGAACTAAAGAAAAGAATTTTAGCGCTGCAAGAATAATCGCAGAGCTAACGAGCAAATTTTAGCTGCGCACGCGAGGCGAGTAGCGCCGCAGCAGATGTTGAGCTTGAGTTGCAGCTTTGGCTTTAGCCGGCACTTTCTTCAAAAGATCGACGGAACGGCTGTAATTGCCGATTTTTGCATACTGCATGGCCATCTGCACATAAGCGTCGGCAAGAGTATCATTATATTCAGGCTGCAGTTTGTTCTCTTTCTGTAACCGCTCAAGGACGATAACACCTTCTTCGCACTTACCTCGACCGATTAAGAGCGAGGCATTCTTGGCTTCATCATTGGCTTTGAGGTAGATACTAAACTGATAGGTGCCTGCCACCACAAGAGCACCAAGGAACAACGCCCTTGCCACCATCATTATTTTATTGCTGCCCTTACGATTTTTACTGTTATCGGTTGAGGGCGCTGGGGGAATCCAGTCGAGGATGGCATTAGGATTGCCTAAAGTAGAATAAGTGTCAGAAGTCTCCAGCGAAGCAGTACCGTCGTCGGTGGTACGAAAAACCAGGCCGCCTTTACCTTGAAAAGGTATCCAGTTCTCCGGAGGCGCAACGGTCACTGTCTTCTGTCGGCCATTACAGGCTGCTTGAATGTCCTCCCAGAGTTCTTCGGCGCTTTGTTGCCGCTCATTGGGATTCTTGGCCATCGCCTTCATAATTACATCGTTGATTTCTTTAGGAAAAGTCACTTTCTCATTGACTGACCCCATGGACGGTGCCTGATTGTTGACATGCATCAACATCAGCGCCATCAAATCATCGGCGGCGAAAGGTCTTTTTCCGGTGAGAGTTTCAAAAAACACCACACCCATCGAATAAATATCCGTACGGTAATCTACATCGACGCCACGGCACTGCTCAGGGCTCATGTAAGCAGGCGAGCCACAAACCTTGCCTTCAATAGTGAGAGATGCGGAGGTGGCACCACTTTCAGTCCACATTTTTGCCACACCGAAGTCGAGCACGCGAATGGCGTTTTTCTTGATTAAATCAGGAGCGTCAAGATTGCCGCTGATGTCGACCTCTTCCATGACGATATTTTCTGGTTTAAGATCTCGGTGAATAACGCGGCTGCGATGCGCTTCACCAATGGCGGCGCAAACTTGTTCAAACAGAGGCAGGGCCTGGTTAAGATTGACAAAGACACGCTTGCGCAATATGTCGGAAAGAGTGACACCATTGAGTAATTCAGTGACGATATAAGGCTGGCCTTCATCCATCACGCCAAAATCGTAAAGTCGAATAATGTTCGGATGACTTAAGCGGCTGACTGCCTTGGCTTCACGGTGAAATCTCTTCACCGAATCAGAGTTGGTGCCAAGAAAATGGTGGAGCAATTTTACTGCCATCTCACGGCCGGTGGATTCCTGAATGGCTTTGTAGACAACACCCATTGAACCTTTGCCTACGGGGCAGAGAATGCGGTATTTCTCACCCAATACTTTTCCAATGACAGGATCGTCAGGCACTGCAATGAGCTTGGCGCCGTCATCAGGACATTGCTCAAAATCACCTTGGAAGTGAGTGTTACACTGAAGACAGAGCTTCATCTCAGTTCTTCTTCACCTTCTTCTTAAGCTTACGCACAAGCTTTTGAGCATCTTTGAACTTCTTGGAACGACTTGGAATTTTCTCGAGCAATTTAATGGCTTCAGTGGCATCATCTCCGTCAATTTTGTCGGCTTGTTGGTAGTAGACCGAATAAAGTTTCTCAGTTTCAGAACTGGTGATTTTGCCACTCTTGACTTTTGCTTCCAACAATTCTCGAGCGTGCTCCAAGTCACCGGATTTGATCAGTTGATCAACTGAAACTTTGGCATCTAAGCCGGTTTTCAGGGAAGGGAAATTGAGCTTGATGATACCGTTTTGGATAGCATAGAAACCACCGCCGCCCACCACACAGAGCACAATAGCAATAAAGATAAGCGGCCTCGGGTCGAAACCAGGCATTCTCGAAACCCGCGCTCTTGGCCGGTTCGGTGCATTCTCCCGACCAGGCTTAGCACCTTTGGCCGATCGAATAGCGTTGACTTGATCAGCATTGACCACCGCGTCGGCTACGGTTCTACTGGCGGTATCAGGTATTTTGGTACCATGCTGCGAAATCTTGGCCGAACCGAGAATGCGGTTAACCAGCTCTGCTCGCGTGGACGGCGAATCATCAACTTGTGACGGCAGCTGGCTCAAACTATTCACCGACGGTGAGCTGCCTGTGCCTGTGGCCGTACCGGCTTGAGATTGGGCCTGATTCATAGCTTCGATATTCATAGCCGAAGCTGTGGGCGAGCGACTGCCTTCTTCTAATTTACGATTAAGAGCAGCAATTCTTGCACTGACAGCGTCATTTGACACCATTGCTTGCGGCATTTCCGCTGATAACGCATAAGGATTGGTCGGCAGCGGATCGGCACCCTGGCTGGCCTGCCTGTTGTGGGTAGCCGACGGTGAAGTGAATGGAGATGTAAATGGTGAAGGCGCCGCATTTTGATTGCCTTGATTGAGATAATCTGGGGCATTCAAAACATCCACCTGCCGGCTGATTTTGCCCGGCGGCCTGTTAATTTCAGCGGCCAGTTTTGAAGCGGAATCACTGGGATAACGTTTCTCATCAGCCGGTTTATGCGGTGCTTTGCTTGCAACTTCGAGCAAGCGAGAAAGAGCGTCAACCTTATTTGCCTGGGTATTGGTCATCGGTTCGTCGACTGATGAGGGCACTCTATCCATTGAGGCGGAGGCGGAGGCGGAGGCGGAGGCTGCAG